>DATKEY010000094.1:0-2203 GCA_035544475.1 Candidatus Dormiibacterota bacterium | reverse complement strand
TGGTGAGCGTGCTCACGGACTCGCGGGGCAGCACGGTGATGCGGGTGGCGGCGCTCGCGTCGGCGGGAGCGGACGCGGGCCACACATTCGCGAGGAGGAGCCCGAGCGAGGCGACGCCGGCGGCGATGCCGGCCACTCCGAGCGCGCGCTGGAGCTTCGCGGGCAGCGCGATCCGTGGGACGGAGACGCGCCGCCGGGCCGGACGCGGCCGCGCCGTCGGCGGCGAGGCGGCGGGCTCGGGCTCGCCGGACCAGCGCCGGACCAGCCAGGAGCTCTCGTCGGTGGGCGGGCCGGCGACCTCCGCCGGCGGCGCCGGCCGCGTGCTCACCGCGGTCACGGCCTGGGCGTGCGGGGACGCGTCGAGCTCGGCGATGACGTCGTCGAGGAGCTCGGCCGGAGAGGTCGGTCGGGGTCTGCGCCCGTGCACCGGCGCCTGGGGCGTGCGGCGTCTCGGGGAGGACTGGCGCTCGGGAGTCACGCTTGTGGAACGCACCGGGGGGCGGCTTTCCTGCTGCCACCGCGAATTCGCCGCGGGGGGCGAACGGGCGGTCAGAGTACGATCCGATCCATTCGGTCGCCCCAGAGGAGCGGATGGATCCCGCCTCCGCCCTGGCGGGAGGGCCCGGAAGGAATGAGAGGAGGCAAGGGATGTTCGGGAAGGACGGGTCGCGCGCCCCGGCGCGGATCCGGCTGGCGGCACTGCTGATCGCCGCGCCGCTGTCGGTGGCGGCCACGAGCGTGGTCGTCGAGGCCGCCCCGGTGCAGCCGGCGGCGGTGACCCAGACGTCGGCGGCGCCGGCGGACGGGTCGACCTTCGTCGTCGATCGCGGCCGCGGACGCGGCGGGCGCGACCGTGATGGCGACCGTCGCGGCGACCGGGGCGGCGATCGCGACCGTCGTGGCGGCCGCGACCGCGGGCGCTGCGGGCTGCTCGAGGCGCTGCTCTTCGGCTGCTGACGAGCCGGGGTGGGGCCGGTCCACCTCGGGACCGGCCCCCACCGGTTCGTGTCATTCCTGCCATGCTTCCCCGCCGACATGGCTCCGCGCCCGAGGGCGGCTCACGCCGCGGAGATCCTCCTCGCCGCGCTGACCGCGACGGTCGTGGCGAGCTGTGGCCAGGGGACCGCTCCTCCGACCCCGAAGCCGGTCGCCCCGGTGGCGGTCGCCGAGCAGCTGAGCTTCAGCGGCGTGCTCAGCGGCGCGATGAGCAGCGGCGGCGCCGCCCTCCCGCTCACCCACGACGAGCCGCCGGCCGAGTACACGTTCGGCACCGACCCGCCGGTGGCGACGCGCTGCTACGACTTCCAGTACCGGGTCGGCGAGCAGCACCCCATCCACGTCTACGAGGCGGTGGTCGCCGGGAAGGTCGGCGCCCACGACGTCGGGCTCGTCCTCCTCGTCGAGCCCGTGCAGCGCACCGTCGTCGGGCTCCACCGCATCACCGGCGACAACACGCCGAGCTTCCCCGGCCAGGGGCTCGGATACCTCTGGGTGGACGGTCAGTTCTGGCGCTATCCGGCCGCAGCTCCGACGAGCACGGTGGTGGTGGCGGCCGACGGGCTCTCCGGCACCGCCACCTTCCAGGTCGGCAACGCCCCCGGAGGCGGGGCGTCGGAACAGAGCATCGCGGTGAGCGGCGGCTGGCGGTGCGGACCGGCGACGCGCTGACGCGGGGGGTTCGGGCACACTGGGGGCGTGGGCGAGAACGGCGACGAGCTGCGCATCACCGACAACCCGGAGCTGCATCGCCTCGAGGCGCACCTGGGGGAGAGGCTGGCCGCCTTCGTGGTGTACCGGCACGAGCCGGGCCGCGTGGTCCTCACCCACACCGAGACCCTCCCCGGGTACGAGGGGCGCGGCATCGCCAGCCGGCTCGCCGGCGCGGCGCTCGACGAGGCGCGTGCCCGCGGGCTGCGCGTCACCCCGGTCTGCCCGTTCATCGCCGCCTACATGCGCAGGCATCCCGAGTACGCCGACCTCCGCGTCCTCCGTACCGGACCCGCTTAGCGGACGATCAGGAGCCCGTGCATGAACGGGTGGATGCGGCAGGTGAAGGGGTAGCTGCCCGGGGCGAGGGCTGTCAGCGGCGCTACCTGCATTGGCAGGACCCTGTCCCGGGGACTTTGCGGGGAAATGGGTACTTCCGCGCCGTCGTGCGTTGCCAGGCGCCTCATCGCAACAAACGCCACAAAACGCAAGATCG
>DATKEY010000093.1:0-25755 GCA_035544475.1 Candidatus Dormiibacterota bacterium | reverse complement strand
GGTGACGCCGAGCGGGAAGAACAGATAGAACATCGGGATGTGCGCGACCGTGAACGCGGTGTCGCGCACCAGGGTCTGATGGAATGCCCCGTCCTCGTTCGGCCAGAAGCTCGCCTCGATGTAGAGGTTCACGCTGGTGGCGCCGATCAGGCCCCAGAAGACGGCGATCCGGCGGACCTCCTCACGCCGGCTGAAGCGCTCCGGGAGCTGTCTGCCGGTGTTGAGGATCCACCGCCACCACAGGACGGTGAAGATCCCGACACCGAGCAGGAAGGCGACGACGAGCATCCTCCACATCCAGAAGAACTGGGTCGTGGAGGAGTCGAGTCCCCACGGGAAGACTGCCCACGCCTGGTACACGCGGATGGCGACGGCGAGGGCGATCAGGATCACCGGCGCGATCAGACCCCACTTCCAGCCGCCGCCCCAGTCGGTCGGACCCTTGCCGGGGATGTCCGGTGGGTCGTAGACGGCGGGGGCCGCTGGGCGTTCGATGCGCTCTTCGACGGCTCCCGGTGGTGCTGCTTGTTCTGTCATCGCTGCGTCCCCCGATACCTGGACAAGGCGGTCGTCGCGTACGCACTGCGCGAGCAGCGCGGGTGGTCCGAAATCGCGGACGGCGGCGGCCTCAGCGGCCGCCGGGTCGAGCCCGGAGGCGATCCCCGCCTCGACTGCGCAGCGCAGGTGGTCCTCCGACTCGAGGAGCAGGATCCGGCGCTGGCCCGGGCCGCCGGGCAGCAGGCGGTCGAGCTCGGTCAGCACCGACTCGATGGTCGGCCTCCCTTCCCGAGGACCCGCTCGACGCCGTCGGAGGAGGCCCCGAAGGTGCCGCGCCGGCCCGCCGGGGCGCCGGCCCGGGTCACCGGGCCGGAGGCGGTCGAACTCGGTCAGCACCGAGTCGTTCATCGCACTTCCTCGGTGAGGACACGCTCGACAGCGTCGGAGAAGGTTCGCCAGGTGCCGCGATGGCCGGCCAGGGCGTCGGCGCCGCGCAGGGTGAGCGCGTAGACGCGGCGGGGTCGCCCCGCCTCGGGGCCCCAGGTGCTGCTGAGCAGGCCGTCACGCTCGAGGCGGTGGAGGGCCGGGTAGACGGTGCCCTCGGCGAGGTCGAAGGCACCGGCACTCCGTTGCCGGAGCGCCTCGATCACCGCATACCCGTGGACCGGGCGATCGGCGAGGACGGCGAGAAGGAGGGCGTCGAGATGGCCACGGAGCAGCTCCGCGCCGGACGCGGCTCGGTGATCGCTCATATACCTCGTAACGCTATGCCTAGGGTCCCTGGGTGTCAAGGGGAGTGGAGGCGCGTCAGCGCGCCCCGGCGAGGACGTCGCCGTCGTGGAGGCGCGAGGCGAGGCTGGTGAGCACGGCGCGGTTGAGCGGCGGAATCGTCGTCATGAGGCCGATGAACTCGCGCGCCGAGAACACCAGCAGGGTCATCGGGGTGTGCGCCGACACCTCGGCGTCGCGTGTCTGGCACGCGAGCACGCCGATCTCGCCGAGGTAGTCACCGGGGCCGCGCAGGGCGACGTGGGAGCCGCCACGGCTCACCTCGGCCTGGCCGCGCAGGATGAGGAAGACCTCGTAGGCACGGGCGCCCTCGCGCATCAGGACGTTCCCGGGGCTCGCGGTGACGAGGTCGCAGTGGCGGGCGATCTCGCGCAGCTGCGCAGGGGAGCAGGGGGCCATCGCCGGCACCGCGGCCAGCAGGTCGACCTTCTCGTCGCGGGTCATGGTCATCCACCTCAGCTGCGGCGGACCGCGCCGCCGTCGCGCCGAATCGTCGCGCCCTGGCGCCACGCGTTCGACGGCGGCCGTCACCCAGGATGTGTGAACCCGGTCACACAGGGGCACCTCGACCGCCAGACTCTCGGGCGTGAGCACCGAGGCGCCGCCGGAGATCGGGTTCCTGACCCTCCTCTCGCCCGAGGACGCCGACGCCCTGCGGACGCTGGGGCATCGCCGCCGCTACCGGCGGGGCTCCACCCTCTTCAGCGAGGGGGATCTCTCGAACCACGTCGTCGTCATCCTCGAGGGACGGGTGCGGGTCTCGTACACGACCGATGCCGGGCGGGAGATCGTCTTCACCGTCCGCGACGCGGGCGACCTCCTCGGGGAGCTGTCGGCGATCGACGGGAGGGCGAGGTCGGCGACGGCGAGCACCGTGGGGGCGGCGGAGGTGCTCGTCATCGACGGCCGCGAGTTCATGACGTTCGTGACCACGCGCCCGGCGGTCTGTGAGCTGGTGCTGCGGATGATCAGCGAGCGGCTGCGCGACTCCGACCGCCGCCAGGTCGAGTTCGGCGCGCTCGACACCGTCGGCCGGGTGGTGCGACGACTGGTCGCGCTCGCGCGGACGGACGGGGCCGTCCGGCCCGACCCCGACGGGATCCTCCTCGCCGTCACCCAGCAGGAGCTCGCGGCGTGGACCGGCTGCTCGCGCGAGGCGGTGAACAAGGCGCTCGGGCTGCTCCGCGGGTCGGGGTGGATCACCACGCGGCGGGGTGGGATCGTCGTCCTGGACCTCCCCGCGCTCGAGCGCCGCTCCCGCTAGAACGAGCGCAGGTCGGCCTCGCGCAGGCGGCGCGCCATCCCCCGCAGCAGCTTCTCGGTGAGCGCGGGCACGTCGCGCACCATCGCGCGGAACACCCGCGCCCCCATGACGCCGACGACCATCTCCGTCTGCGCCACGACGGTGGCGTCGCGTGGCGCCGGGTCGAGCAGGGCCAGCTCACCGAACCAGCCGCCGTCACCGAGGGTCGTCACCGCCGTCCCCCGACGGCTCACCGCGGCGCGCCCCTCGAGGATGACGAAGAACCCGTCGCCGAGCTCCCCCTCGGCGCAGAGCACGGTCTGCGCGGGGACGGAGAGCACCTCCATGTGCCGGGCGACGATGCCGAGGTCGCGCTTCGAGCAGGCCGCGAAGAGCGGAACCGCCCCGAGCCCGTCGAGCAGCTCGCCGCGCCTGCTCACCTCGCCACGGCGAGCGGCTCGGTCGGGAGCGCGGCCTCTGAGAGCGCGATCCGCGCCACCCGTTCCCCCTCGGTGATGAACTCGTCGATGCGGCTGAAGTCGAGCGGGCTCTGCACGGAGAGACGGGGACGGACCATGACGTCGACGAGCGGTGTCTGTCCCTTGAGCATCTCGCGCTCCATCGAGTTCATCACCCGGTTGACGATCTGGAGCATGTTCGGCATCCGCGCTCCCGCTGAGTCGTCGAGACGGATCTCCTGGCCGGCGACGTTGGACCCGATCACGAAGCGGATGCCCGCCTCTCGGAGCACGCTCGCCGGAAGCGGGTTGACGACCGCCCCGTCGATGAGCAGCCGGCCGTCGTGCCGCCACGGGTCGAAGAAGACCGGCATGCTCATGCTCGCGCGCACGGCGTCCGCCACCGGGCCGGTCGAGATCACGACCTCGTCACCGGTCGCGAGGTCGGAGGCGACCAGCCAGAGCGGGATCTCGGTGCCCGCAAAGGTCCGCCGGCCGAACCCCTCCTCGAAGAGGTGATGGACGCGCCGGCCCTTGCTGAGCGCGCTGCGCGGCACGAGGTTGAAGTCGAAGCTGCGGAACTGCAGGCTGCGGGCGAGGATGCGCAGCCGGTCGACCATCTGGGCCTCGCTCATCCCGCAGGCGAGCGCCGCCGCCATCACCGCGCCGCCGCTCGTCCCCGCGACCGCGTCGACGGGGATGTCCATCTGCCGGAGCACGCGCAGGACGCCGATGTGGGCGACGGTCTTGCTCGCGCCGCTCGAGAGTGCGAGCCCGATCGCGCGCCCGCGCAGCCAGCGGACGGTGCGCTGCAGCGCGCGGATCGACCCGTCGCTGTGGAGCACGCGGTGCTGCGGCCGTCCGATGCCCGCCCAGTCGGGACACGGTCCGAAGGCCACGACGTACTCGCAGAGTGCCAGCGCCGCCGAGGCCACCGCCGACCGCTGCCGGGGGAGCGGGATCAGCAGCCGGTCGGGCCCCCCGGACTGGGTGCGCCGCAGCCGGGCGACGGCGTCGGCGTCGGCCACCCCGGCCGCCACGAGCCGCACCGTCGGGGGGAGCGCCCCGGGGTCGGGCCCTCCGTCGAGGGTGGCGATGCCGATCCGTCCCGGCTCGGCGATGTCGAGCGCCCGCGCGAGCTCGTCGACGCCGGGGCCGAAGATCCCGATGCACTGCGCCGGCGGCACCTGGGCGGCGCGCCGGTTGCTGGCGACGAGGCGGCGGCTGAGCTCGCGGCTCAGCTCGACGCCGATGAGCGGGTGCTCGGCGAGCAGGGCCTCGAGGTCGGCGCGGCTCAGCGCCCACAGCTGGGAGTCGGCGGTGACCCGGACGGTCGCCGAGCGTGCCTGGTCGAGGAGGAGGGCGATCTCGCCGACGAACCCGCCGGGCCCGACGACGGCGAGCGCCTCGGACCGGGCGTCGTCGACCGCCTCGAGCTGGCCGGACTCGACGAAGTACATCGTCCCGCCCGCCTCGCCCTGGCGGAAGAGGACGTCGTCGCGACCGCGGCGCTCCGGGAGGAGCCGGGCGATGAGCGCCTCGAGGCTCGGGCCGGGGAGGTTGCGGAAGAAGGGGACGCCGCGGACTGTCGCCTGATCCAACGTCGGGCACCTCGTCGGGCCGGGGGTGACACCCTCCGGCGGAGCGCGACACACGATACCGGTGGCCCCTGTCCTCCGGAAGGGGCGGGACCGGCGCGTCGAGGAGCGCGCATTTCCCACCGGTCCCGGATTTCGCCAGAATGGCGACATGCGACGCCTGGCGCGCCTGGCGACACGGCGCAGGTGGTGGGTCATCGTCGCGGCCCTGGTTCTCCTCCCGGTCTGTGGCGTGCTCGGCGGCTCCACCGAGGAGCGTCTGTCGGCCGGTGGCCTCGCCGATCCCGGCGCGGAGTCGTCCCGCGCCGAGGCGCTGCTGCTCCGTGACTTCGGCGCGGGCAGCCCCAATCTCCTCCTCCTCGTCACCGCCCACGGCGGGTCGGTCGACCTCCCCGCGGTCGCCGCCGCGGGCACCACGCTCACCCGGCGTCTCGCCGCGGAGCCGGGACTGGTCCGGGCGAGCTCCTACTGGACCGCGGGCCGCGCGCCCGGTCTGCGCAGCCGGGACGGGTCCCAGGCGCTGGTGCTCGCGCTGATCGGAGGCGACGACGACGCGGTCCGCACCGCCGTCGCGCGGCTCACGCCCCGCTACGAGGCCACCGGGCCGCTGCTCGACGTCGCCGTCGGCGGCGCGGCCGAGACCGCGCGGCAGATCGCGGTCCAGGCGAAGCGCGACCTCGGCAGGTCCGAGGCGATCAGCTTCCCGGTCACTCTGCTCTGCCTGCTCCTCGTCTTCGGGGGCGTCGTCGCCGCCGCGCTGCCGCTCGGTGTCGGCATCGTCGCCGTCCTCGGCACCCTCGCGGTGCTCCGGCTGCTCACCGGGGTCACCACGGTGTCGACCTTCGCCCTCAACCTCACCACCGCGATGGGGCTGGCGCTCGCCATCGACTACAGCCTCTTCGTCGTCTCCCGCTTCCGCGAGGAGATGCGCGCCGGGCGCGACGCGAACACCGCGGTGATGCGCACGGTGCAGACCGCCGGACGCACCGTCGTCTTCAGCGCGCTCACCGTCGCCGCGTCGCTCGCCGCCCTGCTCGTCTTCCCGCTCGACTTCCTGCGCTCGTTCGCGTACGCGGGGATCGGCGTCGTCGCTCTCGCCGCCGTCAGCGCGACCCTCGTGCTGCCCGCGGTCCTCAGTGTGCTCGGCCCCCGGGTGGAGACGTGGCGGCTCTTCCAGCCCCGCGTTCGCCAGGTCCACGACGGATTCTGGTACGGGCGTGCGCGCGCGGTGATGCGCCACCCCCTCCCGGTGATCCTCGCCGTGGTCGGGCTGCTCGTCGTCCTCGGCCTTCCCTTCCAGCGCATCCAGCTCGGCCTCTCCGACGCGCGCGTCCTCCCCGCCGGAGCCCCGGTGCGAACCGTCGACGATGCGCTGCGCGCGAACTTCGCCGGCGACGAGGTGGCGGCGGTTCCGGTCGTCGCACCGCTGGCGAACCCGCGCTCTCAGCGCTCTCCGATCGACGCCTACGCGACCGCGCTCTCGCGCCTGAGCGGCGTCGCGCGAGTGGACGCGCTCACCGGCTCGTACCGCTCCGGGGCGACGATCGCGGCGCCGACACCGCTGTCGGCGCGCTTCGCCACGGCGCACGCGACGTGGCTGAGCGTGGTGCCCTCGGTCGACCCGCTGTCGCCGGCGGGTGAGACGCTCGTCGCCGCGATCCGGTCCACGCCGTCGCCCTTCCCGGTGCTCGCCGGCGGCCCGTCGGCGCAGCTCGTCGACACCAAGTCGGCAATCCTCGGCCGCCTGCCGGTCGCGCTGCTCCTCGTCGGAGCGACGACGTTCGTCGTCCTCTTCCTCATGGTGGGAAGCCTGCTCGTGCCGGTGAAGGCGCTCGCGCTCAACGTCCTCAGCCTGTCCGCGACCTTCGGCGGGCTGGTGTGGGTGTTCCAGGACGGCCACCTCTCCGGTCTGCTGCGATTCACCGCCACCGGCACGATCAGCGTCGTCCTTCCGATGCTCCTGTTCTGCATCGCCTTCGGCCTGTCGATGGACTACGAGGTCTTCCTGCTCTCGCGCATCAAGGAGGAGTACGACTCGGGCGTCGAGAACGACGAGGCGGTCGCCGCGGGCCTCGAGCGCACCGGGCGGATCGTCACCGCGGCGGCGGTGCTGCTCGCCTTCGTCTATGTCGCCTTCGCGACCTCGGGGGTGACGGTGGTGAAGCTGCTCGGCCTCGGCCTCGCGCTCGCCGTGCTCATCGACGCCTTTCTCATCCGGCTCACCCTCGTCCCCGCGCTGATGCGCGTCGCGGGCCGGGCGAACTGGTGGGCGCCACGGTCGCTGCGCCGCCTCCATCTGCGCATCGGCATCTGGGAGGCGGATCCCCTCCCCGTGCTCGACCTCCCCGGCGTCGCCGCGACACGGCTGCCGCGGAAGTTCCCCGCCGCAGACCGAACCGGCGAGCCGCGCCCGTGACCACGACCCGCGTCGCCGTCTGGCGGGAACCCGCCCGCGGCAGCTTCGCCAACCCGGCGGTCGTCGCCCTCCCCGGGATCGAGCAGCTGAGGAGCTTCCTGTCGGGCCGGTCGCCGCAGCCGCCGGTCGCCCGCCTCGTCGGACGCCGGCTCGTCGAGGTGGGGCACGGGACGACGACGATGACGATGCCGGCGAGCGGCTGGATCCTCGGGCCGAAGGGCCGCGTCCACACCGGCATGCTCGTCCTCCTCGCCGACGCCCCGCTGCTCTGCGCGGTGCAGTCGACGCTGCCGCCGTACACCTTCTGCACGACCGCCGAGCTCTCGATGACCTTCCTCGGCCCGGCACCCGCGGGCGGCGGCATGCTCAGCGCACGAGCGCGCCTCATCCACGCCGACTCGCGCAACGGCCTGTCGGAGGCGTTCATCGAGGACGGCGGCGGAACCCTCGTCGCTCACGCCACCTCGCGGTGCTTCGTCTTCCGGCCACCGGGGGCGCCCGACCCCGCCACGGCGCCGGCGACGGTCGAGCTCGAGGAGACCGTCGAGCCCGACTACGATGAGCCCGACCCGCCACTGCGCGCCCCCGACGGCGCGGCCATCGACGCCGAGGTCGCGTCGCGGCTCGGCGGGCTCGAGCTGCTGCGCGCGCAGGCGAACGGCGAGCTGCCGCTCCCGCCGGTGCACCACCTCACCGGGATCCGCCCGGTGTCGGCGGACCGCGGCCGTGCCGTCTTCGCGATGCCCGCGGGTGAGTGGCTGCGCAACGAGTTCGGGCGCATCTTCGGCGGGGCGGTGGGCTTCCTCGCCAAGTCGTCGGTCGCGGGCGCGGTGCAGACGCTCGCCGCCCCGGGGACGTCGTACACCGCCCTCGACGTCAAGGTGAACTTCCTCGTGCCGCTCGACGCGGACGGCGCCGACCTGGTCGCGACCGGCACCGTGGTCCACAGCGGGCGCAAGCTGGCGATCGCCACCGCCGAGGTGGTGAACTCCACGGGAACCACCGTCGCGATCGCCACCGGTACCACGATGCTCGAGAAGTCCGGCCCCTGAGGGGTCTGTGAGGAGGGCCACGATGCAACCACCCGGCCGCGACGACGTCGTCGGGCTTCTCGGCACGTCGCAGCTGTTCACCGGCATCGATCCCGAGGAGCTGAAGGGGATCGCCGGCACGCTCGACGAGCAGCACTACCTCGAGGGCCGCCGCATCGTCACCGAGGGCATGACCGGGGTCGAGTTCTTCCTCGTCGTCGAGGGCTCCGCCGCCGTCGAGTCGGGCGGTGCGACGGTGGCGACGCTCGGCCCCGGCGACTTCTTCGGCGAGGTCGCCGCCCTCGACCACGGACCGCGCACCGCGACGGTCCGGGCGACCTCGGCGCTGCGCTGCCTCACCCTCCCCAACGGCGCGCTGATGGGCTTCCTCCTCGACCACCCGAGGTTCGCCCTCAACATGCTCCACGCCTCGGTGCGCCGGTTCAAGGCGGCGATGACGTCCGCTGCGGTCGGGGCCGTTCCCGAAGAAGGGGGCTGAGATGACCGTGCTCCGCGACGACACCATCGCGCACCTGCGCCGGTCGCCGCTCTTCCAGAGTGTCGACGACGAGCGGCTCGCGGCGATGTGCGAGCGCTTCTCCGAGGGCGTCTTCCGCCCCGGCCATCTCATCCTCGAGCAGGGCAGGCCGGGCATGGAGTTCTTCCTCATCCTCGACGGCACCGCCGAGGTGCTCGTCGACGGCCGGGTGATCGCCACCCTCGGCGCCGACGACTTCTTCGGCGAGGTCGCGGCGCTCCGCGAGGGAACCCACACCGCGAGCGTGCGGGCAACGAGCCAGCTGCGCTGCCTGTACCTCTCGAACGGCAAGCTCCACGGCTTCCTGCTCGACTATCCCGAGCTCGCGGTCACCATCCTCCACCGCGTGGTGCGGCGGCTGCGCACCGTCGTCACCTCCGCGCAGACCGCGCCCGGCACCTAGCGCTGCCCGGCGGGCCGCAGACCGTCGAAGACGATCCCGAGCATGCGCTGCGGGGCACAGGTGATGGGGAAGCCTCGCTCGGCGGCCATGCAGGTGCCGGCGACGAGGCCGAAGAGCTCGGGCATCCCCACGTCGGCGCGCACGGCGCCCGATCGCTGGGCGCGGTCGAGGAGGTCGGCGACCGCGGCGGTGAGCTCCTGAGCGACCGACGCGGACCTCTCCCCGAGGTCGATCCCCGTGCCGAGCGCGTCGGCGAGGTCCCGCTTGCGGCTCACCTCGCCGGCGAGGTGCTCGAGGAACCCGAAGAACGCCGCGCCCGGATCCTCCGCGCCGGCGCGCGAGCGCGCCTCCTCGACGAGCTTCTCCATCCGCCGCAGCATGATCGCCTCGAGGAGCGCCTCCTTCGTGGGGAACTGGCGGTAGACGGTGCCGACGCCGACGCCGGCGCGTCGGGCCACCTCGTCGATGGGGACGGACACGCCCTCGGTCGCGAGCACGGACTCCGCAGCCTCGAGGACGCGCTCACGGTTGCGGCGGGCGTCGGCGCGGAGCGGCCGGACACGCCCCTCCGCCACCGGGGGGCCGGGCTCACCAGGCGTCATCGGACTCTCAGGGTTGACAAGCGGAACCATCGTTCCGTATATTGATGCGGAACCTACGCTCCGTATAGTACCAGAGAGGAACGCGATGACATCCGCAACCGGGGCCCTCGAGGCGGGCGCCAGACCCACCACCGTGCGCGATCCGAACCGGTTCCGAGTCCTCGGCATCGTCGCCATGGCTCAGCTGATGATCGTCCTCGACGCATCGGTGGTCACGATCGCGCTCCCCTCCGCGCAGCGGGCGCTGGGGATCTCCACCGGCGACCGCCAGTGGGTGCTCACCGCCTACACCCTGGCGTTCGGCGGCCTCCTCCTCCTCGGCGGACGGCTCGCCGACTACCTCGGGCGCAGGCGGGTGTTCGTCGCCAGCCTGCTCGGGTTCGCCGGCGCCTCCGCGCTCGGCGGCCTCGCCCAGGACCCGGCGATGCTCTTCGGCGCCCGCGCGCTGCAGGGTGCGTTCGCGGCGGCGATGGCGCCGGCGGCGCTGTCGCTGATCACGATCGCGTTCACCGAGCCGCACGAGCGCGCCCGCGCCTTCGGGGTGTACGGGGCCGTCTCCGGTGGGGGTGCCGCACTCGGTCTCGTCGCCGGCGGGGTGCTCACCGAGTACCTGTCGTGGCGGTGGACCCTGCTCATCAACGTGCCCATCGCCGTCGTCGTCGCCGTGGCCGCGGTGCGTCTGGTCCGTGAGAGCCGCGTCGACGGCACCCCGCGCTACGACGTCCGGGGCACGCTCACCTCGACCGCGGGCCTCGTCCTCCTCGTGTACGGCTTCACCCGGGCCGCGTCCGACGGCTGGGGCTCCGCGCTCACCGTCGGCCTGCTCTCCACCGCCGTCGCCGTCCTCGCGCTCTTCGTCGTCCTCGAGCAGCGCGCGTCGCATCCGCTGCTGCCACTTCGCGTCGTCCTCGACCGGAACAGGGGCGGCGCGTTCGTGGCGTCGTTGCTCGTCGGCATCGCGATGTTCGGCACCTTCCTGCTCCTCACCTACTACCTGCAGGGCACGCTCGGCTACTCGGCGCTGCGCAGCGGCTTCGCGTTCCTCCCCTTCTCGGGCGGGATCATCGCCGGCGCCTCGCTCGCGAGCCAGGTGCTGCCCCGGGTCGGCCCGCGGATCCCGCTCGTCGCCGGGCTGCTCGCCGGCGCCGCCGGGCTGGCGCTCTTCACCCAGCTCGCACCCGGCAGCGGCTACGTCCTCCACGTCCTCCCCGCCGAGATCCTCACCAGCGTCGGCCTCGGTGTGGCCTTCGTCCCGATGAGCAGCACCGCGCTCATCGGCGTCGATGCCGGTGACGCCGGGGTCGCGAGCGCGATGGTGAACACCACCCAGCAGGTCGGCGGGTCGCTGGGCCTCGCCCTGCTCAACACCGTCGCCTCCTCGTCGACTGCGAGCTACGTGGCCGCGCACGGTGGAGCGGCGGACGTCCTCCCGACCGCGCTCGTCCACGGGTACACGACCGCCTTCGCGATCAGCACCCTGCTGCTCGGTGTCGCCGTCCTCCTCACGACCGTGATCGTGCAGGCGAGCCGCCACGACATCCCGGCGACGACCGACCTCGGCGTGGCGGCCTGAGGCCGCGCGAGCTTGGCGGCCTGGGTCCTGGGGCCCAGGCCGCCCTCCCGCGACTATCGCCTCTGGGGGTGGATGGTGTCGCCTCGCGCGAGCATGGCAACGAACTGCTCGATGCGCCGCGCGCGGGTGTCGGCGCGGCGGGCCTGCTCGACCCGATACAGGATCGCGAAGCGGTTCTGGCTGGTGAGGGTGTCGAACTTCGCACGCGCCGCGGGATTCGCATCGAGAGCCTCGGAGAGGTCGGACGGCACCTCGACGGTCGCGGGCCCCGGGTACGCCGCCTCCCAGCGCCCGTCCGCCTTCGCGCGCTCGACCGCGGAGAGGCCCGCCGCGTGCATGCGTCCCTCGGCGATGAGCCGCTCGACGAGCCCGACGTTGCGCGACGACCAGGGGCTGCGCGCCCGTCGCGGGGTGAAGCGCTGCCGGTACGTGCGCCCGTCGCCGCCGCGCATCTGCCCGTCGATCCAGCCGTGGCAGAGCGCCTCCTCGAGCGCCTGCTCGTAGGTGAGGCTGGTCGGCTCGGTCACCCCCTTCCTCGCCAGCGCCACCCACACCGCATCACACGCGCCGTGATTCGCGCCGAGCCACGCGCGCCACGCCGCCGCGTCGGCCACCACGAGCACCGGCGTCTCCTCTGCCATGGCGGGCGAGTATGCCACCGGCCGTGCCGCACCACCCGCCGCGTACCATGACCCGGGTGATCACGGACGTCGAGGCGTTCCTGAGGTGGTTCGGCGGCGTCAACGGCCGGACCCTTCGCGACATCGGCGGTCTGCCCGCCGCCGCGCTGTCGTGGCGACCTCCGCACGGTGAGGGCGAGGATGCATGGACGGTCGGCGAGCTCGTCGACCACATCGCGGCCGCCCGGAGCTTCTTCGTGAACACCGTCGCCGGCGGCGACTGGGTGATGCGCGAGGTGTCGCAGCCGGCGGACATCGCCCAGTGCACAGGGCTGCTGGAGACGTCGTTCGCCGCCATCGCGACCACGCTGCGCGAGGCGGGCGACGGTGCGCTCGGCGGCCGGTGCCCGAGCCTGGAGAACCCCGAGGTGACGCTCGCCGGCTGGCGGTTGCTGATGATGATGGCGGAGCACGAGGTCCACCACCGCTCGCAGATCATGACGTACGCGGGGCTGAACCGCTGGCCGGTGGCGCAGATCTTCAACCGCAGCTACGAGGAGGTCGTGCGCCTGACCGACCGCGGCCCGGCGGGTGGCTGACGTACTCGCACCTCGTCGAGGTGCCGCCAGAAGGCGGTGAGCGCGGGCGCGAGCGCGGTGGGACGGCGCACCGCGCGGAACTCGCGTCGCGCCGGGCGCAGCGGGAGGGCGACGATCCGGCCCGAGACGAGGTCGTCGGCGACGACCGTGCGCGAGATCACGGCGTAGCCGAGACCGGCGAGCACGCCGGCGCGGATCGCCTCGGCCTGGCCGAGCTCGAGGCTGGGGCTGCGCCCGTAGGCGCGGCCGAGGACCCGGGCGGCGAGCGCCTCGGTGCCCGACCCGGGCTCGCGCGCCAGGTAGCGGTGAGCCGCGAGCGCCGCCGGCGTTGCGCGGCGCATCGCCGACAGCGGGTGGGTCGCGGCGACGACGGCGACGAGGTCGTCCTCCTCGAGGACCAGGACCTCGAGCCCGGCGGTCTCGAACGGGCCCTCGACGACCGCGCAGTCGACGTCGCCGGCGCGCAGCAGGTCGACGGCGAGGGCGGTGTTGGCGAGCCGCATGCGGATGTCGAGCCCCGGGTGGGTCGCGGCGAAGCTCGCGAGCCATTCCGGGAGGCGGTGCACCCCGGTCGTGTTGCTCGCGGCGATGGCGAGCGATCCGGCGTCCAGGCCTCGGTGCCCGGCGGCGACCTCCTCGACATCGCGGGTGGCGCGGAGCGCGATCTGTGCGGCGCGCTCGATCGCCCGACCGGCGGGGGTGACGCGCACCCCCCGGCCCACCCGTTCGAGCAGCTGGAGATCGAGGGTGCGCTCGAGCAGCCGGAGCTGCTCGCTGACCGCCGCCTGCGAGCGGTGGATCGACTCCGCGGCGCGGGTGACGTGCTCGCGCCGGGCGACGCTCACGAAGGTGTGGAGCTGCTCGAGGGTCACCCGCGGACGTGGGACATCGTTCGTCATGACCGATGATTATGTTCGAAACAATCAGTTGGACAGCGCCGCGGGCCGGCCCGAGAGTGGTGTCCATGAGTGTTCTCGCGGCCTTCGCTCCGGGCGCCCGGCACCGCGGCATGCCGCGCGCCGCAACCGCGCTCGCCGCGAACGTCCCCGGGCTCGCGCTCGTCGGCGGGTGCGTCGCCGCCTCCTACGCCGCCGCCGCGGTCGTCCCCACCCTCTCGCCGCTGATCTGGGCGGTCTTCATCGGCATGGCGGTCGTCACGGTGCGACCGCTCGGCGCGCGGTACCAGCCCGGGGTGCGCCTCGCGGCCCGGCGCCTGCTGCGTCTCGGCGTGGCACTGCTCGGGCTGCGGCTCGCGGCCGGCCAGCTCGTCGGCGTCGGGCTTCCCGGTCTCGCGGTCATCCTGCTCGTGGTCCCGCTGACGATCGGCGGCACCCACCTCCTCGGCCGCCGTCTCGGCTGCCCGCCGGGCCTCGTGCTCCTCGTCGCGACCGGCAGCGCGATCTGCGGCGCGTCGGCGATCGTCGCCATGGACGCCGCGGTCGAGAGCGGCGAGGACGACGTCACCGTCGCGGTCGCGACCGTGACGCTCTTCGGGACCGCCGCGCTGGTGCTCCTGCCGATCCTCGACCGGCTCGTCCTCCACCTCCCGGCGGCGACCTTCGGCACCTGGGTCGGCGCCAGCGTCCACGAGGTCGCCCAGGTGGTGAGCGCGGCGACCCCGGCCGGCCCGGCGGCGGTGAAGGTCGCCTCGGTCGTCAAGCTGACCCGCGTCCTCCTGCTCGCGCCCCTCGTCCTCGCGGTGAGCCTGCTGCGGCGCCGGGGCGGGACCGCGGTCGAGCGGAGCGCCGTCCGCGCTCCGATCCCGCTCTTCGTCGCCGGCTTCCTCCTCTGCGTCGGAGTGGCGACGTCGGGCGTGGTTCCGGCGCGGCTGATGACGGGCATCACCGGCGTCGACGTCGGGCTGCTCACCGCGTCGCTCGCCGGTCTGGGACTCTCCGTCGACATACGCCGGATCGTCCGCCTCGGCTGGCGACCGATGGCGTTGGGGCTGGGATCCTGGATGATCGCCGCCACGAGCGCGTTCGCGGGTGCGGCCCTCCTGGTCCGGTGAGACGTCTCCCGCCCCGTCAGACTGTCACCTGTGAGACGGCCGTTCCTCAGCCGCGACGACATCCTCGACGCATTGCACGCGGTCGCGGACCTGCTGGCCGGGCAGGGAATCGACGGTCGCATCTACGTGGTCGGCGGTGCGGCGATGGCGCTCGCGTACCAACGCGACCGGGTGACCCGGGGGGTGGACGCGGTGTTCGCGCCCTCCGAGGCCGTCCGCGCCGCCGCCACCGAGGTGGCGATCGCCCGCCGGCTGCCCGAGGACTGGCTGGACGATGAGGTGAGGGGCTTCGTCCCGGCGACCGACCCGGACCGTGTCCCGGTGTTCTCGCGGCCGGGTCTCGAGGTGGGTGCGGCGTCGGCCCGGGTGATGCTCGGCATGAAGGTGCTGGCGGCGCGGCTCGAGCTCGACTCCGACGACATCGAGGCCCTGGCGGGGATCCTGGGTCTCCGTACCACCGACGCGGTCCTCGACGTAGTGCTCAGCCTCTACCCGCCGGAGATGATCCCGGCACGCTCGCAGTTCCTCGTCGAGCAGCTCTTCGCTCCCGGGTAGACCACGTCCTCAGGGGCGGCGTCGCACCAGCACCGAGCGGGTCAGCTCGATCACGACCGTCCCCTCCTGGGTGCGCCCGCGGGTGACGACGGTGACGACCCCCATCGACGGGCGCGACTCCGACGCGCGCACCGCGACGACCTCGGTCTCGGCGTGCAGCGTGTCGCCGACGAACAGCGGGGCCGGCATCCGCACGTCGCTCCAGCCGAGGTTGATGCCGTTCTGGCTGACGTCGGCCACCGACATCCCCACGACGAGCGAGAGGGTGAGGCAGCTGTTCACCAGCGGACGGCCGAACTCGGTCGTGCTCGCGAACTCGTAGTCGAAGTGGATCGGGTTGGTGTTGAGCGTGAGCATCGTGAACCAGACGTTGTCGGCGTCGAGGATCGTCCTGCCGTACTCGCTCTCGAACCGGGCGCCGACCTCGAAGTCCTCGAACCACCGCGACATCGGCGGGCTACGATGGCGCGCGGACGGTCGCGGCGGCGTACCGGGCGAGCTCGGGACGCGACGCGAGCACGCGCACCGGGTAGCCGTCGAGCATCATCTGCTCCTCGACGTACCCGGTGTGGTAGACCTCGTCGGCCGATCTGCCCTCGCCCAGGTCCTCGCGGGTCGCGCCGCTCGCCGACCACGGCGGATAGGCGTTCTCCCGGAGCATCAGCTGCTGGACGACGACGAACTCGCCGCCCCCGGCGTAGCTCTGCACGAAGTAGGGGAGCAGCGGCGCGTCCCCCTCCTGGCGGGTGTCGGTGAGCTCGCGGTCGAGGCGGAAGCCGGCGGGAGCGAGCCCGTGCACCACCTTCTCCTGCGGCCGTCCCTCGATGACCCTCTCGGTCGCGCTCGCAGCGGGTGAGACGTCGCCCGGGGTCGCGAACTCGTCGAAGCGGAAGTGCGGCGAGCGGTCGACGGCGGTGAGCTCCGCGACCCTCGCGCGACGCCCGGCGACGGTGATCACCTGGCGGGCGAGGACGCCGTCCGCGGTGACGCAGCTCTCGACGTGGTCCGCGCCGTCGGCGGCCGCGAGCGCCTCGGTGCCGGAGTGTCGGTAGACGTAGACGGTGCAGCGCTCGCCGTGGACCACGGCCTGCTCGTGCTGCTGGGCGCGGCCGGCGTCGGCGGCGGCACGCAGCGCCGGCGCGTCGACGAGGTCGGTGTCGAGGGCCACGGTGAGCGGCGTCGCGAATCCCACGAGCCCCTCGGGGAGGGTGACCTCGCGGGAGCGGTCGACGATGCTTCCTGAGCGCACCGCGCCGCCCGGCGGCGGGCCGTCGCGGTGCTCGACCCGCAGGCGGTCGGGACGCTGCACCTCGACGACGTCGGTCTGGACGAGGTGCTGCGGTCCGGCGGTGTCGTCGACCCGGTACACGGCGCGGTACGCCGCGGCGGGGGCGACGGCGGGCGGACCCGGGTCCTCGGGAACGGAGGCGGCACCGCCGCGGACGAGCCACATCACCGTCCCGGTGAGCAGCAGCAGGCCTCCGGTCACCCCGGCCGCGAGCATGACGATCGTGCTGCGGTTGCGCGGGGTCGCCCGGACCTGCTCCTCCACCGCATGCGGCACGGTCGTCACCCGCGGCCGCCGCGGTGGCGCCTCCGGCGCCGCCGGCGCCCCCTGGTGGTGAATCCTCGGCTTGCGAGCGCCCCAGGCGCGGCTCCTCGACACCTCGTCTCCTCGACCTCAGCCCGGTTGGGCCGCGCACGCCGCGTGGCCGAAGGCGCCCGCCTGCTCGAGCGCCACCACCCGCTCGCCGTCGTAGCCGAGCAGCTCGCCGACGACGTATCCGAAGTCCTCGTTGCGCAGGGGCGCGCGGCGGTGGCCGTCGGCGTGCGCGTCGCCGACGCGCAGCGGGCTCGCGACCTGCCGGACCGCGCCGAAGCGCGGATGCGAGGTCTCGACCACGATCCCCCGCGCCTGCGCCTGGGGATCGTCGAGCGCCTGGCTGATGTCGTTGACCGGCGCGCACGGGACCTCGGCGTCCGTGAGCAGCGCGAGCAGGTGCTCGGTGGTCTCCTGCGCGAACAGCGGCTCGAGGATCTCGAGCACCTCGGAGCGGTTGGCCCAGCGTCCTGAGAAGTCCGCGAAGCGCTCGTCGGAGGCGAGGTCGGGCCGGCCGAGCGCCGCGACCAGCCGCCGCCAGAACTTCTCCTTGGCGCACACGACCACGATCCATCCGTCGCGGGTGCGGAAGTTCTGGAAGGGCACGATCGACGGATGCGCCGACAGCCGGGTGCGCTCGGTGCGGTACCCGGCGGTGAGGTGCCAGGTGGCGGGGTACGAGAGCATGCTCAGGGCGACGTCGAACAGGCTGATGTCGCAGTCGAGACCGACTCCGTCGCGGCGCGCCGCGTGGATCCCCGCGATCAGCGCCAGCGCGGCGGCGAGGCCGCTCGAGAAGTCCACGACGGAGAGGCCGGACTTGGTCGGTGGCCCCCCGGGCTCGCCGGTGAGGCTCATCCAGCCCGCGAGCCCCTGGATCAGGTAGTCGTAGCCGGGCTGGCGGCGGCGGGGTCCGTCCATGCCGAAACCGCTGAGCGAGCAGCACACGATCCGCGGATTGACGTGTCGCAGGTCGGCGTGGCGGATGCGCAGCCGCTCGGGGATGTCACCACGGAGGTTGGAGTACACGGCGTCGCTGCGGCGCACGAGGTCCTCGAGGACCGACCGTCCCGCGCTCGTCGAGAGGTCGAGGCTGAGGCTGCGCTTGTTGCGGTTGAAGGTCTCGAAGAAGAGGCTGTCCTCGTCCTCGGCGAACGGCGGCACGTACCTGCCGACGTCCCCGCCGGTGCTCGGGTCCTCGATCTTGATGACCTCGGCCCCGAGGTCGGCGAGGTGCACGCTGCCGTACGGCCCGGCACCGTACTGCTCGATGGCGACGATGCGGACGTCGGCGAGCGGCCTCATCGCCCGCCCTGTGCCGTCCCCGCGGCGGCCGGGACCGCCGCGACCAGGCTCGCCCGGGTGACGACACGTTCGGCGGAGTCCCGCAGCGCGAGGTCGACCGAGCCCATCGGGTAGTCGGCGTCGAGCAGGGTCTCCCACGGGAACTGCGGATGCGAGGCGACGAACCGCAGCGCACGCCCGAGGAAGAACGGGTGGTAGCGGATCGCGGCGACGATGGTGACCCCCGAGCGGGTGAACAGCCCGGGATCGAACTCGCAGGTGCGGCCCGGGGAGATGTTCCCGACGCTGACGAACCGCCCGCCGGGACGGGTGAGTCGCGCCCCGTCGGAGAAGCAGCTCGGGGTGCCGGTGACGTCGATCACGACGTCGGGGAGGCGTCCGGAGCAGAGCGCGCGGACCGCCTCGATCCGCTCCTCGATCGACCGCGTCCGTGAGAGGTCGAGGAGGGTGTCGGCGCCGAAGCGCTCGGCGATCCGCAGCCGCTGCGGGTTCACGTCGGCGACGAGCGCCCGCGCGTCCATCGCCGACGCCACCGCCGAGGCGCAGAGCCCGAGCCCGCCGGCGCCGATCACCAGCACGGTCTCGCCGGCGCGCAGCCCCGAGGCGTGGACCGAGTAGACCATCTGGCTCGTCGCGCAGTTGGCGCTCGCGGCCGACCGGTCCGACACCTCGTCCGGAACCCGATACACGTACTGGTCGCGGTGGATGTAGTAGTGGCTGCCGAAGGTGCCGTGGAAGTGCGGCGCGGTTGCGGCCGGGGTGCTCCAGAACTGGTAGGCGTTGCGGCACAGGTTCCAGTCCCCGTTCTGGCACTCGGGGCACCGGCGGCACACCTGGTAGTAGGTGGCGACGACGCGGTCGCCCTCGTGGAGCGGATCGCCGGCGAAGTCGTGGGTGACGCCCTCGCCGAGGGCGACGACGCGGCCGAGACCCTCGTGACCGAGCACGCAGCCGACCTTCACCTGGGGATGGTGGCCCCGCCAGATGTGGAGCTCGGAGCCGCAGATGTTGGCGCGGACCATCTCGACGAGGAGGTCGCCGGCGCCGGGCCTGGGAAGCTCGTACTCCTCCACCCGCGTCTGCTCGACGCCGGCGAGGACCGTCGTGGTGCCACGGGTCATGTCGTGCTCCTGCGCCAGGGGGATGCGGCACCCACCGTATCGACCCCGCACGGAGCGCTCTAGGTCACCCCGGGCTCAACATCCGCCGGATCTTCGCTCTCAGAGGGCGGGCGGCTCCGGGGACGAGCTCGCGATCGCCTCCGCCGAGCTCATCGCCTGGAGGGTCTGCCACGCGCGGGTGGCGAGGTGCAGGTTGAGGCGCGTGTCGGGGTCGTTGAGGTCGTGACCGGAGAGGTCGCGGATGCGCTGCAGCCGGTACTTCAGGGTGCTGCGGCCGATGAAGAGCGCGCGGGTGGTGGTGTCGTAGTTGCCGCCGCAGTCGAGGAAGCGGGAGAGCGTCTTGACCAGCTCGGAGGAGCGCAACGCGTCGTAGTCGAGCAGGCTGCCGAGCATCGACCGCATGAAGCGCTCGAGCTCGTTGAAGTCGCCGACCGACGAGAGGACGCGATAGAAGCCGAGGTCGTCGAACACCGTGACCGGGCGCGCGAAGTGGTTCGACCGCTGCAGGGAGAGCACGAGCAGCGCCTCACGATAGGAGCGCGGGATCTCCCGCCAGTGCTCGGAGACGCCGCCGACCGCGATCGCGCAGCGGCCCCCGCCGAGCTCGGGGAGGATCGCCATACGCAGCTCGTCCCACCGCTGCCTGGCGCACGCGAAGACGACGACCGCGCCGCCCTTGCCGAGCACGAGGGTGCCGACGTCGAGCTCCTTCGCCTTGCGCCGGACGACGTGCAGGAAGGCGTCGGGGTCGTGGTTCTTGGTGTGGCCCTCGACGAGGACGACGCGGTGCGGTCGCTCGAGGTCGTAGCCGAGGGCGGTGGCGCGCGAGAGGGCGCCCGCCTCGTCGGTCCCGGCGAGCAGCTCCTCACCGAGGTCGCGGCGCACCCGGAGCTCGACCTCGGCGATCGCCCGCATCTGGGCGAGCTTCATCGACAGGACCGTCGCCCCGTGCTCGAGGGCGACGTAGACGATGTCGTCCACCTGCTCGGGGACGTGCACCAGCGAGAGCACGGCGAGGACGTCGTGGCGGGGGCTGGCGAGGGTCACCAGCCGGTCGCGGTCGCGCACCGCGCGCGCCTTGCCGGCGAGCTCGCGGAGCAGCCGCTCGCGCCGGTCCGGAGCGTCCTTCGGATAGGGCCGGGGCTGTCCCGGGCCCTCCCAGACCCGCAGGTTGCCGTAGCGGTCCTCGATGGCGACGGCGTAGCCGGTGAGCTCGTGGAGCGCGCGGGCGATCCCTTCGAGCCCCTCGCTCGACGCCGCCACCCGGGTGAGCGTGTCGTGCACGGCGGTGCTGCGCTCGAGCCGGTTGACCGTCCTCTCGAGGGCCGCGTTCGTCGCCGCCACCTGGGCGAGCACGGCGCGCTCGCGGGTGATCAGCCGGGCGTTGGCGAGCGCGACCCCGCACTGCTGGGTGAGAGCGCTGAGGACGAACCTCTCCTCGGTCGACAGCTGGCCGCAGGCGGAGACGACGAGGTGCCCGAGCACCCCGGTCCGGCTGCGGATGGGGAGCGCCGCCGCCCACGGGCGCCCGGGGAGGACCAGCTCCCCGCCCGCCGGCCCCAGCCTCTCGAGCTGTCTCTCGAGGTCGCCGCGGACGGCGTCGGAGCCGAGCAGCTGGGTGGTGTCCTGCCACCCGGAGGCGGTCGTGAAGGTGCCCTCCAGGCGGCACCGGGCGAGCGACGGCACCGCGGTCGCTGCGAGGTGGAGGATCTGCACCT
This sequence comes from Candidatus Dormiibacterota bacterium, assembly GCA_035544475.1. Lineage (GTDB taxonomy): Bacteria > Chloroflexota > Dormibacteria > Aeolococcales > Aeolococcaceae > CF-96. The sequence continues at coordinate 5,077 of DATKEY010000093.1, read as the reverse complement.
CGTCGCCCGTCTCGTTCATGAGCATCGAGAGGACGAGGACGGCGTGCAGGCTCGACAGCTGGTCGAGCGGGTCCGCTCCCGGGCGCGGGGAGGGCAGAGCCTTCACCAACCGGTCCGGTGCCTGGCCAGGAACTCGTCGGGTTCGACGTAGAAGGGGTTCTCGATCACCATGTTCCCGATCAGGACCTTGGGGTGGGTCTTGAGCACGTCGACGATCACCTCGCCGGTGAAGCGCTCGAGATCGTAGAGGCAGAGCAGGATCTGTGGGTAGCGGGGGGCGAAGACGTTGATCTTCGCCTCGTAGGCGCAGAGCTCCTCGACCCCCGGGCAGGTCCGCAGCGCCCAGGTCATCTCCCCCGCCGCCCGGGCCAGGGGGAAGCCCTGGTCGCGGACCGCGGCGCCGACCCGCTGGTCCAGGAAGTGGAACATCTCCTCCTGGGAGAAGCGGTTGTCCCGCAGGTAGGACCCCTTGAAGTCGAAGACGTCGAGCTGCTCGTCGGCGAGGGTGCTGTCCCAGCCCGACACGTGCGGGCGCAGGTGCTCGAGCATCTGCCGGCGGTCGGCGACGTCGACGAAGCAGAGGCACTTCTCGCCGGTGCGCAGGCCCTCGGCGAGGTAGGGGATGAGCAGCTCGTCCCGCCCCGCGGCTCCGTAGTAGAAGGCGCAGATGTGGTCACCGGGCGAGAGGACGATGTCCCCGATCCCCAGCTCGGTCAGCGCCTCGAGCATCGAGGCGGGACCAGCGTTCTGGCTCATGATCACCCTCCGCCCCGCGGTCGCCCGGGGGGCTCAATGATAGGCGCGGCGCCTAGACACAGCGCGCGAAGAAGTCGTCGAAGGCGGCCTGGTCCTGCGGCTCGAGCCAGATCTCCTCGATCTTGCCCCGACCGAGTCGGAACGTCCCCATCTGCTCCATCTCGAGGACGTGCTGGCGGCGGATCGCGTGCAGCGTCGTCAGCGCGCGGGCGACCGATCCGTCGACCCGCACCAGCGACACCTCGTAGCGGAGGCCCCCGGGGGCGCCGCGCCGCTTGTCGTCGAAGTACCGGCCGGTGACCGCCTCGATCCCGTGGTAGTCCCCGGCGAGCGGGCTCTGGCCGGCGACGTGGAGGGTCACCGAGGGCGCGCACAGCCGGGGCGCCATGGTGGTCAGGCGGTCGTCCGACACCGCTGCGAAGAACCTGCGGATCACCGCCTCGTAGGGCGACGGCATGTACATGGACTACGGCCTCACAGCGAGAGGGCCCGCCACCCCGCGGAGGGTGGCGGGCCCGAGTGGGCGGTCAGACGGGCAGCTGCTGCACCGTCAGCGTGTGACTGCCGATCGTGGTCGCGATCTCGAGGTTGGTCCCGGCGGCGCGCCGGTCCTCGACCTCGCCGTCGATCGCGACCCGGTAGGTGGCTCCGGGCAGGACGTTGGCGACCCGGAACGTGGTCGGCCGGCCCGCGGCGTCGGCGTCCACGGACGAGAAGGAGGCGTGGAGGGCGCGCTCGCGCGCGTCCCAGATCGCCTGGCGGGGACGGAGCGCCGGGTACTCGACCCCCTCGAGGGTGGGCTCGCGGAACTTGCTGAGGTTGGGAGAGTTGAAGAGCCGGGACCAGGACCCGGGCTCGGTGATCGTGAAGGCGGGCATGATCCAGTCGTTGAGCTGCCCGCGCGGCCAGGGCTCGTCGAGGCCGAGCCGCAGGTAGAACTCGCCGAGCTCCTGGTCGACGGTCGGCTCGTAGGTCTTGAGCGCCCAGCGGCGGAGCGCGGAGTAGGTCTCGTCGTCGCCGATCTCACGGCTGATGCTCAGCGCGGTGATCGTGGCGTAGGGGTAGTCGACCTCCATCCCCGGCGCGCCGGCCATGAAGGCGGTGCCGTCCGGCTGAGACACGAGGAACCGCTTGCGCGCGCCCTCGTAGAGGCGGCGGAAGAGCTCCGGGTCCTGGGGATAGCCGAGGAAGGCGTTGGCGAACCAGTTGTACGCGAACTGGTGCTCCTCGCCCCGCATGTTCACGTCGATGTTGGCGTCGTAGTACAGCGAGAACCACTCGACCGGCCCGACCTCGGGGATTCCCATGAAGTTCTCGCGGAGGTACTTCTTGTAGGCGCCGTACGACCAGTGGAAGTTGGTGCCGTGCATGTTGTCGAAGAGCTTGATGGCGAGCCCGGTGAGGTTGTTGCACCACGGATAGGTCTTGGTGACCTCGCACGCCAGCCCCGACGGGTTGCGCAGCCACTGCTGGACGATGAGCTCGTTGAGCCCGCGATGGTCGTACTCGAACTCGGTCTTGTCGTCGTAGACCACCTTGAACGGCGAGTCGAAGCGGTCGTCACCGGAGACGTAGTTGTAGAAGCTGAGGATGAGGTTGAGGTAGCCCTTGTACATCAGGTTGCAGCTGCCGTTGCCGCGCACCGGGTCGGGGTCGTAGGGGAAGGGCTCGACGCCGTTGCCCGCCCAGCCGGGGATGTCGTACTTGCCCCACCAGCCCTCGGGGATGAGGACGCGGGCCTCCTCGGGGTAGTTCGCGCGGTTGGGGTCGGGGCCGGAGTTCTCGGCCCAGTCCCAGTGCGCCCAGTACTCGAGCATCCGGTCGGCGACGTAGCGCAGGATCCTCGTGTACTCCTCGCGCCAGGCCGGCGTCTGGTCGCACATCAGCCCGAGCGCCATCGTCACGTACGACAGGTCGTAGCGGTGGTAGACGCCGATCGGCGCGCCGGTGAGGTTGTCCCACGAGGGATGGACGATGTCGTCCTTGAACCATGTCCCTCCGAACCCCACCTTGCGATGGAGGTACGCCAGCCAGCCCATCGCCTCCTCGGTGAGGACCGGCTGACCGGCGATGATCTTCGCCGATGACCTGACCGGGACCGGCGAGACGACCGCACCGTCGGCAAGCCCGTTGCCGTGGAGCGATGCGGTTGGCGGGATCTGGGTGGTCGCCATGTGGTTGTCTCCAGCTGGTTGTCGGCCGCCGACGTTCGGTCCAGTTGAGGCCAGTGTCGAGAGTCCCGGAGCGGATGACCACGATCGCCGAGAGCCAAGTGGGGCTCGGAATTCGACCCGGTGGGGCGAGCCCCGGTCCTGACAGGGCCACTACTGTCGTCCCATGAACGCCGGACTCGACAGATATGCCTGCATGCTCGTCGACGGTGAGGAGGTCGCGCCGTCGCGTGACCCGATCGTCGACCGTGATCCCGCGACCGGTGAGGTCCTCGCGGAGGTCGCCTCGGCGACCGTCGAGGATGTCCATCGCGCCGTCGACGCCGCGCGCCGCGCTCAGCCCGAGTGGTCGCGGCTCGCGCCCGGACGTCGCGGAGCTCTTCTTCTCGAGCTCGCGCGCCTCATCCGCACGCGCGCCGGCGAGCTGACCCGGATCGAGTGCGTCGACACCGGCAAGCCCCTGTCCCAGGCGCGCGCCGACGTCGACGTCGCCGCCCAGTACTTCGAGTTCTACGGCGGCTACGCCGACAAGCTGTACGGCGAGACCATCCCGCTCGGCGGTGACGCGTTCGGCATGACCTTCCGCGAGCCGATGGGGGTCACCGGGCACATCATCCCGTGGAACTACCCGATCCAGATCGGATCGCGCACCCTCGCGCCCGCGCTGATGGCGGGCAACGCCTGCGTGATGAAGCCGGCAGAGGAGGCGCCGCTCAGCGCCGTCGCCCTCGGGCTGCTCGCGCTCGAGGCGGGGCTGCCGGCCGGTGTGCTCAATGTGGTCCCCGGAGCGGGCGAGGTCGCGGGCGCGGCGCTCACCGCGAGCGAGGGCGTCGACCACATCTCCTTCACCGGCGGGCTCGACACCGGCCGGTTGGTGATGGGGGCGGCGGCGCGCAACGTCAAGCCGGTCACCCTCGAGCTCGGAGGGAAGTCGGCGAGCATCGTCCTCGAGGACGCCGACCTCGACCGCGCCGCCGAGGTGCTGACGAAGGCGATCGTCCAGAACGCGGGCCAGACCTGCTCGGCGGGGTCGCGCATCGTCGCCCACGCCGCCATCCACGACGAGCTCCTCGCCCGGCTGCGGCACAACTTCGAGCGGTTGAGCATCGGGCACGGTCTCACCGATCCGGACATGGGTCCGCTGATCAGCGAGGTGCAGCGCGAGCGCGTCCTCGCCTACCTGAACGTCGCCGAGCAGGAGGGCGCCGCCCTGCTCACCGGCGGGCGCGAGGACGCGCGGCTGCACGGCCACGAGACCGGGCACTTCGTCGCACCCGTTCTGCTCGGCGGCGTCGCACCGACGATGCGGGTCGCGCGCGAGGAGATCTTCGGACCGGTGCTCTGCGTGCTCCGCGCCGCCGACGAGGCCGACGCGGTGCGTATCGCCGAGGACTCGCCGTTCGGGCTCGTCGCCTCGGTCTGGTCGTCGAACGTCGACCGCGCCCTGCGCGTCGCGCGCACGCTGCGCGTCGGCCAGGTCTACGTCAACTCCTACGGCGCCGCGGGCAACGTCACCCTCCCCTTCGGAGGCACCCGTCACTCCGGCTTCGGCCGTGAGAAGGGCCTCGAAGCGATCCACGAGTACACCCAGGTCAAGACCATCGCGATCCACGTCGCGGAGCGATGACGGGCCGGTCGGTCTGTTGTGAGCAACGCCGTGGCGTTGCTCAGGTCGTACCTCGGCCCGGGGCCCTCTGACGCAGAGCGGCGCGAGAGCGCCGCGTCGCCGGCGAGTGCCGGCGTGGAGGGGGGCAGCGCCGGCATCGGTCGCGTCAGCGGCCGATGTCGTGCGCTGAACGGGGGGAGGCGTGCCTCCCCCCGGTAAAAACACGCCACGCAAAGAGGCCGCCCCCCGTCAGCCCGCGACGGCCGCCTCCTTCCGCATCGCGGCGCCATTCGCGCCGCCACTGGGCACCCGCAGCACCGGCTTCACCGCTGCGCCACTGAGCGAGGCCTCCGCCGCCTCGTTGATCTCCGACAGCTCATATTCGGTGACTAGACGGTCGAGTGGGAACCGCCCCTGCCGGAGGAGCTCGACGAGCTGTGGAATGAAGATGTCGGGAACGCTGTCGCCCTCGATGACGCCGCGCACGGTGCGCCCGAAGAGCACGGTGTTCATGTCGAGCGAGACCTCGGTGCCGAGCGCCGCG
>DATKEY010000092.1:0-2610 GCA_035544475.1 Candidatus Dormiibacterota bacterium | reverse complement strand
TAGCCGAGGTTGCGGGCGACCTCCTCCGGCGAGGGCTCCCGCCCGAGGGCGGAGACGAGCCCCTCCCGCGAGGTCTCGTCGCACAGCGCGCGCAGCTCCGGTGAGGTGCGGTACGCGTCCTCGGCGACCGCGCGCAGCTCGCGGTAGCGCGGCCGGGTGACGAGGCGCGTCCAGGTGTGCACGAGCGCGTCCGGGTCGGGCCGGCCCGCGGCGGCGAGGGCGCGACGCGCCGGGGCGCGCAGCTGCTGCACCGCCCGCAACGCGCTGCGCACCGCGTCGTGCGGCGCGCGCCCGGCGGCGATGGCCGCGTACGCCGCCTCGTACCCGGGGAGCAGCACCTCGACGCGGTCGAAGCGCGCCGCCGCCCAGGTCACCAGGGTCTCGACCGCCGCCGGACGGAAGAAGCTGTTGTACGGGCTCAGTCCGACGAGGATGCATTCGCCGAACTCGAGGACCCGCCGGCAGTCGGCGGTCAGGGGCTCGGCGGTGACCGTCACGGTCGCCGCCCGGCGAGCGCGAGGTTGGCCGGAATCACCTCCAGCGGCACGGCGCGCACATCGACGAAGCCTGCGGCGGCGAGCGCGGCGCGGTGCTCGGATTCGGTGTAGCTGCGCCCACCGAGAGTCCAGACGAGCATGTCCAGACCCATGAGCGCGGCGCCCGGCGGTCCGGCGCCGCCGTCGGCGAGGATCAGCTCGGTGACGATCACGGTGCCCGCGGGCAGGAGCGCGCGATGGCACTTCGCGAGCAGGGTCGCGACCGTCGCCGGGTCCCAGTTGTGGAGCACGGAGGAGAGCAGCACGGTGTCGTGCCCGGCGGGGAGGTCCGGCTCGGCGAGGAAGTCGCCGTCGACGATGGTGATGCGCTCCTCCATCCCCGCCTCGGCGACCCGGGCCCGGGCCAGCTCGGCGACGAAGGGAAGCTCGTAGACGGTCGCACGGAGCTCGGGGAGGCGCCGGCAGAGGCCGATCGCACACGCGCCCGTGCCGCCGCCGACATCGAGCAACGTCCGGGTGGCGGAGAGGTCGAGGGCGCCGGCGAGCGCCTCGCCGCACGCGAGCGAGAGCGGGTGGGCACCCTCCCAGAAGAGCCGCAGGCTCTCGTCCTCGGCGACGAACACCGACGCACGCTCGTCGCCGGGGTCCCACGCCGTCGGCAGGTCGGAGCGCAGCGCCTCGGTGAGCCGTCCCCAGGCCGCGTACTCGCGGGCGTGGCGGAAGCTCACGAAGCCGCCGAAGTACCCGGGGCGGCCGGGAACGAGGTGCCGATCGGCGAGCGCCGAGTTGGAGTAGCGGCCGTCCGCGGCGGCGAGCAGCCCGAGCGACGCGCAGGCGGGGAGGAGCTGGCGGGCACCGCGGGCGGCGATGCGGAGCGCCTCGGCGACCTCGTCCGCGCTCAGCGCGGGGCGGGAGTCGAGCAGGCCGAAGAGTCCGAGCTCGACCGCGGCGGCGAGCACGTTCGACACCCAGAACCCGCTCGCCAGCTGCATCAGGTGGGCCACCTCGCCGCCGCCCGCGTCCGGCGTCCGGGCTCCCCCCTCCGCGCTCATCCCGAATAGCTTATCGCCGGCGGGGCTTCAGCCGCGTCAGCCGGCTGTCAGGGCGAACCCTTGGTCGCTTCGATCACCACGCAGTGGGGATGCTCGAGGTAGCGGCTGAAGTAGCCCTCTCCACAACGGTCGGCGGCCTGAGGGTCGAGGGTGGGGCTCAGCCACCTGACATCTGTCAGTCCAGCCCGCTCCAACGACGTGACGAGCGTCTCCTGGGTCCAGTAGTGGACCGTGATGGGCGGCCACCAGCTCTCGTCGACCTTCACGGAGAACGAGAGTTCCTGTCCGTCACCGTAGCGTTCGGGGAGATTCAGGCGTATGCCGTAGGGCTCGTAGTAGTGCTCCTCGCGGGCAAACGCCGGATTCATCTGGAAGGTGATGAAGCGTCCGCCCTTTCTGAGATGGCGGGCAACCACGCGTGCCATGGCATCGAGATGCTCGATGCTCGCGGCGTAGTGGAGCAGATAGACCGCGAGCACGACATCGAACGTCTCATCGAGCTCGAGGGTTCCGACATCGCGAACCAGGTAGGTGATCCCGAGCGGGGCCAGATCCTCGGCCTCCTGCGCCCTGCCGACCATCTCGGGCGAGAGGTCGACCGCCACCACCCTGCGCGCACCCAGTCGCCGGAGTCGGCGGGCATAGTGCCCGGTTCCGGTTGCGAGCTCGAGAACGGATCGCTGCTCCACATCGCCCAGAGCGGTCAGCACGGACCATTCCTCGACGAAGATGCGATACGGCAAAGCCTGGAATGTGCCGTCGTATTGATCTGCGACAGCGTCGTAGTCAGCGGGCACCTGAGCTGCCTCCTACACCAGTCTGCGGCGCCCGCGCACCAGCCGGCGAAGGCGGCGCGCGCGGGCGTACGCGGCCCCGGCGGCGAGTTGGGCGATCCCGGTCGAGAGCGTCGGGTACACGTGGACCACGCTCGCCAGCTCGGTGAGCCTCAGTCCCCGGGTGACGGCGAGGGTGGGCTCGGCGATCATCTCCCCCGCCGCCGGGGCGAGGATGTGCGCCCCGACCAGCCGTCCGCGGGCGGTGACGAGCACGATCGCGCCCTG
>DATKEY010000091.1:0-11249 GCA_035544475.1 Candidatus Dormiibacterota bacterium | reverse complement strand
GAGCGCAACGGCGAGGCGTCGCCGTGAGCGCGCCGCGGACCGCTGCGCACGAGCGGGTCACGAAGGAGACCCAGATCTCCGCCCATGTCGTCATCGACGGCGGCGGTGTCGCCGACGTCGAGCTGCCGCTGCCGTTCTTCGGGCACATGGTCGAGGCGTACGTGAAGTACAGCGGCATGGACGTGCGCCTGCACGGCAGCGGCGACGTCGAGGTCGACTCGCACCATCTCGTCGAGGACTGCGGGCTCGTGCTCGGCGCCACCGTCTCGAAGGCGCTCGGCGACCGCGCCGGGATCCGCCGCTTCGGCAACGCCCACGCCCCCCTCGACGAGTCGCTGGTGCGCTGCGTGCTCGACTTCAGCAACCGCCCCTACGTCGTCTGGGAGATGGCCCCGCTGCGCGGCCGCATCAACGACTTCGACGTCAGCGTGCTCGGCGAGTTCGTCCGTGGCTACGCGCAGACGGCCGGCATCTCGCTCCACGTCGACTACCTGCGCGGGGAGAACCTCCACCACATCGCCGAGGCCGCCTTCAAGGCGATGGGCCTCGCCACCCGGGAGGCGCTCGAGCGCATCGGGGGCAGCGCGATCCCCAGCACCAAGGGCGTGCTGTGAGCGGCGAGGGGGGACGGACCCGGGTCGCCGTCGTCGACTACGGGGTGAGCAACCTGCGCAGCGTCGAGCGCGCGCTCACCGCCGTGGGGGCCGAGCCCGTCCTCACCCGCGACCCCGGGGTGGTCGAGACCTGTGCCGGGGTGGTGCTCCCGGGGGTGGGGGCCTTCGGCGCCGCCGTCGACGCCCTCGACGCCCGGGGCCTGCGCGGCGTCGTCACCGCCGCGGTCGAGCGGGGCACGCCGCTGCTCGGGGTCTGCCTCGGCTTCCAGCTCCTCTTCGAGTGGAGCGACGAGAGCGGCGGGCGCCCCGGCCTCGGGCTGCTCGGGGGGGAGATCCGGCGCATCGACCCGTGCCGGGGCAAGGTGCCGCACATGGGCTGGAACCGGCTCCAGATCCACCGCGCCTCGCCCCTGCTCGAGGGGGTGTCCGACGGCACCTGGGCGTACTTCGTGCATTCGTACGCCGCCCCGGCCGAGGGCGAGGACGTCGTCGCCGGCTGCGAGTACGGCGGGGCGGAGCTCGCCGCCGCATGCGCCCGCGCGGTCGTGTACGGTACGCAGTTCCACCCGGAGAAGAGCGGGCCCCAGGGGCTGCGGCTCTATGCCAACTTCGTCCGGATCTGCGAGGGGGGACGGTCGGAGGTCGAGCCGTCGTGATCGTCATCCCCGCCGCGGACGTGAGGGGTGGCCGGTGCGTTCGGCTGCTCCGCGGCGACTTCACCCACGAGACGGTCTACGCGGAGGAGCCGTCGCAGGTGGTCCTGGAGTTCGTCCGCCAGGGCGCGGAGCGGCTCCACATCGTCGACCTCGACGCCGCCCGGGGCGTCCCCGACGTGCTCTCCCGCGACGCGGTCCGCGCCGCGGTGATCGCGCTGCGCGGCACCGGCGCCACCGTCCAGCTCGGCGGCGGGGTGCGCAGCCAGGCGGCGGCGAGCGCCTGGCTCGACCTGGGGGCCGATCTCGTCGTCCTCGGCAGCCTCGCGGTGCGCAACCCGGAGATGGCGGCGGACATCTGCCACGCCCACCCCGGCCAGGTGCTCCTCGGGCTCGACGTCCGCGACGGCGTCGCCCAGGCGCAGGGCTGGACCGAGGCCGCGGGCGACGCCCTGTCCCACCTGCGCCGCTGGAACGACTGGGGCGCGGCCGGGGTGGTGATCACCAACATCGCCCGCGACGGCGCGCTCACCGGCCCCGACCTCGAGGGGCTCGAGGCGTGCATCGCCGCCTACGACGGGCCGGTGATCGCCTCCGGCGGGGTCGCCTCGCTCGAGGACCTCATCGCCCTCGCCGACGCGGGCGCCACCGGCGCGATCGTCGGCCGCGCCCTGTACGAGGGGCGCGTCGACCTCGCCGCGGCGCTGCGGCTGTTCCCCGGCAAGCAAGAACCGCGCCGGCAGCACGGATGAGCTTGGCGCGCCGGGTCATCCCCTGCCTCGACGTCGACGCGGGGAGGGTGGTCAAGGGGACCCAGTTCGTCGACCTGCGCGACGCCGGCGACCCCGCCGAGCTCGCCGCCCGCTATGACGCCGAGGGCGCCGACGAGCTCGTCTTCCTCGACATCACCGCCTCCCACGAGGACCGCGACATCCTCCTCGACGCGGTGCGGCGCACCGCCGACGCGCTCTTCATCCCGCTCACCGTCGGCGGCGGCCTGCGCACCCTCGACGACATCGAGTCGCTGCTCCGCGCGGGCGCCGACAAGGTCTCGCTGAACACCGCGGCGATCAACGACCCGGCGCTCGTCGCCGCCGCCGCGGAGCGCTTCGGCGAGCAGTGCATCGTCGTCGCCATCGACGCCCGCCGCGAGGGCGAGGGCTGGGGCGTCTACACCCACGGCGGCCGCCGTCCCACGGGCCTCGACGCGATCGCCTGGGCGCGCGAGGCGACCGGGCGCGGGGCGGGCGAAGTGCTGCTCACGAGCATGGACCGCGACGGCACCGGCGACGGCTACGACATCGCGCTCACCGCCGCGGTCGCCCGGGCGGTGCCGGTACCGGTCATCGCCAGCGGCGGCGCCGGCAATCCCGAGCACCTCCGCGAGGTGCTCGTCGAGGGCTTCGCCGACGCCGCGCTCGCCGCCTCGATCTTCCACTTCTCCGCTCACCCCGTCCCGGTCACGAAGGCCTACCTCCGTGACCACGACGTCCCGGTGCGTCTCTAGCCGTACAGGGTGTTGCCGATGAGGAGGTACCCCTCGGCGATCACCGGCACGTCCCCGCTCTCCGGCGTCGCGATCGTGGACAGGGGGGAGCAGGCTGCCGTGCCACAGCCCCCCGCGGCGAAGGCATACACGGCCTGCCTCGAGCCGCTCACGTAGATCACCCCGTCGGCGCCGCTGGCGGAGCCCAGGAGAGTGTCGTTGACGCCGCCGCTCCAGAGCAGACGACCGGTCGTCGAGTCGTATGCCTGGAGCCCTGTCCCCAGCACGACGAACAGCGTGCTCCCGTCGACGGTCGGGATGGACCGCAGCTGGTTGTCGGTCTCCCCGGTCGGCGTCGACCAGAGGATGGTGCCCGAGCTCGCGTCGAGCGCGAGCAGGGCGCCCTCGTAGGTCGTGGCGAAGATGCGCCCACCGGTGACGGCGACCCCGCCCAGGTCGTGGCCGGGCAGGTTGACGTCCCAGGCCGGCGCACACGAGGCGGCACCGCATCCACCCACGCGGTAGGCGGCGATCTGGTTGAAGAGGTCGACATACACCAGGCCGCCGGTGATCGCGGGGGACCCGGTCACGCCGGCGTTGGTGAAGGCACCGGTCCAGAGTGGGGCGCACACCGCGGCGCCGCACCCGCCGGCCGCGAACGCCTGCAGCGAGTTGTCGCCGGTCGCGGCGGCGTAGACGACGCCCCCGGACACGACGGGTGCATCGAGCGTGTTCCCGCGGCTGTTCGCCCAGGTGTCGATCTGGCCGCGCCACAGCGGGGGACACAGCCCGGAGGGGCACCCCGAGGCGTCGAAGACCCAGAGCCAGGCGGCCTCGTAGACGTTGACGGTGGCGTAGAGGCGCCCACCCGCCACCGCGACCCCGACGCTCACAGCCGACTGGGAGTTCGAGGGATTCCCGAGGTCGTACCGCCAGCTCGGTTGGCAGTACTGCCCTCGACAGTTGTCCAGGACATAGGCCTCGATCGTTCCGCCCTTCGGGTAGTACGCGACCCCTCCCTCGACCGCGGGCTGCCCCGCGCCGTACCCCGAACCGACCGGGCGGAGGCTCGGGATTCGACTGGCCGGCATCGCGGTGTCGGCGGAGTTGTAGCCGGTGTCACCGGCGTCGTAGCGGGGCTCGGTCCAGTCGCCCGGCTGGACGCTGCGCGAGGGTCTCGGGGCGGGGGTCGGCGTCGGGAGGACGCGGACCGGGATCGGCGGCAGGCGGAGCGGAATTCGCGGCGGCAGAGTCGGCAGCGGCGCCGGAGTGACCGCCGCGACCGCCGCGATCGCCGGTGCCGTCGGACCCGGGGTCGGGTCGGTCGACGGCGCCGGGGTCGGGCTCGGAGCCCGGGAGAGCACGGGCCCGGAGCTCGCCGGGTGCTGGCCGCGCTGCGCCCCGAAGACGCCGCCAGCGCCGATGATCGCGACGAGCACCGCCGCGACGGCGACGCCGGTGAGGATCTCGAGGAGGCGCTTCTTCATGAGACGTGAGGGATCGCCCGCGGCTGCGGGTGCGGAGAGAGGGCAGTGGGGGAACGCTCTGCTCGGCGCGCGTCTTGCGATCGGGGGCCACTCGCGCGAGATCTGGAGCTCGGGTACGCTGCCGCCATGACGACCTCCGGCCGTCCCCTCCGCCTCCCCCGCGCCGCGGCCGCGCTGCGCCTCCCCCTCTGGCAGCGCTCGCAGCAGCGGATGCGGGAGAAGTACGGCTTCGACATGGACTCGGCCGACGCGCTCGATCGCGCCCGCACGCTCGTGGGGGAGAAGCCCGACGACGCGGAGACGGCGCTGCTCCTCGGCTCGGTGCTCGCGACCCGGGGCGAGAACGACCTCGCCGAGATGGAGGTCCGGCGCGCGCTCGAGCTGGCGCCGACACTGCCCCGGGCGCACACCACCCTCGCCACCCTGCTGATGAACCGGGGCATGCAGGAGGAGGCGCTGAAGAGCGCCCGCGACGCCACCGCGCTCGACAAGGAGGACCCGACCGTCCTCTTCAACCTCGGCCTCGCCGAATGGTTCGCCGGCGAGCGGAGGACCGCGAAGGCGGCCTTCGACCGCGCCGCCGAGGCGTTGCGCGCCGCGACCGCGGACGGCGGCACGGCGGCGGCGTCACCCCCGCCCTGGTGGCGGCGGATCGGCCGCCGTGGCTGAGCGGCCCGAGCCGCGGTTCGGGGCCGACGGCCTGGTGTGCGCGGTCGCCCAGGACGCCGCCAGCGGCGCCGTGCTCATGGTCGCCTGGATGGACCGCGAGGCGTGGGAGCGCACCCTCGCCGACGGCTATGCCACCTTCTTCAGCCGCTCGCGGGGACGGCTGTGGCGCAAGGGCGAGACGAGCGGCAATGTGATGCGGGTGCGCGAGGTGCGGCTCGACTGCGACCGCGACACCGTGCTGCTCTCCGTGGACCCGGCCGGCCCCGCGTGTCACACCGGTGCCCCGACCTGCTTCGTCGAGGAGGTGACGATCGGCCCGGCGTCCGGCGGTCCGGCGGCGTGATCACCCCGACCGCGCGCGAGGGCGGCTACCTCCCGGTCGCCGCCTACGGGCTCATCGGCGACGGCGGCAGCGCTGCGCTCGTCGGCAGCGACGGGAGCATCGACTGGCTCTGCCTGCCGCGCTTCGACGATCCCTCGCTCTTCGGCCGCCTCCTCGACGCCCGCCGCGGCGGGCACTGGCAGCTGGCGCCGCGCGGTCCGTACCGGGTGCTGCAGCGCTACGGCGATCGGAGCAACGTCCTCGAGACCCTCTTCGAGACCCGCACCGGCCGGGTGCTGCTCTCCGACCTCATGCCCCTCGGCGCGGGTCCGTCCCAGCCCCGGGTGGTGCGGATCGTCGAATGCCTCTCGGGGGAGATGACCCTGCGCCACGAGTGCCTGCCCGCGCCCGGCTACGCCGAGCATGGGCCGGGGGCGCCCGGATTCGAGGGCGGCGTGCTCCGCGTCGGCAGCGGCGAGGACGACGTCCTCGTCACCGGCAGCGAGCCGATCGTGCGCGGCCGGGAGGAGCTCCACGTCCTCGCCGGCGAGACCGTCGCCTTCGCCCTCCACGTCTGCGCCGCGGCGGCGGCGCCTCCGCCCTGGAGCACCGAGCGCGCCCGGCGGCTGCGCGGCGAGACCGGCGCGGCCTGGTGGGCGTGGGCGGCGCGCTGCGCGTACGCGGGCCCTCACCCGGAGGCCGTCGCCCGCTCCGCGCTCGTCCTCGGCCTGCTCACCCACGCGCCGACCGGCGCGATGCTCGCCGCGCCGACCACCAGCCTCCCGGAGCCCGGCGCCGGCGTCCGCACCCGCGACCTCCGGGCCGTGTCGATGCACGACGCCTCGACCGCGCCGGCGGTGTTCCTCCAGCTCGGGCTGCTCGACGAGGCGCACGCGCTCTCGGGATGGCTGGAGCGCCACCGCGGAGGCGGGGCGGGCGGGCTGCTCGGCCTCGACGGTGGCCCGGCCGGCACCGAGCGCGTCCTCGACCACCTCGACGGTCACCGCGGGATGGGCCCGGTCCGGGTCGGGACGGGCGACGGCGGCACAGGCGACGGCGTCGCGGGCGACGGCGGTCCCGGGCTCGCCGGGGCCTTCCGCCAGGTGGGGGCGCTCGCCCGCCACGGCGAGCTCGAGCAGGCACAGTGGCTCTTCGCCCGGCTGCTCACCCACCGCTCGCCGCTCGGCTTGCTCTCCGACGGGGTCGACGCCCGCACCGGCGAGCTCCTCGGCAACTTCCCCCGGGCGGCCGCCCACCTCGCCCTCGTCGGCGCCGCCGTCGACATCGAGCGCGCGCGATCAGGGGCGGGCGGCACGCAGCGAACCGGGGGGTAGACTCGAAAGGTCAGGAGAGGAGAGAGGAAGGGACCGGGTCGCGGCCTGCGCGGACGGCCCTCCGGTCCGATGAGAATGTCCGGAATGTCGGTTCCCCCACGGCCCCCCAGCGTGGCGCGTCCGGTGCGCCGCCTGCGGCTCGCCGCGCCCGTGATCGCCCTGCTCGCCGCCGGGCCGTTCTCACCGGGCCTGCCGCTCGCCCCGCCGGTGCTGATGGTCGCGGCGGATGACTGCCAGCTGCCGCCGGCGCTCTGCCCGCCCCCGACCGCCACACCCCGGCCGCGACCGACGGCGAGGCCGACCGCCGTCCCGGCGACCCCGCTCCCGTCGTCGACGGCGGCGCCGCCGGCCCCGACCACCCCGGTGCCCGCGCCCGCGACCCCGAAGCCACCGGCCACGCCGAAGCCGGCACCCACCTCGAGCCCCAGGCCCGCGGCGGCGCCGCCGCCACCGCCGTCGCGGGCTCCGACGGCCACCTCCACTCCGTCTCCCACGCCGGCGGCGACCCCGCCGAGCACCGGGGTGCTGCCCCAGGGCGGCGACGCCACGCCGGTGCGCACCCTCGGCGCCGTCCCGCCGTCATCCGATTCCACCGTCCACGCCTGGCAGATCGCCGGCGGGGCGCTCCTCGCCGCCGCGCTCGCCGTCGTCGCCGTGCTCCGCGCCCAGCGGCTGCGGCGCCGCGCGGCGCTCCACGCGCGCTACAACCGGATGCGGGTCGAGCGGGGGATGCCGCCGCTCACCCCCAAGCAGATCGACTTCATCGGTCCCCGCCGCCGCCTCTGACGGCGCAGTGCGCGGCAGTGGTCCGCGACAAACAAAGGCGCCGTCCGTTTGCATGATCCGCAGACGGAATGCATCTCGTCAGGTTCTATGATTTCCTTGTAGGCGCGACTGTCATTCAGTGCGAGGCTGACGATGCTGCGCGGTCGGCGTTGCGAGTGTCTGGTCATCGATCGACTGCTCGCGGCGGCGCGTATCGGGCGCAGCGGCGCGCTGGTCGTGCGCGGTGAGGCGGGGATCGGCAAAACCGCGTTGTTGGAGTATGCAATCGAGTCGTCCTCGGATCTGAGGGTTGTCCGGGCAAGCGGGATGGAGTCGGAGACGGAACTCGCATTCGCCGTCCTCCACCAGCTGTGTGCGCCGCTGCTCGATCGCCGCCAGCGCCTGCCGGGTCCGCAGCGCGACGCGCTCGGCACCGTGTTCGGACTGAACGCGGGGAGCGCTCCCGACCGTCTCCTGGTCGGTCTGGCGGTGCTGAGCCTGGTGTCCGAGGCGGCGGCGGAGCGCCCGCTCCTGTGCGTGGTCGACGATGCGCAGTGGCTGGACCGTGAATCCGGGCAGGCGCTGGGGTTCGTGGCGCGCCGGCTGTTGGAGGAGTCGGTCGCGGTGGTGGTCGCCATGCGTGAGCCGAGCGATGACTTCCGTGGGTTGCCCGAGCTGGTGGTCGAGGGTCTGCAGGATGCCGACGCGCGTGAACTGCTCACCTCGGCGGTCAGGGGACCGCTGGACGAGAGGGTGCGCGAGCGGATCGTCGCGGAGGCGCGGGGGAATCCGCTGGCCCTGCTGGAGCTTCCGAGGGCGTTGTCGCCCGGGGAGCTGGCGGGCAGCTTCGGGGCGCTGGACGCGCTCCCGCTGTCGGCACCGGTGACCGAGACCTTCGTGCGCCGGCTCGCGGCTCTGCCCGAGCAGACGCGGCTGCTGGTGCTGGTCGCGGCGGCGGAGCCTGCCGGCGATGCGGCGCTCCTGAGGCGCGCGGCCGAACGGCTTGGGATCCCGGGCGAGGCGCTCGCCCCCGCGCAGAGGGCCGGGCTGCTGGAGATCGGTGCCCGGGTGCGTTTTCGTCATCCGCTGGTGCGCTCGGCGGTGTATCGGGCGGCGTCGTCCGGCGACCGCATCAGGGCGCACTGGGCGTTGGCGGAGGTGACCGATCCCGACGTCGATCCGGATCACCGCGTCTGGCACCGCGCGCAGGCCACACCCGGCCGTGACGACGATGTCGCCGCCGAGCTCGAGCGGGCGGCCGGTCGGGCTCAGGCCCGCGGGGGGTTGGCCGCTGCAGCCGTCTTCCTGGAGCGTGCGGTCGGGTTGACCCTCGATCCGGCCGGCCGGGCCCAGCGCGCGCTGGTCGCGGCGCAGGCCAAGCACGTGGCCGGCGTCCCCGATGCGGCGGTCGAGCTCCTTGCCACCGCCGAGGTGGGACCTCTGGATGAGCTCGGGTGTGCTCGGGTCGACCTGCTGCGCGCCCAGCTGGCGTTCACGAGGCACCGCGGGAGGGATGCTCCCCCGCTGCTGTTCCGGGCCGCCAGGCGGCTGGAGCCGCTCGATGCCGCGCTGGCGCGGGAGACCTACCTGGACGCGCTCTCGGCAGCCGTGTACGTCGGCCAGGGGGCGAGCCATGCCGGTCTTGTGGACGTGGCGCGGGCCGCATTGAGTGCGCCCCCACCGTCGCACCCACCGGCCGCCTCCGATCTCCTCCTCGATGGCCTGGCGACGCGGTTCACCGCGGGGTACGCCGCCGCCGCGCCGCTGTTGAAGCGGGCGGTGGCTGCGTACACCGGCCAGGACATCTCGAGCAGGGAGGAGCTCCGCTGGATGTGGCTGAGCGCCCATACCGCCCTGGATCTGATGGAGGATGAGGCCTGGCAGACGCTCGCCACCCGCTGCCTTCAGATCGCCCGCGACAGCGGCGCTCTCACCGTGCTCCCGGCCACTCTCGGCGAACGCATCGCCGCGCACGCGTTCGCCGGCGAGCTGGCAGAGGCCGAGGGGCTGCTCGAGGAGCAGCGGGCCGCCCGCGAGGCGAGCGGGAGGTGCCACCCGTCCTACACCGTCCTCGCGGTCGTGGCCTGGAGGGGCCGCGAAGCGGACGCCTCCGAGGTGATCGAGCCCCTGGCCGGCGAGGCGCTCGCCCTTGGCGAGGGAATCGGGATCATCCACGCTGACTGGGCGAGGGCGGTGCTCTACAACGGCCTCGGCCGCCACGAGGAGGCGCTGATCGCGGCCGAGCGGGCGAGCGAGCCTCCGGAGAGCCAGGCGGTCTTCCGGTGGGCGGTGCTGGTCGAGCTGATCGTGGCGGCCGCCCGCACCGGGCACGCCGAGCGCGCGGCCGGCGCGCTGCAACGGCTGTCCACGATGACACGCGCCAGTGGCACCGAGTGGGCGCTGGGGATCGAGGCGGGCCTGCGCGCGCTGCTGAGCGACGGCGATGCCGCGGAGCGCCTCCATCGCGAGGCGATCGACCGGCTCGGCCGCACCCGGGTGCGGGTGGAGCTCGCCCGTGCTCATCTGCGCTACGGGGAGTGGCTCCGCCGCGAGCGCCGGCGGTCGGACGCGCGCGAGCAGCTGCGCACCGCCCACACGATGTTCACGGCGATGGGTGTCGAGGGGTACGCGCAGTGCGCGGAGCGCGAGCTCCTGGCCACCGGCGAGCACGTCCGCCCACTGGAGGCCCCGACCCGTGTGTACCTCACCGCCCAGGAGACGCAGGTTGCGCGGCTCGCCCGGGAGGGCCTCTCCAACCCCGAGATCGGCGCCCGGCTGTTCATCAGCGCGCGCACCGCCGAGTACCACCTGCACAAGGTGTTCGCCAAGCTCGCCATCACCTCACGCACCCAGCTCGCCCGTGTCCTTCCGCGGGAGACGAGCGCGACCGTGGCCGTCTGAACGCCGCCCTGCACCCCGATCAGAGACCCGGCGGGTCCTCGACGGTCCGGGCGAGGATCCGGTGGTCCTCCCAGGCGCCGTTGATGCAGAGGTAGCGCAGCGCGAGCCCCTCCTCGCGGAACCCGGTACGGGCGAGCACGTGGAGCGAGGCGGTGTTGCTCGGCATCACCGCCGCCTGGACGCGGTGGAGGCGCAGCTCACCGAAGGCGATCCGCAGCAGCTGGCGCACCGCCTCGGTCGCGTAGCCGCGGCCGCAGTGCCCGGCGTCGACGAGGTAGCCGAGGTCGCCGGTCTGCAGCGGCCCGCGCAGGATCGTGCTCAGGCCCACGCTGCCGACGAGGGCGCCGCCGTCGGTCTCGACGATCGCGTAGTCGGCCCCGCGGCCGGCGGCGCGCGCGTTCGCGCTCTCCAGGCTGCGCCCTCTCTGGCCGTCGAGGGTGTGGAATCCCGGAGGTGAGACCGGCGACCACGGGCGCAGATGGTCTCGATTGCGCAGGTAGAGGTCGAGGGCGAGCGCCGGCTCGATGGACTCCCAACGCACGAGATGGATCGCGGGCGGCACCATGGGGGGAGGATAGGGCGGGGGCCGCCTTGCATGAATATTCATGAGACGTGTATAAAGGCGCGGTGACCAGCCGCTGTCGCGTCGCCGTCGCCGGAGCCACCGGCTACATCGGGATCCAGTGCGTCGAGATCCTCGCGCGCCATCCCCACGTCGAGCTCACCCATCTCCTCGGCCGCTCCCATGCGGGGAAGTCGTTCCGCGATGTGGTGCCCGGGAGCGGCGTCGATCTGCCGCTCGAGGCGGGGCTCGACGTGGTCGGGGTCGACGCCGTGCTCACCGCGCTGCCCCACACCGTCGCCGCCGCCCACGCCCGGGGATGGATCGAGGCCGGGGCGGTCGTCGTCGACATGAGCGCCGACTTCCGGCTGCGCGACGCCGCCGACTACGAGCGCTGGTACGGCGTGACCCATCCCGCGCCGGGGCTGTGCGGGGAGTCCGTGTACGCCCTCGTCG
>DATKEY010000090.1:0-10118 GCA_035544475.1 Candidatus Dormiibacterota bacterium | reverse complement strand
TGATCACCTACGAGTGAGCACCGCCGCGCGTCCGCCGCGCATCCCACCGCCCGCGCTCGCCGCGGGGATGCAGCGTGCGGCAGGGGGGCTGGGGCGGCTGCGAAGCCGCCTCCTGCCCCCGCCGGTGACGCTGCTGGGGCTCATGCTCGACGGCTTCGGCACCGCCATCGGCATCTTCGCGGTGGCGCGGCTGGGGATCGCCGACCAGCTGACGAGCGGTCCGCGCACCGTCGAGGAGCTCGCCGCGGCGACCGGGTGCGACGCCGGGGCGCTCCGCCGCCTGCTCCGGATGCTCACGCCGTCGGGGATCTTCGCCGAGCGGCGCGACGGGCGCTTCGCGATGACCCGCCTCGCCCGTGCGCTCTGCACCGGCGCGCCGGACTCGGTGCGCGACTGGGCGCTCTTCCACGGTGCCCCCTGGCACCTGCCGATGTGGACCGACGTCGCCGAGAGCGTGCGCACCGGCAGGACCGCGATCGAGATGAGGACGGGGACCGGCTTCTTCGAGTGGGTCGGCGCGGACAAGCAGCAGGCCGGCGAGTTCGACAACGCGATGACCTGCATGTCGACGATCACCGACCCGGCGATCGTCGCCGCGTGCGATCTCACCGGGGTCGGCACCCTCGTCGACGTCGCCGGCGGCCAGGGGGCGCTGCTCGCCGCGCTGCTGGTGGCGAACCCCGCCATGCGCGGCGTGCTCTTCGACCAGCCGGACGTCATCAGCCGCGCTCAGAACGGCGGTCCTCTCCAGACCGCGGGGGTGATGTCACGCTGCGAGCTGGTGGCGGGGAGTTTCTTCGAGTCCGTCCCCGCCGGCGCCGACGCCTATCTGATGAAGTGGATCATCCACGACTGGGAGGAGTCGAAGGCCGTGCGCATCCTCGGCCTCTGCCGCGACGCGATGCGCCCCGGCAAGCGGCTGCTCCTCGTCGAGTCGGTGATCGTCCCCGGCAACGCCCCCGACCCCGGCCGGGTCATCGACGTCGCGATGCTCGTGCTCACCGGCGGACGCGAGCGCACCCGCGAGGACTACGCCCGCCTGCTCGCCCGCTGCGGCTTCTCGCTGCGCCAGGTCCGCCCCACCGCCTCGCCCTTCAGCATCGTCGAGGCGGTCGCGGTCTAAATATCGGCTACGGTTGTCCGGTGGGGGGCACCCGGCCGCGTTCCGACCGCCTGACACTGGTCGCCACGAGCCTCGGCTACTTCGTGGTGATCCTCGCGACGACGGTGGTGAACGTCGCGCTCATCCGCATCGGCGCCGACCTCGGCGCCGGCGTGTCGGCGCTGCAGTGGGTCGTCGACGCCTACAACCTCGCCTTCGCCGCCACGCTGCTCACCGCCGGCGCCCTCGGCGACCGCCTCGGCGGCCGCAGCGTGCTCGCCGCCGGCTTCGGCGTCTTCGGCGCCGCCTCGCTGCTCAGCGTCGCCGCCCCGACCGCCTGGGCGCTCGCCGTCCTGCAGGGGATCGCGGGCCTGGGCGCGGCGATGCTCCTCCCCGCCTCGCTGCGGGTGCTCAGCCACTCCGTCACCGGCACCGCCGAGCGGGCACGCAGCATCGCGATCTGGGGAGGCAGCGGCGGCGCCGGCATCGCGGTCGGGCCGCTCGCCGGCGGGCTTCTCGTCGGCGTCGCCGGCTGGCGCGCGGTCTTCCTGCTCACCGGCGGCCTCGGCCTGCTCGGCCTGACCCTGACGCTGCTGCTGCGGGGTCCGGCGCTGCGCGCCCCGGCGACCGGGCTCGACCTCGGGGGCCAGGGGCTCGCGATGCTCGCCAGCGGCGCGCTCACCTTCACGCTCATCGAGGGCGGCGACCTCGGCTGGCACTCGCCGGCGGTCGCGGCGGCCTTCCTCGTCGCGGTGGGGACGGCGGGCGCCTTCCTCGCCGTCGAGCGCACGGGCCACAGCCCGATGCTCCCGCTCGGCCTCTTCCGCTCGACGGCCTTCTCCGCGACCGCCGCGGTCGGGGTGCTGCTCAACCTCGGCCTCTACGGCCAGATCTTCGTCCAGGCGCTGTACTTCGAGCGGGTGCGCGGCTACTCGCCGGTCCTCACCGGGCTGACCTTCCTGCCGATGACCCTGAGCGTGGTCGCCGCCAACCTCGTCGCCGGCCGGCTGGTGATGCGCACCGGACCGCGCGCGCTCGTCGTCACCGGCCTGCTCGTCGCCGCCAGCGGCCTCGCCGCATTGGTGACGATGGGGCCGGCCACCCGCTACGTGGCGATGGTGCTGCCGCTCGTCGCCGTCGGCGGCGGCTGGGGCCTCGTCGTGCCGCCGCTGAACACCGCGCTCGTCGGCTCGGTGCCGGCCCAGCGGGTCGGCATCGCCGCCGGGGTCTTCAACGCCGGCCGCCAGGTCGGCGGCGTGGTCGGCGTCGCCCTCTTCGGCTCGCTCCTCGCCCAGGGGTCCTTCGTCTCCGGGATGCGTGTCGCCCTCGCCAGCGCCGCGGTCGCGCTCGTCGCCGCGAGCGCGATCGCCTGGGGATACGTCGACGACCGCCTCGAGGCCGAGGCGCCCGCCTGAGCCGCGCGGACTCAGCCCGCCGCCGCGGCGACCCCGGCGTGCGCGGCCGCGAACTCGCGCAGTGCGGTGTTCACCGCGGCGGCGCGCTCGACGGGGAGCATGTGTCCCGCGCCCTCGAGCACGACGAGCCCGGCGGGCCTGGGGAGCAGGCCGTGGAGCCGCCGTGCGTGCGCCGGCGGGGTGAGCCGGTCGCGATCGCCGGCCATCACCAGCGTCGGGACGCGCAGCGAGGGCACCGCGTCGGTGAGGTCGAGCCGGGCGAGCACCCTGCCCCATCCCGCCCACGTGTCGGGCCTGCAGGAGAGGACGACGTCGCGGCAGAAGGCGACCTGCGCGGGGGTGGCCTCCGGCCCGAGGGCGACGTACTGGATCGCGCGAAGGGCGACCGGCCCGAGCCAGCCGGGGGCGACCGGCGGGGTGGTGAGCATCCTCGGCCCGATCAGGTGGCGAGCGCCGGCCAAGGCCGGAGGGAGGGGGATGAGCTCGGACTCGGAGATGAGGTCGCCGACCCCGGTGCTGATGAGCACGGTGCCGGCGACACGCTCGAGCTCGCCGGGGTGGCGGTGCGCCCAGGCGACGATCGCCATCGCGCCCATCGAGTGGCCGACGAGGATCGCGCGCTCGCCGGCGGGGACGCACGCCGCGAGGACCGCGGAGACGTCGTCGGCGAGCGCCTCGGCCGAGAACCCTCCGCTGCCACTGAGCCCGTGGCCGCGGAGGTCGACGGAGACGATCCGGTGGTCCGTGGCGAGCTCGACGATCTGGGGGTGCCAGAAGTGCAGCGCCTCGGTCCAGCCGTGGAGCAGGACGAGGGTGGGGGAGGGGGCGGCGCCGAACACCTCGGTGTGCAGGCGGGTGCCGTCGCGGGAGATCGCCTCGATCGGGCGGCCGGTCGGCCGGCGGGTCAGCTCCACGTACTCGGGGTCGTCGCGCAGGCGGCGGCGCTCGGCGCTCGCCGCTCGGGCGAGCGCGGCGACGGCGGCGGTCCCGCCGACGGCGGTGATCCCCAGCAGGGTCGCGACGCGAGATCGGTTCATGGCGATCAGGCTAGCCGAACGCGCGGCGCAGCCGTCCTGGCGATCGCCTACGCTGTCGCCCATGCGCATCGGACTGCAGGTACCGAGCTTCACCTGGCCCGGCGGCCGCGACCACATCGGCGAGACCTTCGCCCTCATCGCCGAGCGTGCGGAGATCGCCGGATTCGACACCCTGTGGGTGATGGACCACCTCTTCCAGATCGGGGTGGTCGGACCCCCCGAGCAGGAGATGCTCGAGGGCTGGACCGCCCTCGCCTTCGCCGCCGGGCGCACGAGCCGGATCCGGCTGGGGACCATGGTCACGGGGGTCACCTACCGCCATCCAGGCGTGCTGGTGAAGGTCGCCACCACCCTCGACGTCCTCTCCCATGGCCGCGCCTGGTTCGGGATCGGCGCCGCCTGGAACGAGCAGGAGCATCTCGGGCTCGGGATCCCCTTCCCGCCGCTCGGTGAGCGCATGGACCGTCTCGAGGAGACGCTCCAGATCGCCCGGCAGATGTGGGCGGGCGACGAGACGCCGTTCTCCGGGCGGTACTACACGCTCGAGCGCCCGATGTGCTCGCCGCTGCCGGTGCAGACGCCGCACCCGCCGATCCTCGTCGGCGGCGGCGGCGAGAAGCGCACGCTGCGGCTGGTCGCGAAGTACGCCGACGCCTGCAACCTCTTCGCCTTCGACCCGAAGGTGATCGATCACAAGCTGGGCGTGCTCCGCAAGCACTGCGAGGCGGTCGGCCGGCCGTTCGAGGAGATCGAGCGGACCTCGCTCGGAACCCTCCACATCACCCGCGACGGGCGCGACCGGACGAAGACGCCCGGGCAGGCGATCCACTACTTCGAGCGGCTCGCGCAACGCGGAATCGACCAGGCGATCGTCAACATGCCGAACGTCCACGAGCCCGAGCCGTTCGAGCTCCTCGCCCGCGACGTCATCCCGGCGGTCGAGAAGCTCCCGGTCGCCGGGCGGTAGGACGGCTCACGACCAGGCGTCGTCGTACTCGGCCTGGTTCCCCGGGCGCTCGGCGAAGTGGCTCATCCTCCCGTCGCGGAAGCCGAACACCACCGCGCTGCGGTACTCGACCTGGCGCCCGTCGTGGCGGCGGAAGCGCTGGGTGGCGAGGAGGACGCCGTGGTCGTCGTCGCACGCGACCGCGTCGATGTCCTCGCTGAAGGTGCTCATGTCGGCGACCGCGGCGAGCGAGGGGAGGAGACCGCTGAGGAATCCGTCGCGCCCGGGGTAGGTTCCGGCCACCCGGCTGTGGCCGGGAACCTCGAAGACCACATCGTCCGTGCAGTCGGCGAGCACCTCCCCCATGTCGCCACGGGCGAAGCTCGCGTAGATCCGGCGGATCAGGGCCTCGTTCGGATGGGCCACGTCGATCTCCTCAGCTGCTGAGCGGGAGCCGATCATGTCATGGGCACGACCGTGCCGACACCCGTCTGTCGAGCACGATCGTCGACGAGCCGGGCGGCGGCGAGGTCCTCGACGGCGTGGCCCATCGACTTGTAGACGGTGAGCTCGCCCGGGCTCGTCCGCCCCGGCCGGCGGCCGAGGAGGACCTCGCCGATCTCGGTGGCGCGGTCGGGGTCGAGGCCGGCGAGCTCGAAGCATCCGGCGGGCGGCGGGGAGAAGGCGACCCGGGTCTCGACGAAGAGTGAGCCCTCCTCGATCGTCGCCCGGTCGAGCTCGCCGTGGGGAGGCGCGTACCCGACCGAGGTGAGGTGGGCGCCCTCGGTGAGCCACCGGCGGTCGAGCACCGGCTCCCCGGCGTTGGTGCAGAGGGCCACCAGGCCGGCGCCCCTCACCGCCGTCTCGACGTCCTCGACGGCGCGCGCCCGCGGGTCGGCGGCGGCGAGGGCGGCGGCGGAGGCGGGACGGCGCGAGACGACCCGGATCTCGGTGAGCTCGCGGACGAGGGGGAACATCGTGAGATGGGCCGCCCCCTGGACCCCGGCGCCGACGATGGCGAGCACCGAGGCGTCCTCGCGGGCGAGAAGGCGGGCGGAGAGCGCCGCCGCGGCCGCGGTGCGCAGCGCGGTGATGTGGGTGCCGTCCATCAGCGTCGCCGGCGTCCCCGTCGCCGGGTCGAAGAGACAGATGAGCGCCTGGTGGGTCGGGATGCCGAGGGACGCGTTCCCCTCGAAGAGGGAGACGAGCTTCACCCCGAGGCCGGCGCCGGGCGCGTACCCCGGCATGGCGGCGAGCAGCCCTGCGTCGCCGGAGAGGGCGGCGATCCGCGGCGGCACCGAGACCTCGCCCTCGCTGAGCGCGGCGAACGCGCTCGCGAGGGCGTCGAGGAGGGTCCGGGGATCGAGCAGGCGGGCGACGTCGGCGCGGCCGAGCACGAGGACGCTCATCGCCGTCCGCCCTCACCCACCCGGGCCACTGGCGCTCCCTGACCGCCCGGAGAGGCGGGCGTGGTGGGTGCCCTCCAAGCGGTCGGGAGCCGGTCCCGAACGATAGCACGAGCGTCAAAAACCGTCACTGTGCGCGATCTCCACGTAGACAGCCGTGCCGGGTGAAGGACGCAGGATCCGGGGGGGTGGGACGTTCTACCCTAGGACCAGACGGGCGGCCTATCAAGGCGGAAAGGATGCAGAGGATGCGGAAGTACGCGGTCGGGGCGGTGCTGGCCTGCGTGCTGGCCGCCTGCGGCGGGACCTCGTCGAGTCACGACGTCGTCGTCTACAGAGCCGGCGCGCGGGACGTGATCGACCATCCCGGGGGGACCGGGATCACCGTCGCGGGCATCAGCGTGCCCGTCAGCGTCGACTTCCGCGACCTCGTCACCGACGTCAACGTCCACGCCGGCGAGCCCGTGCACAAGGGCCAGGCGCTGCTCTCGCTCGACCGCACGCCGTTCGCGGCGCAGGTCCAGTCGCTGCAGTCGAAGGAGTCTCTGATCCAGGGCGAGATCCAGAACACCCAGAGCCGCATCGCGATCGCGCAGGCGAAGGGCGACTCCGCGCAGGTCCAGGCGCTCAACGCCCAGATCGTCAGCTACCAGGGCCAGTACGTCATCCTCCAGCAGCAGATCGAGATCGCCAACGGCCGAGTCGCCCAGCTCGTCGCCCCGATCGACGGCGCGATCGGCGAGCTGAAGATCGCTCCCGGCGCCTTCGCCGCCCCCGGACAGATCCTCATGACGGTGATCGACACCTCGCACATCCAGGTGACCGCGAGCCTGCCGATCGCCGACCGCCAGTTCGTCGGCATCGGCTCGGGCGCGGACATCAGCGTCACCCCCGCGCCCGGCAGCACCACCTCCGGCAAGGTCCTCACCGGGAAGGTGGTCCAGATCGCCGCCGGCGCCAGCGGCGCGGGCCAGTTCTTCCAGGCCACCGTCGACGCCGCGAACACCGCCGACCACGCGGTGGTCCCCGGGCTCGAGGCGTTCGTGCGGGTCGGCGTCAACCACAACAGCCCGGTGGTGGTCTCGAAGCTCGCCGTGCTCGACCTCGACCGCAACCCGACCGTGTACGTCGTCGACGGGTCGGTGGTCCATGCGCGCAGCGTCCAGCTCGGGATCTCCGACGGGACCTACGTGGAGGTGGTGAGCGGGCTGGCCGCGGGCGATCTCTGCGTGATCGTCGGCAACCAGCTGCTGACCGACGGAAGCAGGGTCCGCGTCACCCAGACGGTCGGATAGCCTCCCCGAGGGTCAGGCTGCGACGGCGCTCCGCTCGGGGGCGGCCCCGTCGACGTCGCCGAGCAGGTCGAGCCAGGCGAGCACCGCAGAGCTGCCGAGAAACCCGCCCATGATCGCCGGCCGCACCAGCCCCTCGCCGCGCGTCCCCGCCCACGCGAGCGCGGCGAGGTCACCCGCGTCGACCGCGGCCTGCAGCCGGTAGCAGAGGCGGCGCTCGTCGATCCCCTGGTCCCGGGCGAGCAGCGCCCAGGTGCCGAGCACGACGTTGCGGATGCCGAAGAGGCGGGCGGCGAGCCGCAAACCTCCGTTGTCCTGCGCCGCCGGAATGCCGAAGAACCGTCGGGCGAGCCCGGTGGTGAGCAGCATGCTGCTGCCGACGCAGATGCGGGCGATGCCGATCCGGGTGGCGCGCTCACGCTCGCTCCCGGTCCCGAGGAGACTCGGTGATCTGCTCATGCGGGCACTATAGGCGGATGTGACGCGACGACCGGCTCGCGAGGCTCTCCCGCTACAACTGACGCCGGCGAACCGTGACGGTGCGGTGATCGCATCGTCGCAGTGGTTGTCCAACGTTGAACGTTGTGCACGCGGCCCGGAGATCCCGTGGCTGCGGGGGTGCGCTCGGAGGACGACGACCATGCTCGCGGAGCCATTTCAGACTCGCACGACCCACGACCACCCCTACGCGGCGCTGGTCGCGGAGGTCGGCAACGAGGACGAGCGGACGGTCGCGGTCGCCGGCACCCATGTCTGGGCGGCGCTCCAGACCGTGACCCGCTGCCTGATGATCGACCTCGACGCGAACGGCACGTACATCGTCCGGCTGATGACCGGACGCCGCGGTACCGCGTGGGACGAGAGCGTCACCGTGCTCGAGGGCAACGTCGACGACATCGCGCTCAAGGGCTCGTCGGCGACCCCGGCGCCGGCCTCGGGATGAGGGCGGTCCGGCGGATTTCGTGACCTGCTCGCGAGATCGCCGGCTCGGGTTCACGAATAGGCTGGCGGGGTGAATCGCATGTGGCGCGGGGCGGGTCAGCTCCTGGTGGGGCTGGTGGTCTTCGCCGTGCTCGCGCTGGTGCTGGGGATCTCCCTCGCGCATCGGGGCGACGGCGGGAACCCCGCGAGCGCGCACGTCCATGGAC
Organism: Candidatus Dormiibacterota bacterium; assembly: GCA_035544475.1. Taxonomy (GTDB): domain Bacteria; phylum Chloroflexota; class Dormibacteria; order Aeolococcales; family Aeolococcaceae; genus CF-96. The sequence continues at coordinate 1,772 of DATKEY010000090.1, read as the reverse complement.
CGAAGAGCACGACGTCGCCGTCGCCCTCGCCGTCGTGCGCCGCGGTGTCGCCGAGCCCGAGTGCGAGCGACTCTCCCCTGGACAGCCCCGACGCAAAGGGGCATCGGACGCCGCGTCCGGAGCCATCGGACTCGCCGTCGCCCTCGCCGTCTGCGAAGCCGTCGTGCTCCCCGACGCCCACGCCGTCGCCGTCGCCGACCGCAGAGCCGAGCCCCACCGCCGCGCCGGCGACGCCTGCGCCGACACCCCTCTCGACGCCGTCCGGCATCGCGGAGCTCACTTTCACCGGGGCGGTCACCGGCACGATGTCGACCGCAACGGTGAGCTGCGGGACGAACATCCCCGAGGGCGACGGCGGCGTGATGCAGGTGACGGGACAGGTCGCGGGGTCGACCTGGCAGGTCCAGATCTGGAGCGCCGGCCCCGCACCGGGGAAGGTGCAGTACATCCAGCTGTGGCACGGGACGCCCGTCAGTGGCGGAACCATCGACTTCCAGAACTCGGCACTCTCCGGCGGCAACCTCGCCGGGATCACCCACTTCGACTGGGCGCGGGGCGCGACCCTCGACATCACCCTCACCGACTTCACCAATGCCGGGCGGCCTCCGGTGCACATCCAGGGCGCGATCGGCTGTGCCGCCCCGACGCCAACCCCAACTCCGGCGCCTCAGCGGGAGCCCGTCCTCAGCGGTCCTTCGTACGTATCGATCGCGGGGGCGATCACCGGCGTGCTCCAGGGACCGGTCTCGGCATGCCAGCCGCAGGTCTCGGGGGGGAACGGCGGCATGATGTCCGTCTCCGGCACCATCGGTGGGCGGCAGTACGTCATCTCGATCTGGGGCGGCGGATCCGGCCCCGGGACGCCAACCGAGATCTACGAGGGACCGGTGGCGGGCCAGATCGACTACGGGCAGATCGGCGCCGACGGACCGAACGACCTCTCAGGGATCACCGGTTTCGACTGGCGGCGCGGGGCGACCTTCAGCATCGACCTCCCCTACGTCGGCTGGGTGGGCAAGCAGTCCCAGGCGCCGAACCCGCTTCCTCCGGCGATCCACGTCTCCGGCCAGATCGTCTGCTGAGCGCCGCGACCTTCTCAGCGCGCAGGATGCGGGCGACCGGTCGCCGCACCGAGGAGGCAACGAAGGATGACCAGCTCCCTCACCGAGATCGTCGTCGACTGCTCCGACCCCGAGCGCGTCGCCTCGTTCTGGAGCGCGGTGCTCGGCTGGCACAGCCAGCGCGGCGACGAGTTCTTCTGGATGTCCGCCTCGGGTGAGCCCGAGGTGCCCGATCTCAAGCTCGTCTTCGTCGGTGTGCCGGAGCCGAAGACGGTGAAGAACCGCGTCCACATCGACGTCAACCCGCGCGGATGCGATCAGGACGAGGAGGTCGAGCGGCTGCTCGGGCTCGGCGCCCGGCGCGTGGACATCGGCCAGGGCGACGTGCCGTGGGTCGTCCTCGCCGACCCCGAGGGCAACGAGTTCTGCGTGCTGCTCCGTCGCATCGACTGAGCCGCGCGTCAGGGTTCGGGCGGCGGTTTCGGTGTGTTGGCGTCCTCGATGCGCGCGTACAACCGCGTCAGCTCTGCCTCCGTCCGGCTCAGGCTCGTGACCATGGTCGGGATGTACCGGCGGATCGAGTACGACGCGACGAGCAGCCAGAGCACGCCGGCGACGATCACCCACGGGCCGGGCACCAGCGCCCAGATGCCGGCCCCCATGAGAAGGCCGACGGCGTGGAACAACGCGATGCCCCGCCGGCGCACAGCG
>DATKEY010000089.1:0-7222 GCA_035544475.1 Candidatus Dormiibacterota bacterium | reverse complement strand
ACGGCGCGGCGACGGCGACCCGGTCGCGGCGGCCGAGGCGCTCCGCGCTGTAGCGGCTCTGCTCCTCGAGCAGCCCGGCGAAGACCCCGCCCGCCTTCTTGAGGCTGGTGTACGTGCCCCGCTCGACGATCCTTCCCTTCTGCAGCACCACGATCTCGTCGACGTTCCCGAGGGTGCTGAGCCGGTGGGAGATCATGAGCACGGTGCGCCCGACGACCAGACGGTCGATGGCGCGCATCACCTCCGCCTCGGCCTCGACGTCGAGGTTGGCGGTCGGCTCGTCGAGGATGAGGATCGGCGCGTCGCGGAGGATGGCGCGGGCGATCGCGAGCCGCTGCCGCTGACCGCTGGAGAAGTTCTTGCCCTGCTCGCGCACCTGGGAGGCGTAGCCCTTGGGCAGGACGTCGATCTGGTCGTGGATATGGGCGAGCCGGGCCGCGGTGATGATCTCCTCGTCGGTGGCGTCCTCGCGGCCGAGCGCGATGTTCTCGCGGATGGTGCCCTCGAAGAGCACGGAGTCCTGGAGGACGAGGCTGACGTTGCGGCGCAGCGTCTCGAGCGGATAGTCGCGCACGTCGATGCCGTCGACGGTGATCGTGCCGTCCCACACCTCGTAGAAGCGGGGGATGAGCTTCACCAACGTCGTCTTGCCGCTGCCGCTGAGCCCGACCAGCGCGATCCTCCGCCCCGACGGCACCTTCAGGTCGATCCCGGTGAGCACCGGCTGGTCCTCGTTGTAGCCGAAGACGACGTTGCGGAAGACCACGTCACCGTGCACCCGGTCGGGTCCGGTGTAGGCGACCGGTGCCTCCTTGACCTCGGGCGCCTGGTCGAGCACCTCGTCGATGCGGGCCGCGCCGGCGGCCGCGCCGGAGGCGAGGTTCATGAGCTTGGAGAGGTTGCGCATCGGCTGGTAGAGCTGCTTGGAGTACGAGAGGAAGACCGTCAGCGAGCCGATGGTCACGGTGCCGTCGGCGATGAAGAACGGGCCGATTCCGAAGGTGTGGCCGTGGCCCGCGGCGATCCAGCCGCCGACGCTGATGATCGTCGCCGAGCTCGCCGCGATGAGGATGGCGACGATGGGGGTGAACTCCGCCTGCAGCCGCCCGGAGCGCCAGCTCGCCGCCCACAGCCTGGTGCTGTAGCGACGGAAGTGCTCGGCCTCGCGCTCCTCGAGGGTGAACGCCTTGACCTCGGTGATGGCGCCGATGTCCTCGGTGGCGACCTCGGCGACCTGGGCCGCGGCCTTCGCCTTCACCTTGTTCGCGCGCTTGATCGCCAGCGTGTAGCGCAGCACGCCGAAGAAGAGCGCCGGTGCGATGACCATGCAGAGCACGGTGAACTGCCAGTTGAGCAGCAGCATCACGATGAGGATGCCGACCAGGGTGAGGATGCCGGCGAGCAGGTCGACGAGACCGTCGGTGACCAGCTTCTCGACGTCGAGGATGTTGCCGGTGATGCGCTGCACGAGGTCGCCGGTGCGCTGCCGGCCATGCCAGTCGAGGGACAGGTGCTGGAGATGGTCGAAGAGCCGGGTGCGCAGCCCGTTGGAGAGCTTCGCTCCCACCCGCGCCGCGATGAGCACCTGGATGTAGGAGAGCACCGCGCTGATCACCGAGAGCGCGAGCAGCAGGAGCGTGGAGAAGATCAGCACCCCCATCTGGGTGTGGATCTCGTTGTCGTTGAGGCCGTTGCGCGTCCCCAGCGGGTCGAGCCTGGTGAGCAGACCGCCGACGACCGGGACCACCGGGTCGATGTGGTGGACGACCTTGTCGAGGATGAACTTCAGCGGGAACGCGGTGAGGATGTCGGCGCCGACCTGCAGGAAGGTGAGCGAGACGGCGAAGGCGACGACGACCCGCGAGCCACGGAGGTTGCGGTACAGGAAGCGCCACATGGCTACGCGGCCCTCCGGGTGGCGCTGACGTGGACGTCGTCGAGCATCGCGCTCATGCGGACGCGCTGGCCTCCATGTTCAGACCCTCGGTGAAGGCCGCGAGGGCGTCGGCGGCATTGGGCACTCCCCGGTACCCGGGGAAGGCGTCGACGTCGACGATCGAGGGACCGTGGCCGGTCACCAGCAGGTCGACGCCGTAGAGGCTGAGGTCGAACTCCCGCCCGATGCGAAGGATCGCCGCGACCCAGGCCGGCGACAGCTCGTCCTGGAGGATCGGCACGGTGTCGCCCCCGGCGTCGGGGGTGAGGGTGCTCGGCCGCCTCGCCGCGTAGGCGTGGTCGCCGACCACCCACATCTTCACGTCCCAGCCGTCGTTGTCCTCGAAGTGCTGGAGGATCACCGGCTCGTCCTTCCACTCGGAGAGGAGCGCCTCGACCTCCGAGTCGTCGTGGACCCGGGCCACGAGGTCACCGCTGCGGCTGAAACGGCTCTTGATCACGAGCGGGAACTGGAGGCCGGCGAGCAGCGGCAGCGCCCGGCCGAGCGTGACCGCGCTCCACGTGCGCGGGCAGGGCAGGCCGGCCACCTCGAGCCGCCGGGCCATCAGCACGCGGTCCTGACACGCGAGGGTGGCCGACCAGCCGTTGACCACGAGCGCCCCGCAGAGCTCGAGCCGGTGGGCGAGATCGAGTCCGGCCGGGGTGCGGGACTTCAGCAGGTAGACGTCCGCGGGGCTCCGGCCCTCGTGGGCGGCGAGCGCCCCGGGGTCGTCGCTCGCCGGGGAGATCACGGCGACCCGGTGGCGGGCCTGCAGCCGGTCGAGCATCGCGGCCATCACCGCGTGGTCGGGCGTGTCGGTGATGAGGGTGACCTTCACGCGGACACCGCCCGGCGCACCGGCAGGCGCTCGGCGACCAGCCGCGGCATCCCGTCGTGGCGGTCGACCCGTTCGACGATGAAGCAGTGCCTCATCTCCGGCAACCCATCCCCTTCCCTTCCCGACGTTCCGACCCGGACCCGGGTCTGAAACCTTAATGGCACCTTAACGCGAATCGGCTGACCTTGCAACTGACCATTCGGGGGAGAGGCGGTGTGGGTTTTCCCAGTGCCCACAAACCTCTCGATCGCGACTCCCGGCGAGAACCGCCGGGCGGAGCCGCGAATGCCTGTACCAACGCGTGAGCCCCGCAGACCCTTGCATCCCGCTCCGTGAGGAGGAGGTGATCAGGGCCCGAGCAGCCGCCGGCAGCGGAGCGCCATCTGCAGCTCGAGGCGCGCGTCGGGGCTGCTCAACGAGAACCCCCCGATCTCCTCGGCACGCTTCAGCCGGTAGGCGAGCGAGTTGGCGTGGACCCCGAGGCGGCGGGCGGCGCGGCGGAGGCCACCCTCCTCGAGGAACGCCGCCACCGAGCCGCACAGGTCGGTGCCCTCGCGGGTGTCGTAGTCGCGCAGCGGGGCGAGGCGGTGGCGCCAGAACCGGTCGATGCTCCCGTCGGTCGACGCCTCGATGAGCACGCCGAGCAGCCCGAGGTCGGCGACGTCGACGAGCGCCCCGCCCCCGGGTCCGGACCGGGTCACCAGGTCGAGGGTGCGCCGCGCCTCGCGATAGGAGGCCGACACTCCGCCCGCGTCGGCGCCGCGCCCGAGCACCGCGGTCCCGCCGCCGCACGCGGTGCGCACGTCGGCGAGCCAGCGCAGCGCCCGCGCCCGGTCGGCGCCGCCGAGCAGCGCGACGACGGTGCCGGCGACGACGTCGATCAGCTCGTTCGACCGCGACGGGAGCAGTGACTGCGCGGTGCGCAGCCATGCCTCGGGGCGCTGCTCCGTGGGTCCGTCGTAGAGCGCGACGGTGTGGCCGGCGCCGAGGTCGACGCCGACCTGGTCGGCGCGGGCACGGAGCAGCTCGGCGGGGATGCGGCCGTCGAGGAGGTCGACGAGCAGGCCCACCCGCGCCATGCGGCCACCCAGGTCGCGCGCACGCTGGTGCACGAGCGCGAGGGCGAAGAGGTGTGCGGCCTGCTCGAGCGCCACGGCGGTCACCTGCTGGCCGAGGTCGTCCTCGGGGAGGATGACGTTGCAGTAGCCGAGCAGCTCGCCGGCGGCGACCACCGGGGCGACCAGACGGGGCAGCACCACACCGATCGTGGGATCCGGCCGGATCCGAACCGGCAGCCCTGTTCTGGCCATCTCCGCGTACAACCTCCGCATCTCCTCCGAGGCGCGGAACCCGGGCGGAGTGCCGCCCGCGCGGATGGTCTCCTGGCGGTTGTCGTCGATGGCCGCCTCTCCGGCGAAGCAGAGCATCCGGAACTCCGCATCCTCGATGAGCACCGCGGTGCCGGTGGCGGCGGCGAGGGTGTCGGCGACGGTCTCGAGGCGGAGGTCGTCGGAGGCGGTCGCGGCGAGCCGTGCGGTCACCTCGCCGAGGCGGCTGAGCGCGCCGTCGAGCGACCCGATCACGAAGTCGAGAAGGGTGACGGCCATCGCGTCGAGATCGACGCCCGGGGCGAGGCCGATCACCGGCAGCCCCGCGTCGCCGCCGGCGGCGACCGCCTCGGGGGAGACCAGGGGCGCGGCGAGCGCCGCGGCGCCGCCGTCGGCGGCGGCGTGGACCGCCTCGCCGCCGAGCAGGCGCGCGAGGAGGCGGAACTCCCCGGGGGCGCAGCCGCGTGTCAGCGCCGCGGTCGACACCCAGCGCACCGAGGCGCCGAGCCCCTCGTGCCCGCTGAGGACCTCGCCGCCGCGGAGCGCGGGGAGCTGCAGGCACTCGGCGACCGAGGCGACCGGCGGGCAGAGCGATCCCTGCCCCGGCCGGCGCGAAGGTTCGCTCACCTCATCGACGGTACGAAGGCGGCACCTTGGGACACATGCGTGCCGACGCACAAGGTTGCGGGGCGGGACCTTGTGCGCCCCGACCGTGCGGTCGACGCAGGGTGAGGACCCGGGCCGCGCGGTCCGCGGCCCGGGTCGTCGCGTCGATCAGCGGATGCCGGGCGCCGCGTACGCGGGCTCGGGGGCCGCCGACGTGGTGGGTGCGCCGGCGAGGCTGACCGCCCCGGCGCGCTTCCTCCCCAGGTAGCCGTAGGCGAGGCCGACGATCACGCCGCCGCCGACGATGTTGCCGGGGACGGTGAGGAGCAGGTTGTGGAACAGGTCGGACCAGTCGGCGACATTGCTGAGGATCGCCAGGCTGAACACCGTCATGTTCACGATCGAGTGCTCGAAGCCCGCCGCGATGAAGGCGAAGAGGCACCACCAGATGAGCACGAGCTTGGCGCTGTCGCTCCTGGTGCGCGACGCCATCCACAGGGCGAGGCAGACGAGCATGTTGCAGAGCACCGCCCGCCAGAAGAGCTGGTTGTTGGTCGCGTGGATCTTGCCGGTCACCGCCGAGGTGATGAAGGCGAGTCCGGGGGCGACGGCGCCGGGCTTCGGCTTGGCGGTGAGCACACCGCTCTCGTACACCATCCAGGCGAAGACGAAGGAGCCGACGAAGTTGCCGACCAGGGCGGCGATCCAGACGGCGACGAGCTCGTACACCTTGCAGGTCCCGTCGACGAGGCCCTGGAGCATGAACATGACCTCGCCGGTGAACAGGCTGGTGCCTGCGAAGACGACGAGGGTGAGGGCGACGCCGAAGATCGCCCCGGAGGTGAGCTTGGTGGCGATCGAGCCCCCCACGAGCAGCGGCCCCACGGCCGCGGCCAGGAGCACGACGCCGACCCCGATGAACGCGCCGGCGAGGACCGCGCTGAGCAGGTAGGCCGCCGGCCGCGTGCGCAGCTGGTCGGCCTTGGTACGGGCCAGCGACGCGTTCTCGTCGACCGCCTCGGGAATGGGAATGGGCATGACTCGCCTCCCGCCTGGGTTCTGACACTTCGGCTCAGGCTAGCGAGGCGCGACCGGCGGGTCACCGGACGCTGCCACAGCACGTCGCACGCCCGTCTGGACAATCTCCGAAGCCCCATGGGGTCCCGGCTGTCCGCACAGTCGCGGCCCGCGCGCGGTTGTGCTACGGGCGCAGCAGGTAGATCTCGCCCTCCTCGACGACGACGTCGAAGACACGCACCCGCTCGGCGCAGTCGCTGACCACCCCGGTGCAGAGGTCGACGACGCGCATGTGCAGCGGGCAGGTGACGGTGTCGCCGGCGACCACGCCGTCGGCCAGTGGGCCGCCGGCGTGGGGGCAGGCGTTCGACACGGCGCGGACCGCGCCGTCGCAGCGGAAGACGGCGATCCGCTCGCCGGCGACGGTCACCGCCCTGCCCTCGCGGAGGGGCAGGTCGTGGAGAGAGCCGATGCGAACCCGGGTCGCGTCGGGGCTGATCACCCGACCCCGACCCCGGAGCCGGCGAGCATCGCAGCGCCCCGGTCCATCGCCTCGATCGAGCGGAACGCCGGCGTGGTGTCGGCGCGGCTGCCGACGAGCTCGCGCTCCTCCGGCGCGGCGGCGGGGAGGGAGCCGAACTGCAACGGCGTGCGCGGTGCGGCGCCCTCCGTCGACCACGGCTCACGCACTCGCGACTTCGAGAGCGCGAAGCGCGCGAGCAGTCCGGCCTGCTCCTCCGGCGGCGCGTCGACGGTCGCCGCGCGCACCGCCTCGACGCCGACGCGCTGGAGGTAGTGGTAGGTGCGCTCGAGGTAGCGCGCCTCCTCGCGGTAGTGCTGGACGAAGAGGGCGACGTGGCGCAGCGCCTCCTGGGGGGTGGTGACGGTGGAGAGCAGGTCACCCTTGCGCACCGACATCCCCGCGGCGCCTCCGACGTAGATCTCCCAGCCGGTGGCGATCCCGACGAGGCCGATGTCCTTGACGGTGACCTCGGCGCAGTTGCGGGGGCAGCCGGTGACCCCGCTCTTGAGCTTGTGGGGGGTGTACAGCCCCCAGATCATGCGCTCGAAGGCGATGCCGAGCGCGGTCGAGTCGCCGACCCCGAACCGGCAGAAGTCGCTGCCGACGCAGGTCTTCACGGTGCGCACCGCCTTGGCGTAGGCGTGCCCGGAGACGATGCCGAGGTCGCGCCAGATCGAGGGCAGGTCCTCCTTGCGCACCCCGAGGAGGTCGAGACGCTGGCCGCCGGTCACCTTCACCATCGGCACCGCATAGCGGTCGGCGACGTCGGCGATGCGGCGCAGCTCCGCCGGAGTGGTGATCCCGCCGAACATGCGCGGAACCACCGAGAAGGTGCCGTCGCGCTGGATGTTCGCGTGGACGCGGTCGTTGATGAACCGCGCGCTGCGGTCCTCCTCGTGGGCGCCGCACCACCAGGCGTCGAGGTGGTACGAGAGTGCGATCTTGCACTTGGCGCAGCCGGTGCCGTTGCCGAG
>DATKEY010000088.1:0-2676 GCA_035544475.1 Candidatus Dormiibacterota bacterium | reverse complement strand
GCCGGTGACGGTCGGGTCGGCACACTACGACCACAAGGCCTATTACCCCGGGGCCCAGAAGATCGAGATGCGATGGACGGGTGACCGCCGTACCGGGCGCCTCCTCGGCGCCCAGTTCCTGGGTGACCTCCGCACCGAGGTCGCGAAGCGCATCGACATCGTGGCCGCCGCGCTTTTCCACGGAATGACGGTCGAGGCGACCAACGACCTCGACCTCAGCTACACGCCGCCTCTCGGCAGCCCGTGGGACACGGTCCAGCTCGGGGCGCAGACGTGGGTACGGGCCGTGGCGACGGCGCACGTGGGCTCCGATGGGAGATCCATCACATAGTGGTCTGCTGCTGTCAGGGACGCTCCACGGGCATGGCGCTGTGACCGGTGATCAGGCGCTCGCGGTCGAACGTCGCCGAGACCGCCCACCAGGCGGCCACGTCGACCACCGCCAGGGCGAGGGCGAGAACGACCGCCAGCGTCACGCTGGGGCACAGCACCTGGAAGGTGAACAGCGCCGTCACGCCGAGCGCGGGCAGGCTCGCGAGGGTCGACAGCTGCTGGGCGACCCGGACGTCGGTCGACCGCGCCGAGATTCCGATCCCGACCCAGATGGACCATCCTGCCAGCAGGGGCGAGAACAGGGCCTGCGCGAGGAACTCAGAGGGCTGCCAGACGAGGTCGACCACGTGCTGGGTCGCGCCGATCCGCACGGCGACGGCGAGGACCGCGAAGAACAGGTAGCCCATCAGGACCGACGGGATGATCGCCCCGAGTGCCTTTCCGAGGAGGAGCTCCTGGCGCCGGACCGGGGTGGTCAGCAGCGGTTCGAGCGTCCCCTGGTCGCGCTCTCCGACCACCGAGTACGCGGCGATCGCGGCGGGGACGACCACCGGGATGATGAAGGTGGTCAGCAGCGTCGACCCCACCTGCTTGTCGATCGCCGCATGCGGGGTGCTCGCGGTGAGCCGGAAGACGGCGGCGACCGGGAGCACGAGGAAGACGACCGGGAGGACGAGCATCGTCCCGACGATGAAGCGGTTGCGACGGTATTCGCGGAACTCCTTGCGCGCCACCGCGACGACGCGTCCGAGGTCGGTGCTCACTCGCCGCCCTCCCTGCTCCCCACCAGCTCGAGGTAGACATCCTCGAGGCTGTGGTGGGTCTCGGACACGGACACCACGTCCGCGCCCGCCGACACCAGCGCGCGGACGACCGCCGGGGCGACGCCGCGGGGGTCGGAGACGGTGAGCGTGTAGCCGCCGGGCCCGTCGGAGCTCCATGCCTCGACACCGTCGATCGCCTCGAGGAGGGGGCCGGGGGAGGGCAGGGGCGCGCCGGTGGTCACCGCCAGCGTCCTTCGGAACAGCCGCTGGCGCAGCTCGTCGGTTCGTCCGACGGTCCGCAGCGTGGTGTTCAGGATGGCGACTCGGTCGCAGAGCCGCTCCGCCTCCTCGAGACGGTGGGTCGTGAGGAAGACGGTCGTCCCCCGCCGCCGCAACCCGTCGATGAGCTCGTGGACCTCACGCGCCGCCACCGGGTCGAGGCCGGAGGTCGGCTCGTCGAGGAACATCACCGACGGATCGTTGAGGAGCGCCCGGGCGAGCCCGACGCGCTGCCGCAGCCCCTTCGACAGGGTTCCGGCGAGGTCGCGGGCACGCTCGGCCAGGTTCACCGCCTCGAGGGCGGCGTGGACGCGTGGCGCAGAGTCGCGCAGACCGTAGAGACCCGCGAAGTACTCGAGGTTCTCGGCGACACTGAGCCGGAGGTAGAGGCCGGGAACCTCGGGCATGATCGAGATCCGCCGCCGGATCTCCTGTGCGTTCTCGGCGCAGAGCGGCAGCCCGGCGACCACGGCCGACCCCGACGTCGGCGCGATCAGGGTGCCCAGGGTGCGCACCGTCGTCGTCTTGCCCGCGCCGTTGGGGCCGAGGAAGCCGAAGACCTCCCCCGCACGGACGGTGAACGAGACGTCCGCGAACGCCACCCGGTCCCCGAACCGTTTGGTGAGGTGCTCGACGGAGATGGCAGCCTCACGCGTCTCCGCCGCCGCGGCGGACACGGTGGCCACGGTGGGCGCCACGACCTCGACAGCGACGGCGGGCGACGCCGCGGCGGACGTGGCGGGCTCCCGCTCCAGGACGGGGCGACGGTCACCGCTGGTGAGGGCGGCCACACCCGCGTACAGGGCGACGACAGCGAGCACGGCGACGGTGCGGAACGGGCTGCGGCCGAATGCGGCGATCGCTGCCACGGCGAGCGCGACCGCGACCGCCGTGATCACCCACCCCTGCCAGCTCGCCGGCCGCCACCCGAACCCCACGCGGCGTCGGACGAACCACGGCTGTCCGTGCGAAGGCCGCATGGCTCGCATGGTACGGCCCGGAGGCGCCGCCGATCCTCGTGGGGCATGCGCGCAAGCGCAATTCCGGTCGCGAACGGGAGGCCGTCCTATACTCCCGGCGAGAGGACCTGCTGAGAGGAGTGGATGGGCATGGATTGGATGGAGCGCATCTTCCACGTCGACCCGGACGGCGGGAACGGGCTCTTCGAGCTCGCGATCCTCGTCTTCCTCGTCGTCGCGGTCACGATGCTCGTGCTGCGGGTTCGTGGCCGGGTGACCCGGCGCGGGGCCGCAGCACCACGAGAAGAGCGGCGGCGGCAAGGCTGAGCGCGGCGCCGTAG
>DATKEY010000087.1:0-7630 GCA_035544475.1 Candidatus Dormiibacterota bacterium | reverse complement strand
TGCCCGAGGGCACGGTCATCCCCGAGCTCCCCGCCGAGCGCTGGGAGGAGGCCGTACCGGTCTCCGAGGAGGCGGCGACGTGAGCATGGCGGGCGCGCGCCCGCGCCTGCGTCTCAACCGCTACCTCGCCGGCCGCGGGGTGGCGTCGCGGCGTGGCGCGGACCGGCTCATCGAGGCGGGGCGGGTGGCGGTCAACGGCCGCAGGGCGGAGGTCGGGATGCTCGTCGACCCGGTGCGCGACGGGGTCGCGGTCGACGGCCGGCCGGTGCCCGCCGAGGTCGAGCGGCGCACCCTGATGCTGAACAAGCCGGTGGGGGTGGTGAGCACCCGCCGCGATCCGGGCGGGCGGCCGACCGTCCTCGACCTCGTCGATGACGCCACCGGGCTCTTCCCGGTCGGGCGGCTCGACGCCGACAGCCGCGGCCTGCTCCTGCTCACCACCGATGGCGAGCTCGCGCTGCGGCTGACCCACCCGCGCCACGGCATCCGCAAGCGCTACCGGGTGGCGGTGCGCGGATTCGTGGGCCCCGCGGTGCTCCGGGCCCTGGTCGGCGGCGTGCGCCTCGACGACGGTCCCGCCCGAGTGCTGGAGGCGACGGTGACCGGCGAGCGGCGTGGCGACACCCTGCTCGAGGTGGAGATGGGGGAGGGGCGGCGACGCGAGGTGCGCCGGCTGTGCGCCGCGACCGGCCTCGCCGTCACCGACCTCGAGCGCATCGCCTTCGGCCCCCTCCACCTGGGACGGCTCGCCGAGGGGAGCTGGCGGCGGCTGCGGCCGTCGGAGGAGGCCGCGTTGCGCGCCGCGACCGGCCTGACCGACGGCGACGCCCCGCTCGGTGGTGGTGGATGAGCAGGGTGGCGGACGAGCCGGCGGCGGTCGAGACGGGGGAGCTGGGCGGCCCCACCGTGGTCACCGTCGACGGCCCGGCGGGGAGCGGCAAGAGCACCCTCGGGCGCAGGCTCGCGGTCGCGCTCGGCCTCCCCTTCGTCGACACCGGCCTCTTCTATCGCGGGGTCACCGTCGCCGCGGTGCGCGCCGGCCTCGACGGAGCCGACACGGAGGCGGCGGCGGGGCTCGCCTCCCGTGTGCGCATCGAGCTCAACACCGACCCCACCGGCGGCTCCGGCGCATGGGTGGTGCGGGTCGACGGCGAGGACGCGGGCGAGGCCGCCCGCGACCCGCAGAACGCCGCCCTCCTCGCCGCCCTCAGCGGGATGGAGGGGGTGCGGAGGGCACTGCTCGAACCTCAGCGGCGGGCGGCGGCGCGCGGAGCGGTCGCCGTCGGCCGGGACTGCGGGACCGTCGTCTTCCCCCGGGCCGGGGTGAAGCTCTACCTCGACGCCGCCCCGGAGGTGCGCGCGTCGCGCCGCGAGGTGCAGCTCCGCACCCGCGGCACGGCGGTCGACGCCGCCCAGCTGCGCTCCGAGGTCGCCGACCGCGACGCCCGCGACTCCCAGCGGGTGGTGGCCCCGCTGCGCCGCGCCGCGGACGCCCACGTCATCGACACCGGCGCGCACGGCATCGACGAGGTGGTCGAGCTCGCTCTCGAGATCTGCCGCCGCGCCGGCGTCCCGGGGAGCTGAGACCGGCGCCGTGGTCCCCCCCATCCGCACCTCGCCGCTCTATCCGTTCGAGCGCCGCCTCATGCTCTCCCTGATGTGGTACTTCCTGCGCGACGAGTTGCGGGTGGAGGGTCTCGAGCATGTTCCGCGGGGGGGCTGCATCGTCGCGGGGAACCACATCGCGACCTGCGACCCGCCGCTCATCGGAGCGCTCATCCGCCGCAACGACGTCCACTACATGGCCAAGGCCGAGGCGTTCCACAGCCGGAAGGCCGGCTGGCTCATCTCCGGCTACAACGCCTTTCCCGTCGCCCGCCACACCGCCGACCGGCCGGCGATCCGCCGCTCGCTCGCGGTGCTCGCCCAGGGGAGGGTGCTGATCATGATGCCCGAGGGCACGCGCAGCCCCGACGCCACCCTCCAGCGGGCCGAGCCCGGCATCGGGCTCATCGCCCGCCGCTCGGGGGCGCCGATCGTCCCCGTCGGCGTCTGGGGGAGCGAGAACGCGCTCCCCAAGGGCGCGACCTTCCCCCGGCGCGCGGAGGTGCACGTCCGCTACGGCGAGCCGGTGCACCTCCCCGACATGTCGATGAGCCATCAGGAGAGCGCCGACTGGATCATGGAGCGGATCGCCGACCTCGTCCCCGAGCGCTATCGCGGCGTCTACGGCCGCGCCGACGCCGGGGTGGCCGCCGCGGCGCCATGACCCGGCAGGCGCGGGTGGCGGTCGTGGGGGCGGGGTCGTGGGGCACGACCGTCGCCTCGATCGTGGCGCGGCGGACCCCGACGACGATCTGGGCCCGTCGCTCCGACGTCGCCGAGGAGATCACCACCGAGCACACCAACTCCGCCTACCTCCCCGACCGCATGCTCCCGCCGGGCCTGCAGGGGACGAGCGCCCTCGACGAGGCGGTCGGCGAGGCCGACGTCCTGGTGATGGCGGTGCCGAGCCATGGCTTCCGCTCGGTGCTCGAGCAGACCGCCCCCCACCTCCGCCCCTGGATCCCGGTGATCAGCCTGAGCAAGGGGCTCGAGCAGGGCACCCGTGCCCGGATGACCGAGGTCATCGCCGAGGTGCTCCCCGGTCACCCCGCGGGGGTGCTGGCGGGGCCGAACCTGGCGAAGGAGATCATGGACGGGTTCGCCGCCGCCGCCCTGGTCGCGATGCCCGACCTCCACGTCGCCTCCGCGCTCCAGGAGATCTTCCGCACCCGCCTGTTCCGCGTCTACACGGGCACCGACGTCTGCGGCGCCGAGATCGCCGGGGCGCTGAAGAACGTGTTCGCCATCGCCGCGGGGATGGCCTCCGGGCTGGGGACCGGCGACAACACGCTCGCGCTCGTCATCGCCCGCTGCCTCGCGGAGCTCACCCGGCTCGGCATGGCGATGGGCGGGCAGCAGCACACCTTCGCCGGCCTCGCCGGCATGGGCGATCTGCTCGCCACCTGCATGAGCCCACAGAGTCGCAACCGGACGGTCGGCGTCGAGCTCGCGCGGGGGCGCACCATCGAGGAGATCACGGGGGAGATGAAGATGGTCGCCGAGGGGGTGAAGACGTCCCGGGTCGTGATGGAGATCGCCGACGAGCTCGGCATCGAGGTCCCGATCGCCCGCGAGGTCTACATGGTCGTCAACGAGGGACGGAGCGCCGCGGACGCGTTCCGCGGGCTGATGCGGAGCCGGCCGACCACCGAGCTGGCGGCGGGCTGATGGCACGCGCCCGCCTGCCCGAGACCAACGAGGAGGCCTGGGAGGCGGCCGGCTCCTGGGGGACGTCGGCGGAGATGAGCCCCTTCGAGGCGCTCATGTGGCGGGCGGAGAGCGATCCCCGGCTCCGCGCCCCGATGACCCTCGTCGACCTCCTCGACGAGCCGCCCGACTGGGACCGCCTCGTCGCCGCCCACGACTGGGGCACCCGGCTGGTGCCGCGCGCCCGGCAGCGGGTGGTCGACCCCCCTCTCCACCTCGGCGCCCCGGTGTGGGCGGTCGACCCCGAGTTCGACCTCCACTACCACCTCCGCCGCGCGCAGGTCCCTCCGCCGGGGACGCTCGCCCAGGTCCTCGAGATCGCCGAGAAGACCGCGATGACGCCGTTCGACCGGGCCAGACCGCTCTGGGAGGCGCTGCTCCTCGAGGGGCTCGAGGGGGGACGCGCCGCATACATCTTCAAGATCCACCACAGCGTCACCGACGGCCTCGGCGGCGTCCAGCTGCTCAGCCTGCTCCACAGCCGCCACCGCGAGCCGTCGCCGCACAAACCGCTCCCCGAGCCGCCCGCGCCCGCGCGGCTGTCCCCGCTCTCGGCGCTCGGTGAGCAGGTGCGCCGCCGCCTGCTCGGTGCGCCGCGGGATGCCCAGAACCTCGTCGGGTCGGGGGTGGCCGTGCTCTCGAGGATCGCGGCCGAGCCCGCCGACGCGGTGGGCGGCGCGGTGCGTTTCGGCCGCTCGCTGCAGCGGGTGCTCGCCCCGCCTCCGGCACCGCCGTCGCCGCTGCTCCGCAACCGCAGCCTCTCCTGGCGCTTCGTCACCCTCGAGTGCGCGGTCGACGCGCTGCGCGCGGCGGGGAGGGCCGCCGGAGGAACCCTCGGCGACGCGTACGTCGCCGCCCTGCTCGGCGGCTTCCGCCGCTACCACGAGGCCTTCGGCGTGAGCATCGACGAGATGCCGATGGCGATGCCGATCAGCCTGCGGCAGAACGACCATCCGATGGGCGGCAACCGCTTCGCGGGCGCCCGTCTCGCGGCGCCGGTCGGTGAGGCCGACCCCGCCGAGCGGATCCGTCTCGTCCACGACTTCGTGCTCGGCGCGCGCGCGGAGCCCGCCGCCGACGCGCTGGGGCTGATCGCCCCGGCGCTCAACCTGGTGCCGACGCCGCTGATCACCCGCTGGTACGCCGCGCAGACCGGCGGCCTCGACCTGCAGGCGAGCAACGTCCCGGGGATCCCCTATCCCGTCTACATCGCCGGGGCGCGGATCGAGCGCATGTATCCCTTCGGGCCGCTTCCCGGCTGTGCGGTGATGGCGGCGCTCGTGTCCCACGTCGACACCTGCTGCATCGGGATCAACTGCGATGCCGCGGCGATCACCGACGTCGACCTCTTCCACGACTGCCTTGGCGCGGGGCTGACCGAGGTGCTCGCTCTCGCGCAGTCCACCGGAGGCTGAGAGGATGGCTCGACGCCCACAGCAACGGACACGAGGCACGCCCGACATGAGCAGCACCCTCGACGTGCGAAGCCTCTGCGAGGCCTTCCAGAACACCGCCGCACGCCATCCGGACACCGTGGCGCTGCGCACCCTCGGCGGCGCCACCCGGATCACCTGGGGCGAGTACGCCGCCCGGGTGGCGCGGATCGCCGCCGGTCTGCACCGGCTCGGCGTCCGTCACGGCGACACCGTGGCGCTGATGATGACCAACCGCCCGGAGTTCAACCTCTGCGACACCGCGGCGATGCATCTGGGCGCGGCGCCGTTCTCCGTGTACAACACGCTTCCGCCCGAGCAGATCGCGTACCTCTTCCGCAACGCCGGCAACCGCGTCGCCATCTGCGAGGCGCAGTTCGCCGGACGCGTCCGCGAGGCCGCGGCCGGCACCGCCGTCGAGCACGTCGTCTGCGTCGACGGCGCGCCCGACGGGGCGCTCGCGCTGGAGCGGCTCGAGGCGGACGGCGCCGGCGATCCCGGCTTCGACCTCGCCGCCGCGTGGCGCCAGGTCGCTCCGGACGACCTGCTCACGCTCATCTACACGTCGGGCACGACCGGGCCGCCGAAGGGGGTGGAGATCACCCACGCGAACATGCTCGCCCAGCTCCGCGCGACCACCTCGATGCTCCCCCTCGAGCCCGGCGACCGCTCGATCTCCTATCTCCCCTCGGCGCACATCGCCGACCGCTGGGCGTCGCACTACACCGGGATGACCTTCGGCGTCGACGTCACCGCGTGCCCCGACCCGCGCGCGGTCGCCGCCGCTCTCCCCGAGGTGCGTCCCACCGTGTGGGGCGCGGTGCCGCGGGTGTGGGAGCGGATGCACGCCTCGCTCGAGGCGGCGATCACGACCGCCGGCGACGAGCGCCGCACCGCGATGCGCTGGGCGATCGACTGCGGTCTTCGCCGGGTGCGCGCCGAGCAGGCGGCGATGGTCGGCGACGGGGCCGGCCCGGACGCGGCCCTGCTCACCGAGTGCAGCCGCGCCGACGAGCTCGTCCTGGCACCGCTGCGCGCACGCCTCGGGCTCGACCGGGTGCGCTGGCTCGTCTCCGGCGCGGCGCCGATCGCCACCGAGCTGCTCGAGTACTTCGCGGCGCTGGGACTGCCGATCCTGGAGCTGTGGGGGATGTCGGAGATCTCCTGCTGCGGGACGATCAACGTCCCCGGGCGGGCGATCATCGGCACCGTCGGCGTCGCCCTCCCCGGCGTCGAGCTGCGCGTCGCGGACGACGGCGAGCTGCTCGTCCGCGGCGGCATCGTCATGCGCGGATATCGCAACGAGCCGCAGAAGACGGCGGAGACGATCGACCCCGACGGCTGGCTGCACACCGGCGACGTCGCGACCATCGACGCCGACGGCTACGTGCGCATCATCGACCGCAAGAAGGAGCTGATCATCAACGCCGCCGGCAAGAACATGTCGCCGGCGAACATCGAGACCGCCCTGAAGACGAGCAGCCCACTGATCGGCCAGGCGGTGTGCATCGGCGACCGCCGCCCGTACAACACCGCGCTGCTCGTCCTCGACCCCGACGGCATGGCCGCCTGGGCCGCGTCGCACGGGATGGACGGTGCCGCCCCCGCGACGCTCGCGGCCGACCCGCGGGTGCGCGCCGCGCTCGACGAGGCGGTCGAGGTCGCCAACGCGAGGCTCGCCAGGGTGGAGCAGATCAAGCGCTATGCCGTCCTCCCCGAGCTCTGGGAGCCGGGAGGCGACGAGCTCACTCCGACGATGAAGTTGAAGCGCCGGCCGATCGCGGAGAAGTACGCCGCGGAGATCGAGGCGCTCTACGCCTGACCTCGGTGGCGGCGCCGTTGCCGCCGGGGGTCTCGACCTCCACCGTCTGGGCGCCCGGTCTCGGCCGTGCCCGGCCGCGCAGCTCGCGGCCGCCGTCGGGCCAGTCGTCGAGGGTGTCGCGGAAGCGCTGCTCCATCTCGGCGGCGTGGCGGCCGACGTCCTCGGCCCGCCAGCCCCGGGTCGGGACCGGCGGCAGCACGGTGACCTCGACCGTCCCCGGACGGATCAGGAAGGAGCCGCGCCACATCACCTCGCCGGCGTTGCGGATGACGATCGGGACGATCGGCACCCCGGCCTGCATGGCGACGTGGAAGGCGCCCTTCTTGAAGCGCCCGAGCCGCGGGGTCGCCGAGCGGGTGCCCTCGGGGGACATCGCGAGGGAGATGCCCTGCCGGAGGCGCTCGACCGCCGGGGCGAGCGCGGCCTTCGCCTGCTCGGTGTTGCCGCGGTCGACGTAGGCGACCCCGGCGACGTAGCCGAGCAGCGCGAAGCGCGGGTCGCGGGCCGCCTCCTTCTTGGCGACGCCGGTGAGGTCGCGGCGCACCAGGTTGGCGATGATCGGCACGTCCATCGAGCTCTGGTGGTTGAAGACGAAGACCGCCGGCCGGTGGCTCCAGAGGTTCTCCTCGCCGCTGACGTTCAGCTGCACCCCGGCGAGCGCGAGCGCGACGTCCGAGCCGACCGAGGTGGCAAGGTTCGCGGCCTGGCGGCGGCTGCCGTTGAGCAGACCGAGGCCGAGGCCGACGGCGCCGGCGGCGCCGAGCCCGGTGAGCGCCGCCCCGGTGCGGAGGATCTGCTCGACCCCGGGGCGGCCGCGGCTGGCGAAGCTCGCCACCGGCCAGCCCCGCTTCATCGCGACCCGGCGGAGCACGTTCTGGGGGTTGAGCGGGCGGGGCCGGCCGACGGTCTCGAGGAAGGGGACGTCCTCGTCGCCGTTGGCGTAGCCGTAGCTCGCGGCGAGGTCGATCCCGTGGCTCCTGGCGAGCTCGCGGACGGCGTTGGCCTTGCCCTCGCCCCAGAGCACCGGGCCGAGCACGTTGCCGGTGATCACCCCCTTGACCAC
>DATKEY010000086.1:0-14038 GCA_035544475.1 Candidatus Dormiibacterota bacterium | reverse complement strand
TCGCTCCAGAGGCAGTGCTGGAGGAATCCGCCGGTGCCGCCTCCGGGCGGTGCGTAGAGCGCGAGGATCGTCCAGAGGTGGTTCTGGCGGGCCTCGCGGACGTGCTCGTCGAGGACGGAGAAGAAGCGGTCGCGGCCGGCGGCGTACCAGGCGTAGTCGAGGCCGAAGCGGACGACGTTCGCGCCCCATCCGCTGATCGTCGCGTAATCGGCCGCGCCGACGTCGATGGCGGCGATGTCGGCACCGCAGCACGCCATCGCGGGCTCGTTCTTGAAGTTGACACCGCGGAGGACGACCGGCGCGCCGCTCGAGTCGACGACGTTCCGGCCCGCGATCCCCAGGAACCCGGGGCCGGCGCTCGTCGCAGGCGAGGCGGGACCGTTCGCGCCACAGGCGGTGCTGAGAAGCGTCGCCGCGACGATGGCGAGCCGCCGCGGCCAGGCCGCGAGGCGTGCGGTCATCGGGGCACCTCCGCGAAGCCGGTGGGCGTCAACCGGGAGGCGGCCAGGAGTGCGACCAGCATCCAGAAGGACTGGGCGACACCGCCGTAGGTGAGGTACTCCGCGGTCATCCCCATCACGGCGAGAGCGGCGACGTATGCGACCGCGGCCGTCGCGACGGCGCGCAGCTCGGGATCGGCGGCGGCGCGGTTCCGCCATCCGAGCGCGGCGACGGACGCGTACATGAGGAGCAGCGCGGCGAGCCCGATGACCCCGGCTCGGAACGCCATGACCAGGTACTCGTTGTCGACGAAGGCGGCTCGCTTCGGCGGGACCTGGGGCGGGATCACCGTTCCCGTCCCGACCAGCAGGTGCGGCTCGAGGACGGGAAGGAAGAGCTGGCTCCAGTAGGTCTCGCGCACCGCCAGGCTCTCCGGTGTCTGCACCCCCTGGCCACCGAGCTGCTGCTCGACGCGGGGGCTGATCTGCGGCCAGAGCAGCGCGACGGCGGCCGCGAGCGCCACGCCGACCAGGACGACCTGGCGTGGCACGCGCCGGGCGCACACCGCGACCACCACGGTCCCGAGCACCAGTCCGGCGACCGCCGCCTGGGTCCCGCTCGCGAAGACCGCGACCGCGTCGACGATCATCACGGCGGCGAGCCAGAGTCGGGGGAGGCGGTGGTGGCGCGTCGCGGAGAGCCCGAGGGCGAGCGTGTAGCCGAGCACCGAGTAGGCTCCGAACGAGCTCCAGTGCGAGAGCACCGAGGTCGGACGGCACACGCCGTACTGGCAGATCGAGTTGTCCGTCCCGCTCAACGGGTAGTTCGCCGCAAGGAAGCTGCGGACCCCGGGAACGTCGGCGAGCTGGGCCACACCGACCACGGCGACGAGGGCGCTCACCGCCAGGGCCAGGGCCAGCGTCACCCGCACCGCGGAGGGCGACAGCCGCGCCCGGGAGAACACGAGGTAGATGACCAGGTACTGCAGGGGCGAGATGACCGTGCGCAGAGTGGCGAGGTCGAGGGAGGTGCGATCGGCGTACAGGACCAGGGATGGCACGATCACTCCCGCCGCGACGTAGGCGAGGACCGCGATGTCGAGCCCGCTGTATCGACGCCGCCGGCGGGTGGGGAGGTCGTGGACGAGGACGCCGGCCGCCACCAGGACGGTGATCGCCTCACTGGGTCGCAGCACCGGGACCACGGCGTTGCGCTCGAGGCCGACGGTGAGCGGGATGGCGGCCGCCAGGAGCCAGCAGCCGATCTCGGGACGCCAGGCGCTGAGCCCGACGACGATCGCCGCGGCGAGGGCGCCGGCGACGCTGGTCGCGGAGACCCTTCCCGACAGCATCGCCTCCATCCCGGCCATCCCGGCGAGCACGGCCGCGAGCGCCGCGAGAGGCAGCCGGAGGACCGCGGCGGACCGCACGGCGCGCGCCACGGTGGCCGGCCGGCCGTCCGTCTCGCGGGCGCCGGCTCCCAGGGTGGCCGATGTCACCGCCGGTTCTCGGTGAGGGCGGCGTCGTAGTGCGCGGCCACGTTCTCCCAGCGCACCGCCTCGTACGCCTCGCGGGCGCGTTGCGTCTGTCGGCGCCGCTCCTCCGGGTCGCGCAGCAGCCGGACGACCTGGTCCGCCAGGCCCGCGGAGCTACCGGGGTCGAAGTAGGCGACCGAGCCCTCCGGGAAGTAGTCGACCATCGTGGTCAGACGCGAGCACACCGCGGGGACTCCGTGGGACACGTACTCGAGGAGCTTGTTGGGGAGCAGCCAGCTGCCGTATCCGTCGTCGATGACCGGAACGATCCCGAGCGTGGCGTCCCGTACCCTCTGCATGGCCTCGCCCCAGGGGACGTAGCCACGGAAGTGGACGCGGCCGGCGACGCCGAGATCGCGGGCGAGCTGCTCGAGCTGCGGGCGTGCCTCGCCCTCGCCGAGGACGTCGAGGGTCAGCTCGGGCCACTCCGTCCGCAGCCGTGCCAGGGCCTCGAGCGCGACGTGAACGCCGTACCGCTCGATGAGGGTGGTGACGATGATCATCGACGGCCGCCCGGTCGCCAGGTCCTCGCGGACGTGGTGGCCGACCCCGGCCTGGGTGTTCGGGACCACCGACAGCTTGTGCGGCTCGACGCCCCGCTCGACGAGGGTGCGACGGCAGTGCTCGGTGACGACGACGACGTGGCCGGCCCACCGGGTCGCGACGCTCTCGAGGCGGTGGGACAGCCGGACCACGGGATGGCCGGTGCGGACCCCCAGCCGCGAGGCGGTGAGCTCGGGCATGAGCTCGTACATGAAGAGGACGACCCGAGCCCCGCGAAGGCGGGCGGGCAGCGCGGCGAAGACGAGGAAGTCCGGGAGGTTGTCGACCTGCACGACGTCGTAGCGCGTGCGCAGGGACAGGCGGCAGACGCGAGGGAGCGCGGCGGCGAAGAACGCGAGGTACTCGAGCGGGTACCACATCGCCAGGCGCCGGTGAGCGAGCCGCACCGCATGGATCCGCAACCCGGGCTGCCGGCTGTGCTCGAGGTGGTCGGTGGTGCAGACCACGTCGACGGTGGCGCCCTGGCGCAGCAGGTGCTCGACGTTGCGTCGCAGCGTCGGGTTCGACGGAAAGGGATGCTGGCTGATCATCAGGACGCGCAGCCCCCGGGGCCGGGAACCGAGCCGCGGGCGGGGCATGCGTGGTGCGTCGAGGATGGAGCGGAGCCGTTCGACGGAGCCGGTGTGCTGGGCGCGCAGCCGCTCCTGCGCGGCGCGGCTGCGATCCGTCATCGCGTCCCGGTCGGCGATCGCGCGGAGCATGGCATCCGCCATCGCGGGTCCCTCGTTGCGACAGAACAGCGCGACGCCGTCGAGGCGGGCCCGAAGCCCGGGCTGATCGGAGAGCACGAGCGGGCGTGACATCCCGACGGCCTCGAAGGCGGCGCGGTTCATCACCTGCGGATCGCAGCTGAAGGCGGCGACGACGTCGGCGGCGAGCATCTCGCCGAGGAAGCGGGGATGGTCGAGCCATCCGGTGAACACGACGTTGGCGGGCGCGGCGCGCCGGAGCTCGGGATCGACCCGATCACGATCGCCGGTGAACAGCAGATCCACGCCGGGCATGAGGCGCGCGGCCTCGATCGCCGCCTCCACCGGCTCGGTGGCGTCGAGCGCACCGGCGACGAGCACGCGCGGGCGCGTGCCCCGCGGCCGCCGCTCGGCCCGGCCGGGATCGGGGACGTCGTCGGGGAGCAGGAGGGCACGCGCGCCCCAGCCCTGCACCTCCGCCTCCATCGCCTCGGTGTGGAGGAGGGTCACCTCGGCACGGCGCGCCAGCCAGCGGTGAATGGGGAGCGACCACCCCCACTCGCGGGAATGGAAGGCTCCGGTGTGGCAGTCGATCACCAGCCGCCGCCCGCGCGCCCGGCACCACGCCCAGGCGACGAGCGGGGTGAACACCGGGGGGCTCACCGCGACCACCACGTCGGGGTCGCAGCCGGAGAGCCGCCGCCAGGTCCTGATCCCCTGCCGCAGGTAGCGGAGCGCCAGCCGCGCCCGTCCGCCTCGTCGCCCGTCCCCGAGCAGCAGCGCCTCCCCGCCCAGCGCGGCGGCGAGTGCGACGGTGCGCGGTTGCTGAGGGCACCACGCCACCACGACGACGTCGCGCCGGGTCATCGGTGATCGCCGTTCTGCGCGACCGGGATCGGGGCGGCCTCCGTCGTGACGGCGGTCGGTGCGCCGGCCCGCCCGGCGGGAGGCGGCGTGACCTGATCTCCGCCGCGCCGGGACCGGCGGCGCCGGTGGGGGAGGAGGAGGCCGGCGGTGAGGGCGAAGCCGGAGAGGCGCAGCTGCGCGGCCGCCTCGCGCGCCTCGGCGCGACGCGACAGCCGTTCGGAGGCGACGAGGACGGTGGCGTCGACGTGGCCGGCGATACTCGCCGCGTGCGCGCCTCGCATCGGCGAGGGGACGGCGACCACGACGAGCTCATGACCCCATCCCTGATGGAGCACGAGGCGGAGGTCGTCCTGATCGGCGACGTGCCAGACGGTGAGACCGGTGACGCTCGGAAGGCGACGTGGCGGCTTGCGTCCGGTCTGGATGACGAGCGCGTTCCTGCCCGTCGACGCGGCGGCCGCGCCGAGGTCGGCGGCCGCCTCGTCCGCGTCGCGTCCCTCCGAGACGGCGACGACCATGACGACGTGGAGCTCGGGGAACCTGGCTCGAAGCTGCATGTACGCGATGCGGTGGGGGTTCGACGGGCCGCGCCGCATCGGAAGGACGAGCGGGGTGCCCGCCGCCGCGGCGAGGGCGTCGGGACGGTGGATGCGGTCGCCGGCACGCTCGAGGAGGAGGGCGGCGAGGACCGCGACGCTGAGCCCCGCCACCATGGCGATCAGCGCGTCACGTGCGGGGTCGGGCGAGACCGGACGCGCCGGTGCCTGCGCCGGCTGCAGGACGCTGAGCGCGTCCGCGGCGTGCGACTGTGCGAGCCGTGCGTTCTCCAGGTTGGTGTACGTCGTGTCGTACTCGGAGCGCAGCGTCGCGATCGCATCGGGCCTGCCGGCCGCCGCGGTGATCGCCGCGCTGACCTGCGCGAGCTCGCTCGTCAGGTACTGCACGGTGGCCTGCATCCGCCCCTGCGCGTCGGAGGCGTTCTGGTCGACGACCGCCCGGCTCACGGCGTTGGCGATCGTCGCGGCATCGGTGGCGGTGCCCGCCCGCGCGGTGATGCCGATGACGTTGGACCCCGTCAGCGGTGCGGCGGTGACGTGCGTCGCGAGCCAGCCGGCGCTCTGCTGCCCGTGGAGGTAGCTGCTCGACCGGGCGAGGACGGCGTCGCTCGTGACCTCCTGGACGTAGTCGCGGCTGAGAAGCCCGTCACTCGCCTGGAGCGCGGTGGGGTCGGCCTGGGGGTCGACGTAGATCTGCGCCTGGGCCTCATACGCCTTGGTCATCCTCATCGTGGCGCCGACCGCGATCGCCGGAGCGAGCACCGCGACGAGCAGGATCAGCAGCCATCGACGCATCAGTGCCTCGCCGAACGTGGTCACGTCGCGCACATCCGTCATTGCGCCCTCTGGCGTCATCGGAGCTCCTCTCTTCGTGCATGCCGCTGTCGGCGCGCGTGAGTGGTGTCCCTGATGACGGCGCGTCCAGCTGTGATTGACCCCGTCAACGCCCCTGGCGGCGGGGATCTTGTGGTCGCTCGCCGGCCTGGTCGTTCCGCCGGGCCCGCCGCAATAGATCCCGTCCCGGGGGCGTTAGCCACTCCGACTGATAGGTGACGATTCATGACGGAGCAGGGGATGACGAGCGGCCGGCCGCCGGGAAGGCGAGGGTGAAGCCATGCTGAACCCTGAGGCGAACCATGCGACCTCGGGGCGGCGCACCGGGACCGGGACGGTCTCGGTCGAGACACCGCCGCGCGGTGCGCGCGCGTCCGTCCGGTCGCGGACGGCGCGCCTGCTCGTCCTCGATGCGCTCGTCGCGGTGCTCGCCGCAGAGATCGGCGTCCTCGCCGGACGGCACCCCCAGCCGGTGTCCGACCTCCTTCTCCTGGTCGCGGTGCCGGGCGGGGTGGCAGGGGCGTGGCTGCTCGCGCTCGGCCTGACGGGCGGCTACGATCCGCTCGGTCTCGGCGGTGAGGACCTGACCCGCCGGGTTGGCGGTGCCGCGGTCGGGCTTCTCGCCCTGCTCGGGGTGAGCGCGATCCCCGGCCTCGGCGAGTCCCTGCGTTCCAGCCTCGCGATCGCCGTGTCCCTCGCGGCACTGCTGACCCTCGCCGCCCGGCGCGCGAGCGGTGCCCGGCTCGGCGATGACGGCCGGTGTGGCGGCGGCGCTCTCCGCGTCCTGGTCGTGGGCGCTCGCCCCGACGTCGAGGCGGCGGTCACCGCCGTGAGGAAGGGGCGCACCGCCGGCGTCGAGGTGGTCGGAGCCTGCCTCCCGGAGACGGGACCGTGGCCGGACACCTGTGCCGGGGTCCCCGTGATCGCGCATCTTCACGACGCCGCCGCCGCCGCACAGGCCGTGGGCGCGACGCTCCTCGTGGCGGCCGGCCTCGCCGGGGCCCCCGCCGACCTCCGCCGCCTCGCCTGGCAGCTCGAGGGCACCGGCTGCCGCTTCGCCGTCGCGATCCCCGCCACCGACGTGGCCGACCACCGGCTCGCGGTGCGCAGCATCGGCGGAGCACCGGTGGTGACCATCCGTGAGCCCGTGCTCAGCGGGGCGGTACGGGTGCTCAAGGACGTCGTCGAGCGCACCGCCGCGCTGCTGCTCGCCGTGGTGCTGAGCCCGCTGCTCCTCGCCTGCGCTGTCGCCGTCCGTCTCGGCGGAGGCGGGTCGGTGCTCTTCCGCCAGGTGCGGATGGGCCGCGGCGCGCGTCCCTTCACGATCCTCAAGTTCCGGACCATGCACGACGGCGCGGACCAGGCCGACGTGCTCCACCTCAACGAGGTCGGCGGACCCCTCTTCAAGATCCGGGAGGATCCTCGGGTCACCGGGGTCGGACGGTGGCTGCGCCGCTACTCCCTCGACGAGCTGCCGCAGCTGTGGAACGTGGTCAACGGGACCATGTCCCTCGTCGGTCCACGGCCACCGCTGCCGCGCGAGGTGGCGTGCTACACGCCCGATGCCCGCCGGCGCCTGCTCGTGAAGCCGGGGATGACCGGGCTGTGGCAGGTGAGCGGGCGGGCCGACCTCCCCTGGGAGGAGACGCTGCGTCTCGACCTCTACTACGTCGACAACTGGTCGCTGATCCTCGACGCCGGGATCGTGGCCCGGACCTTCTCCGCCGTGGCGCTCGGCCGTGGAGCCTACTGAGATGACCCTCGACCCCTCGATCCATGTTCATCCGCACGCGCTCTGCGAGAGCACCTCGATCGGTCCCCGAACCCGTGTCTGGGCCTTCGCGCACGTCATGCCGGACGCCGTGATCGGGGCCGACTGCAACATCTGCGACCACACCTACATCGAGGGTGGGGCCCGGGTCGGCGACAGGGTGACCGTCAAGAACGGAGTGGCGATCTGGGACATGGTCACCATCGAGGACGACGTCTTCCTCGGGCCCAACGCCGTGTTCACCAACGACCTGATGCCCCGGGCGTCGGTGAAGCGGGGGCGCAGCGAGTTCCTGCCCACCCTGGTGCGGCGCGGCGCGACCATCGGCGCCAACGCGACCGTCGTCTGTGGCGTGATCGTCGGTGAGCACGGGTTCGTCGGAGCCGGCGCCGTGGTGCGGCGCGACGTCGCCGCCCATGCGCTCGTCGTGGGCAACCCCGCCCGCCGGGTCGGCTGGGTGTGCACCTGCGGGTCGCGTGTCGGTGACGACCTCACCTGCGGCTGTGGCCGGCGCTACGCGCTGGTCGGTGAGTCCGACGGTCTGGCGCCGTGGTAAGGGTGCGACGCCCTTCTCGGCGGCAGCTGCTCGCGGCGCTGTGGCCGACGAGCGCGGCGGCGAGCCCGATCCCGGCGCTCGACGGGGTCCGCGCCGTCGCGGTGCTGACCGTGATGCTCTTCCATGCCTGGTACAAGGGACCCGCCGCCGGAGAGACTCAACAGCAGATCACGAGCTCGCCGCTGTGGAGCGGCCACACCGCGGTCCAGTTCTTCTTCGCCCTCAGCGGTTTCCTGCTCTTCATCCCGTATGCGCGCTGGCTGCTCGGCCTGCGGGCCGCGCCCTCCACGCTCGGCTTCTACCGTCGCCGCGTTCTGCGGGTGGGACCGGCCTTCTGGTACAGCCTCTGCATCCTGGTCTGCGCCGGCCCGCTGACGCTGCCGCGGCTGGGCCATGCGGTCGCGCACGTGTTCTTCGTCTTCAACTTCATCCCCGGCTCGAGCTGGCAGTTCGACGAGGTGTACTGGACGATGGCGGTCGAGGTGCAGTTCTACCTCCTCCTCCCGCTCATCGCCTGGGCGATCGTCGCGACGGCCCGGCGTGTCGGCGTGCCGGCGGCGCTCGTGACGCTCGGCGCGGCGGGCCTCGTCGTCTCGGCGGCGAGCGCGTGGATCGCGCACCGCCGGAGTCCGCTCGGCGTCGTCTGGTACGGCCTCGCCGGCCAGTACAGCGTCACCCTGTGGATCTCGGCGTTCACCGCGGGCATGATCGCCAGTGTCGTCTACGTCGTGCTCACCCGCCCGCCCGGGGCCGCCGCACGACTGCGCGTCTCACGGAGGGCGGGCCGCGCCGCGGTCGTGGCGTTTCTGTTCTGTGTGGTTCTCGTCGCCGTCCCACCTCTGCGGCGCCTTCCCCTGCTCACGGGCAACGACGGTCTCGCCATCGGGTGGGCGGCGGGCGTGATGATCGTCGGCATCGTCGTCGGGCCACTGTGGCTCCGGCGCTGGCTGGAATGGCGGCCGATGCGCTTCATCGGCGCGATCTCGTACAGCCTCTACATCTGGCATCTCGTCGTGTTCGCGCAGGTTGCGCCACACCTCGTCGGACTGCCGAGTGCGTTCGATCGGGTGATCGTCGGCTTCGCGGCCGAGGTTGTGCTATGCGTGCCGATCGCCTTCGTCTCCTATCACCTCACCGAGCGCCCCTTCCTCGACCGGCACGGTCACCGACCGCAAGGTGGCGTGCAACAACAGCGTTGCCATGGTGTCGGTTCTGCAACGCAAACGCGAATCCTTGCCCCCCTGGACGCGTCGCGCGAGGCGGCTGCCACGCACATGTCCATGGAGCTCGGAGACGCACGATGAACCCAGGTGGAAAGCTACCCCAGGTGGACCTCGGTGAGACCCGTGTCATCGCCATCGCGCCACGCCGCGGGCTCGGGATCGGCGTCATCGGGTACGGGTACTGGGGGCCGAACCTGGTCCGCAACTTCTCGGACATTCCCGGCGCCAACGTCGTGGCCGTCGCCGACCTCGACCTGCGACGTCTGGCACAGGTGAAGCAGCGGTACCCCGACGTCTTCATCACCGACGACGTCGACGCGCTGCTCGCTCGCGCCGACGTCGATGCGGTGGTGGTGGCGACGCCGATCAGCACCCATTTCGACCTCGGCATGAGCGCACTGAGCGCCGACAAGCACGTGCTCATCGAGAAGCCCATCGCCGCGACCGCCGACGAGGCGAGGCTGCTGATCGCCGAGGCCGCGCGCCGCCGTCGCGTCCTGATGGTCGACCACACGTTCCTCTACACCGGCGCGGTGCGCAGGATCCTCGAGATGGACCGCAGCGGCGTGCTCGGCCGGATCCACTACTACGACTCGGTACGTGTCAACCTCGGCCTCATCCAGAGCGACGTCAGCGTCCTCTGGGACCTCGCCGTCCACGACCTCTCGATCGTCGACGCGCTGATGCCCAGGCCGGTCGGGGTGATGGCCTACGGGATGAGCCACGTCCCCGGACACCCGGAGAACATCGCCTACGTCACCCTCCTCTTCTCCGGCAATCAGATCGCCCACCTGCACGTGAACTGGCTCGCGCCGGTGAAGGTGCGCCGGACGCTGATCGGCTGCCAGGACAAGATGGTCGTGTACGACGATCTCGAGCCGAGCGAGAAGATCAAGATCTACGACTGCGGCGCCAGCCTCAGCATGGATCCGGGATCGCGCGAGCGGCTCCTGGTGAGCTACCGCAACGGCGACATGTGGGCTCCCCGCCTCGACGGCACCGAGGGACTGCGCACCGAGGCGCTGCACTTCGTCGACTGCATCACCCGGGGCCAGAGCCCGCTCACCGACGGCCACGCCGGCCTGCGGGTGGTCGAGGTCCTCGAGGCCGCCTCGCAGTCCATGCGCGAGGGGGGTCGCATGATCGAGGTGCCCCGAGCCGAGGAGGCCGATCTCCGGGTCGTCTGACCGCGCCGCAGTCGGAAAAGGCGTATGCTCGATGGCACTCCGGGCTGCCCGCCCCTCGCTCTCTGAGCTCGCGGCCCTCGCATCGCCCGCCGTCTCGGAAGAGAGACACCCCACTACAGGGGCGGCTTGGCGTCAGCCCTGTGGGCAGGGGGACCGGCCGTGATCATCGCCGCGATCGCCACCATGCCAGGATGAGCGACCCCTACCGGAGCATGCACGCCGAACCGCCGCTCGACCGTGCCAGCCTCGAGGAGGCGTGGCATTGGGTCGAGGTGTACGGTGAGATGCTGTCGTTCTGGCGAAACACGATGGTGCAGTTCGCCGTCTGGTTGGGAAGCGTCCGGTCCGAGCCGGCCCGTCGCGAGCTCCACGACGTCGACGAGGCGATCCTCACGGCGCGGTGCGAGCGGATGGAGCGCCGGCTGGCCCTCTGGGCGCTGCGGGCACGCGAGCTGACCGTCCTCGAGGCGCAGCGTGGCCATGGCGGCGATGGCGTGACCCCTCCGGCGACGAGCGGCGGCGGCTCGGGCCGTCTCCTCCGCCGGCGGCTTCGCACCCTCTGCGAGGACCTCGACGAGCTCCTCGCGAGGGTGGCGGAGGCGATCCGCCAGCACCGCGGCGGCGCGGCGGCGTCTCTCCTCTTCGACGCGGTCGGCGTCGCCGGGGAGCTCGCCTCGCATCTCTCCGTGGCCCGGCTCGCGCTCGTCGACGACGGGCCTCCGACCATGGACGGCGTCCACGAGCTGGACGTGCTCCGCACGATGGTGTGCGTCCGCATCCTCGACGGAGACCTCCAGCGTGCTGCTCAGGGCGAGGGGGGCGGCGACGCATCGCTGCGTGCCGGCGAGCTTCTCGCGTCGATTCGGACCCTGGCCGAGACTGCGTGCTGCGAGGACGCCGCCGGCTCGAGCAGGATCACGCCCCACGCCGCACCGGGGGTCACGGCCGGCTGACCGGCCTCCTGGAGCGACCGGGCGGCGCCTCCGCCGCGCGCCGGCGACGGAGGCGAGCCCGGCATCACCGAATCAGGCGGCGGACACCTTGCCGGCCCGCAGGCCCTTCGGGCTGGCCTCCACCTCGAAGGTGACGGCCTCTCCGCCGGTCAGGCGGTCGAAATCGAGCGAGCTGTTGAGGCCGCTCCGATGGAAGAAGTACTCCTGACCATCGTCGGCGCTGATGAATCCGAATCCGCGGTCGTGCGCGACCTTCTTGATCGTCCCGTTGGACATCTCTGTCTCCTGCCTTCTCGAACGCTCTGCACAACGCGCGGTCCGTTCGAGAAGTTGAGGACGAGCACGAAAGCTGACCTGGGGGGTCGTACCGAGTATACGTGTCCCGGCCGGGCAGCCAGTCGGAGGGGTCCACACGTGCGTTCCCCCGATCGCCGCCGGCCTGGCGGAGAGGGCGGGATTCGAACCCGCGGTGGCTCATCACCACACCGCTTTTCGAGAGCGGCACCATCAACCACTCGGACACCTCTCCGCGCGCGAGTATACCGGCCGTCCAGGGGCCCGACGGAACTCGGGGGAGGGTCGTCGCACCCCCGCTACAATGGCCGGCGGAGCGATCGCCTAGTTGGTCGAGGGCGCCGCACTGGAAATGCGGTAGACGGGGTCAACTCGTCTCGAGGGTTCGAATCCCTCTCGCTCCGCCACAAGCGTTGCAGCGCAATGGTTTTCTTCGCGAGGTCCCCGTGCCCGGGCGGCGTCAACGGGGGCCGCTTCGAGGGCCTCTGACATCAACCCTGACATCAACCAGCGGGCCCATCCGCCCGGGCTGCTGACACCGGCGCCGAGGGCGCGTAGGCTGGCCGGAGGTCTACCGCTCGCCGCTCTGCGCCGCGTGCCTCGCCGCTCTGCGCCGCGTGCCTCGCCGCCAGCTCCGCCTGCCTCCACGCCTCTAGCTGGACGAGCGCGGCCTCAATCTCGGCCATGTGGGCGTGAAGCCCGGCGAGGAGGCGTCGGAGGTTGGCGAGGGCGGCGTCCCAGTCGTCGGGCGACGCGAGCCTCGGAGGCAGCTCGAGGATGCGGGTACGCGGCTTCCTCGGTGCCATCTGCGGTCCCTCCCGGTCGTGTGGGGGCAGGAGCGATAGGGCACGGAAAGCGCTGCGCGAGCAGGGGGTTTCCTCCGCAGTCAGCGGTTGAGGCGCAGGCCCGGGATGCTGGGGCGGCCGGCTTGGCGCTGCGATGCATAGGGCAGGCAGGGCTTACGCATCGGTGGTGGTCATGCCCGCACCCGTGGGTCGCTGTCCACGGCGCCAGGCGTCGTGCCCCTGTGACGCGTTCGTGTCCGTAATGGCGAGCGATCCGTGTCGTAGCGGCGATCGCCCTCGGTCCTTGGTGGGAGCGGGCGCAGGGTAGGCACATCGGGTCTGCCAGCCCGAAGTTCCCCGGAGACACCCCCCATGCGCACCAGCACCATCGTCGCCACACTCGCAGCCGCCGGCACCGCCGCTCTCCTCGCAGGATGCGGCGCGGACACGCCGACCGTCGCGTCGAGCACCTCGACTCCGAGCACCACCGTGAGCGCTCAGGCCACCGCCAAGCCCGCCGTGGTCACCGCTCCGCCGACCGCCAAGCCGACGCCCAGGCCGACCGCGCCGCCGACGGCCCCGCCCACGCCCGCGGTGACGACCGGCGAGGCCAACGCGGCTGCGGCTGCGGCGAACTACCTCTCCTTTGCGCCCTTCTCGCGGACCGGCCTGATCCATCAGCTCAGCTCGACGGCCGGTGACGGATACTCGCTCGCGGACGCGACCTACGGGGTCGATGCCCAGCACGCCAACTGGGACGCCGAGGCGGCTCAGGCGGCCAAGAACTACCTCGCCATCTCACCGTTCTCCCGGGCCGCCATGATCCAGCAGCTCTCCTCCTCGGCGGGTGACGGCTACACCGTCGCGCAGGCTACCTACGGCGCGACCGCCGCGGGCCTCTAGGCTCTCACACCCCTCGCCCAACCGCTGGCAGCGGGGCCGTCCTCTCATTCGCGAGAGGGCGGCCCTTTCTGCGCAACCCGACCCAAAGGTGACCCGGATGCATATCTACTTCCTGCTGCTGATGCTCGTCGTCATCGGACTGGTGGTGTGGCAGATCTCCAAGCGGCTGCGTGGGCACTGAGATGAGCTTTCCCAGTGCCGGACACTTCACCCCTGTGTACATGACCGGTCCTCGCGATGAGGCTGAGCTCGGCGGT
This sequence comes from Candidatus Dormiibacterota bacterium, assembly GCA_035544475.1. Classification (GTDB taxonomy): domain Bacteria; phylum Chloroflexota; class Dormibacteria; order Aeolococcales; family Aeolococcaceae; genus CF-96. The sequence continues at coordinate 623 of DATKEY010000086.1, read as the reverse complement.
CGCCCTTGCCGCCCCTGCCTGCGGTGAGGCCTTCAGCGCCAGGTCCACCGTCCCGATCTCGCGGGACTCCGGATCTGGGTGTCGCGATGCACGAAGCCTAGAACCGGGCCGCCGGAATCTCTCGCTCTTCACAGCAGACCCGGCCGGGGGCGGCCTGTATGCTGCCCCACGATCGATCGCCCGGCGCTGCGCGACCGACCGCAGCCCGACTGCGTCGACAGTCCGAATCAGTCCCTGATTGCGTGGACGCGCGTCCCCAAACGCGCTGGAGCCACGACGTCGATCTGTCCCCCCTATGTTCCGGAGGCCCGAGGTTGCGTACCGACACCCATACATCGCGTGCTGGGAGCGGAGTCCCGATGCGCCGGATCGCCCTCGCCAGCCTGTGGGGCACCACGATCGAGTTCTACGACTTCTTCATCTACGGCACCGCAGCCGCTCTCGTCTTCGCCAAGGTGTTCTTCCCCGGGCTCGGGGCGTCCGCGGGCACCGTCGCCTCCTTCGCGACCTTCGGCGTGGCGTTCCTGTTCCGGCCGCTCGGCTCCATCCTGTTCGGGCACCTCGGCGACCGCGTCGGTCGCAAGCGGACGCTCGTCGCCACGCTGCTGATGATGGGGTTGTCG
>DATKEY010000085.1:0-19957 GCA_035544475.1 Candidatus Dormiibacterota bacterium | reverse complement strand
GCGTTGATCACGGCGATCGCCATGATCTGCGACGCACGCAACTTGATGAGCTCGCGGAGGGAGGGCTCCAGTCCCGCCTCGGCGGTGGCACGCTCCAGCTGCAGCAGCGCGCGGTACGCCTCCGGTTGCAGACGCCGCACGGAGAGTCGCTCGGGGACATCGACGGTCGCGGACGGATACGTGGTGCTCACAGGGGGGACTCCGCTGGTCTGGGTCGTGCCTCCGGCCACCGTACCACCCACTCTCACGACGACCGCCCCGTCCCTCCGGCCACGACCCACCCGCTCTGCGACCGGTGGAGATCCACCCACGACAGTGACAAATTCCATGGGTGGGAGACGGACACATTTCATCAGTACGGTCCGCGCGCCGCCGCGACGCCGACGCTTCAGCGTGCAACGAAGCTGCCACGACGCGCGATGGTTTCCGCGGTCCGGGGTCACCATGGGGGCCCTCGCGAAAAGGGGCCGGGGGGGGACCGGCCGCCTCGCCCTCAACGACCAGGTGGTGAATCAGTGAGCGTCGCCTATCACGGGGAGAGATTCGGCGGCTACCGGCTCATCGAGCTCGTCGGGAGCACGGCCTCGGCCACCGTTCACCGTGCCGTCGACTCCGAGGGACGCACGGTCGCGCTGAAGATCCTCGACGCGCGGCTGGACGAGCCGGCGCGGCAGCGTCTCGCGCGGGTGTCGGCGACTCTCCGCGATCTCCACCACCCGCACATCGCGCCCGTCCACGACACCGGTGAGGCGGACGGGCACCTCTGCATCGCGACGCGGTACGTGCCCGGTGTCGACCTCGCAGCGCTCATCGCGCGCGCGGATCACCTCGACGCGGACCGTGCGGTGACGCTGCTGACCGGCGTCGCGGCCGCCCTCGATGCGGCGCACGCGCGCGGCCTGATCCACGGGGCCGTCAAGCCCGCCAACATCCTGATCGCGACCCCCGACGGCGCCGAGCACGCTCTCCTCACCGACTTCGGGACGTCGGCGACGCGCACGCCGGAGTTCCTGGCCCCCGAGCAGGTCGACGGGGACGAGGTCGACCCGCGCACCGACGTCTACGCGCTCGGCAGCGTTCTGCGCTTCTGCCTCGACCCGGGGCGCCGGGTCCCCGACGGCCTCGACGAGGTCATCGCCCGCGCCACGGCGACGAACCGGGAGCACCGCTACCCGACTGCGAGCGCGTTCCTCACGACCGCCCGCCGGGCGATCGCCGAATCGGGCTACCGCGACCCCGACGCGGCCGCGCTCCGGAACCGCCCCGCCCCTCCGCGGCCGCGCTGGCTGTGGTCGCCGGTCGCGGCGACCGCGTACACCGCGACCGTCCTCGCGACCGCCACCGGCGCCGTCATCGGCGTGCACCACGGTCTCGCGGGCGGCGCCCAGAACGCGGCCTCGTCCACGGCGCTCGCCCCACGGATGTCGACCGGCCTTCTCGCGCCGCGCAGCACGGCGACGCCGGCGCCGCGCACTGCGGCGCCGAGAGCGTCGGCCAGCCCCGCTGCGACCCCATCCGCCACACCGACCTCCGACGCGGTCGCGACCGGCCCGGCCGCGTCCGCCGCGGCGACGCCCACCGCATCCCCCGTGATCTCGATCAGCTCGCCGCTCTCCGGCGGCAACCTCTACTACGCCACGGTGCGCAACACCGGCCAGACCGATCTCGTCGCCGGCGCGAGCAGCCTGTCGAGCATCGCGACCGCGGCCATCGTCCACGACGGCTGCGCCGGCACCCACCTCGCCCCGGGAGCGAGCTGCCTGGTCACGGTGCGCGTCCAGACCTCCGGGCCCGTGGGCAGTCCCACCGTCCTCAGCGTCCCGATCTCGGACGGCAAGCCGGTGACGTTCGTCCTGCCCGGCACCGGGTCCTGACTCCTCGAAGACCGCGCTGATGCATGATCGGCATCAGTACAAGCGAGGCAGCTTCCGGGGAGACACGTGATGTGCTTGGGCGGTCCTGTCACTCGCCTTGCCTCGTCTGGTCGCTGATCCCGCCGACCGCCCGAGCGCGGTCGGTGCCGCGTGGTGGAATGAAGGGACATGCCATGAAGATCGCAGTCATCGGCGGGACCGGAATGATCGGGTCGCAGGTGGTGGAGATCCTGAACACGGCCGGGCACGAAGCCGTCCCGCACTCCCTGTCCACCGGCGTGGACATCATCAGCGGCAAGGGCCTGACGGGGGCCCTGGCCGGCGCCGACGTGGTCGTCAACCTGACGAACTCGCCGACCTTCGACGACGCCTCACCCGCGTTCTTCCGGACGTCGATGGACAACCTTCTCGCCGCGAGCGAGAAAGGCGGGGTCGGGCATTTCGTCATCCTCTCCATCGTCGGCGTGGACCAGGTGCCCGAGCTGGACTACTACCGGGCCAAGGTCCTCCAGGAGGCCGTCCTCGAGGCCGGGCCGATCCCGTACTCCATCGTCCGTGCCACGCAGTTCATGGAGTTCATGGAGGCGGCCCTCTCCTGGACGGCCGACGCCGACACCGTCCGCCTGCCTCGCACGCCACTGCAGCCGATCGCCGCCGCAGATGTCGCCGCCGCCGTCGCCGAGGTCGCCATGGAGACCCCTGTGAACGGCGTCCTCGACATCGCCGGTCCCGACGTCTACCCCCTCGACGAACTGGGCCGGCTCACCCTCGCCGCCAGGAGCGACGGCCGCTCGGTCGTCACCGACGACACGGCGGGCATGTTCGCGGCCGTCCACGGTGACGTCCTCCTCGCCCCCAGGGACGCCCGCATCGCGCCGACCCACTACACGGACTGGCTCCTCGGCACTCGACCCGTGCCCGCGTAGCATGCGCCTCTCCTCGAATACGATGGCGCCACGCCGGGCTGGCGGAACGGTAGACGCGGCGGTCTCAAAAACCGTTGGGGCAACCCCCCGTGAGGGTTCGAATCCCTCGCCCGGCACACTGCGAAATGCCTGACAGGCACTCGGTGCCCGTGTCGAGATGGCCTGCATCGCGATCACGAGGTGAGAGGAGGGATGGCGTGCGCCTGACCCCTCAGAGGTAGGGAGGCTCGAACCGCTCCGGCCGCAACGCCTCGGCCAGGCTCAGCAGGATCGCCTGCTTCTCCTGGAGGTCGGCGACCATCTCGGCGATCCTCTGCAGCCGCTCCTGGGTCTGCTCGACGATCCGGTCCGGATCCCACGTCCAGCTCTGAATCTCGTCGGCGATCGCCCGGAGCATCTCGGGGCTGCCGGTGAGCGCCCTGCGCCCGCGCTCGATGCTCCGGGCGACGTGCTCGGGGACCTGCCTCTCCGCGCCCACGATCTCACCACCCCGCCACGATTGGGTGCCGCGCCACGCCTCGGACGAGTCTACGCCGGGCGCATCGCGGAGAACCGGACACGGGATCCGCCCTCCACCTGCACGCCGTCGAAGCCCGCGCGGCGCAGCCGCTCGGGGAGTGCCGCCGGATCGAGGAGAACCATGGTGTCGCGGACGTGGAGCAGCCGGAAGACGATCGTGCCGCCGGCGCTGTCGCTGCCGGCGAGGACGCCCCCGGGCCGCAGCACGCGGCAGGCCTCGGCGAGCAGCCGGTCCTGGAGCGCCGCCGAGGGGACATGGTGGAGCATGGTGAAGCACACGACCCCGGAGAAGCTCGCGTCGGGAAAGGGCATGGCGGTGCCGTCGCCGTGGACGACGCGGACGTCGGTGCCGCGCATCCGCGCGGCGAGGGCCGCGGCGAGGCGGTCGTCGATCTCCAGGGAGGTGAGCCGCGGCACCCGCGTGCGAAGCACGTCGGTCGTGCGTCCCGGCCCCGGGCCGATCTCGAGCACCTCGTCGCCGAGGTCGACGGGGTCGAGCACCGGGGGGATGATCGCCCGCTCGAGGGTGCGCGCCCAGTGGTCGGAGCGGCAGTAGCGGCGGTGGACGAGGTTCATCCGGTCACGCGCCTGCGGGGGTGCCGAAGAGGCGGTCGCCGAAGTCGCCGAGGCCGGGCAGGATGAACGCCCTGCTGTTCAGGCCGTCGTCGAGCGCGGCGGTGTGGATGTGCACGTCGGGATGGGTCTCCTCGACGTGGCGGACGCCCTCGGGGGCGGCGACGACGCAGACCATCCGGGCCCCGCGTCCGCCCGCCTCGGCGATGAGGTCGAGCGCCTGCCGCGCCGAGCCGCCGGTCGCGAGCATGGGGTCGAGCAGCAGTGGGAGTTTGCCGGCGAGCGGCGGGAGCTTCCGGTAGTAGATCCGCGCCGTCGCGGTCTCCTCGTCGCGCTCGAGCCCGAGGTAGCCGACGCTCACGCGAGGGAGCAGGTCGAGCACCGGTGACAGGAGGCCCAGGCCGGCCCGCAGCACGGGGATGGCGACCACCTCGACGTCGAGGTACGCCGCCTGCGCCTCGGTCATCGGCGTCGTCACCGACCCCCGCCGGGTCGGCAGCTCGGCGGTCGCCTCGTAGAGCAGGAGGGTCATCAGCTTGCGGGCGAGGGCGCGGAACTCGTCGGGCTCGGTGCGCTCGTCGCGCAGCTGGGCGAGGCAGTCGTGCACCACGGGGTGGGAGCTGATGTGGAGCGGCATCCGGGACTGCTTAGCACACAACCCCCCGAACACCCGTTCCATCGGAGTAGACTGCGCGCGTGACCCGTACCCAGCGCGTCAGGGCGGCAAAGCGGATCGCTGGGGTGGTGACGGCCGCGGTCGCGGTCGCGGGGGCCGTCGGCGCCGTCGCCGACGTCTCGGGGCGCGCTCGGGAGCGCTCGGTGCCGGTGAACACTCCGTCGCCGTCGAAGAGCCCGTCCTCGTCGCACACCCCGCGCAGCGGGCCGGCGGGCACGGCGACCCCGACACCGGGGCCGACCCACCGCTCCACCCATCCGCCGGCGTCGCCACACTCCACGCCCACGCAGACGCCCTGACCCAGGCCTGAACGCCGGAGGACGTCAGCCGGTCCGCGCCTCCGCGGGAGGCGCCGGCTCGGCGACGGCGGGCTTCGACGACTCCGCGAGGTGGATCGCGGCGTGCATGCGCCGGTCTCGGGTCATCAGGCCGTCGAGGCCGGCGATCACCCCGCGGAGCACGGATGCCGGTGCGACCCACCCGGGTGCGGTCATCCGCGCAGAGCGTCGCTCGATCCCCCGGGCGATCGCCTCGCCGGCACGGCCGACCTCGATCGGGCGGGTCAGCCAGCCGGGGAGCGCGCGCCGGGCGGCGCCGACGACCTCGGAGGCGAAGGCGCGGCGCGTCAGGTCGGTGTCGATGAAGCCGAAGTAGGCGACGCCCGCGGTCGCGCCGTGGGGGGCGAGCTCGCTGCGCAGCGCGCGTCCGAGCTGCTCGACCGCCGCCTTGCTGATCGCGTAGGGCGCGGCCATGGCTCCGTTCATGAACGCGTAGGCCGACGCGACGACGACGACGTGACCGCGCCGCGCGACGACGTGGGGAAGGGTCGCCTTCACCGTGTTCCAGACGCCGTGGAGGTTGACCGCGAGGACGCGGTCGAACTGGGCGGGATCGACCGAGAGCATCGTCGCCGGCGGCGGCTCGATGCCCGCGTTGGCGATGACGACGTCGATGCCGCCGAGGCGCTCGACGACGGTCGCGACCGCATCCGCCATCGCGGCGGCGTCGCTGACGTCGACGGCGAGGGCGATCGCACCCGGGCCGATGGCCGCGGCGGCGCGCTCGGCCGCGGGACCGTCGATGTCGAGGAGCGCGAGCCGCGCCCCACGTAACGCCAACCGGCACGCGGTGTCGTGGCCGATCCCGCGGGCACCGCCGGTGACGAGGACGACCTTCCCGTCGACGTCGAAAACCGGGCGCGTCATGCCTCGACGCCTGTCAACTCGCGATCGCCGCCGGCGGCTGCCACCGGGGCCAGGACTCGGTAGGCGGCGGTGTCGAAACGCCGGGTGCGCCGCCGGTACTCCGACATCAGCCCGGGCCAGTTGTTCACCACCCGCCCCGACGGGGTCCGGTACCAGCTGGTGCAGCCGCTCTGCCACACCGAGGTGCGCAGCCGCTCCTGCACCTCGCGGTCGAAGGCGGTCTGGGCGCCGTCGCGCACGTCGAGGGCGGCACCGGGGCTTCGCGTCATCTCGGTGACCCCTCCCACGATCCAGGTCATCTGGCTCTCGAGCATGTGGATGATCGACCCCGCCCCGAGGTTGGTGTTCGGGCCGTACATGATGAACAGGTTGGGGAACCCGCTCACGCTCAGCCCGAGGTACGCCTCGGCGCCGTCGCTCCATGCGTCGTCGAGCGACCGCCCGCCGAGCCCACGGATGTGGATCGGCGCGAGGAAGGCGTTGGCGGTGAACCCGGTCCCGTAGACGATGGCGTCGACGCGACGCTCGACGCCGTCGGCGGTCACCACCCCGTGCGCGGTCACCTGCCGCACCGCCTCGGTGATCATCTCGACGTTCTCCCGCGCCAACGCGGGGTAGTAGTCGGAGCTGATGAGCACGCGCTTGCACCCCATCTCGTAGTCGGGGGTGAGCCGCGCACGCAGCTCGGGGTCGCGCACCTGGGTGCGCAGCATCGTCCGGGCACCGAGGCGGATCGGGCCGACGAGCCAGCGCTTCCGGGTGAAGCCGACGGTCGCGAACTCCATGTACAGGAACCAGCCCAGCCGTGCCGCCAGCGGCCACAGCGGGAGCCAGCGGAAGAGCGAGCGGTGGCCGCCGCCATAGCGACCGTCGAACTTGGGGATGACCCAGGGGGCACTTCGCTGGAAGAGGTGGAGTCGCTCCACCCGCTTCGCGATCTCGGGAACGAACTGGATGGCGCTCGCGCCGGTGCCGATGACCGCGACCCGCTTCCCGGTCAGGTCGTACGAGTGGTCCCAGCGCGCCGAGTGGAAGGACGTGCCGGCGAAGCTCTCGATGCCCGGGATCGCCGGCATCGCCGGACGGCTCAGCTGGCCGCAGGCGGTCACCAGGACGTCGACCTCGACGGTCTCGCCCGCGGCGGTGCGCAGGCGCCAGCGCCGGCTTCCCTCGTCGAAGTCGGCCGACGCGATCTCGGTGCCGAGGCGCAGATGACGGTCGAGCCCGTAGCGGTGCACGCAGTCCTCGAGGTAGCCGAGGATGTCGGACTGGGGCGAGAAGCGGCGCGACCAGTCCCGCTTGCGCTCGAACGAGTACGAGTACAGGTGCGAGGGGATGTCGCACGCGGCGCCCGGGTACGTGTTCTCGCGCCACACTCCGCCGACCCGGTCCGCCTTCTCGAAGATCGTGAAGTCGTCGAAGCCGTGCTGCCGGAGACGGATGCCCAGGCCGACGCCGGCGAACCCGCCGCCGATGATCGCCACGCTCGGGGTGCGGGGCGTGCCCTCGATCCGCGTGCGGAGGAAGACGCCGAGGCGGGCGAGCGCGGTCTCCGCCTCGCCGAGGATGCCCGCGAGCACCTGGAAGTCGTGCCACAGGCCTTCGACCCGGTCGTGCTCGACCTGCACCCCTGCGGCCCGGGCACGCTCGACGAAGCGGTCGGCGTCGCTGACGAGGACGTCGTCGGCGCCGCCCTGCACCATCACCGGCGGCAGACCGCGCAGGTCGGCCAAGAGCGGTGAGAGCTCGAGGTCGTCAGGGGATCGGCCGCCCGCGTACGCCTGCGCACACGCGCGCAGCCACGATGGTGTGAGCAGCGGGTCGGTCGCGGCGAGCTCGGTGACCGACTCGCCGCTCAGGGTCAGGTCGAGCCACGGCGAGATGAGCCCGAGCGCGGCGGGCAGCGGTCCGCGGATTTCGCGCAGCCGCAGCGCCGCGGCGAGCGTCAGCCCGCCGCCGGCGGAGTCGCCGGCGATGGCGACGCGGTCAGGCCGCAGGCCGGTGGCGAGGAGCGCGTGGTAGGCGGCGAGGGTGTCGTCGAGCGCGGCGGGGTGCGGATGCTCGGGGGCGAGCCGGTAGTCGACGCAGTACACCGGGCAGCCGGTGGCGAGGGCGAGATGGGCGGCGAGTGCCCGATGGGTGCGCGGCGAGAGGGCCGTGTAGCCGCCGCCGTGGAGGTAGAGGATCGCGGCGGTCCGGTCGGCGCCGTCGTGCTCCACGACCTCGGTGGGGACCCCGCCCAGATCGATGGCCCGGATCCGCGCGCCCCGGGTGACGGTGAGCGGCCGGAGCATCGCCTCGCAGATCACGCGCTGGGCACGGACCGGTACCCGCCGGCCGAGCAGCGGCCGGAAGCTCGAGCGCACCACCGCCCGCAGCATCGGCGCGGGCAACGACAGGCGGATCACGGTCTCTCTCTCCTCTGCCACGGTCTCGGATCGGCGGAGTCTAGGGTGTCGGCCGTCAACCGCCGCCGCGACGGGGCTGCCGGGTCATCAGCCACAGATACGGGCCGCGGGGCATGGTCGTCTCGCCGGTCACCGTGAAGCCGTGGCGCTCGTAGAAGGGGACGTTCTCCGGGGTCGCGGTCTCGAGGTAGGCGAGGGTCCCCTCGGCGTCACAGCGGGCGAGCACCGGCGCCAGCGCCGCCGACGCCATCCCCCGGCCCTGCTGGTCGGGGTCGGTGCCGAGGATCGCGAGGTACCAGTGCGGGGCCGGGGGATGCCGAGCCTCGATCCGGCTGAGGCCGAGCAGCGCGACCGGGGTCCGCGCCCCGAGGAGCCGCACCAGCGACGGGGCCGTCCGAGCAAGGGTCGTGAGCGGGACCTTCCAGCGGCCCGGCGGGTCCCAGAGCGCGGCGGACGCCCCGTCGCCCGCGGTCCACACCTCGTTGTGGCGCAGGTGGACGTCACGGAGCTCGAGCTCGAAGAAGGTGGTGTTCCGTGCGACCCGCGAGTGCCCGAGCGGGAAGAGCCAGCGGAACACCGGGTCGTCGCCGAAGGCTCGCGCCAGGGTGCGCGCGAGCGCGGGGACGTCGGCGGCGGTGGCGCGGCGGACCGGCGGGCCCGGGCGTTCGGACACGACGGGGAGGTTACACGCCGGTTATGCCGAACGTCCCAGACTGTTCTAAAGTCAATCCACCACGGTGGACCACGAGGGGGCAACGTCGATGGTCATGAAGGGACCGTTCTTCCAGGGTCCCGGCTTCGCCGTCCACCGGGGCAGCGAGTGGCAGTGGGTCCTCGCGAGCGTTCTCCGCTTCATCGCGGTCCTGCTCGTCATCGCCGCGATCGTCTACCTCGTGCGCGCATACCTGCTCAGCCGTCCCCGGACGACCCAGGGGCCGGCGCCGTTCCGCTCCCCGGGCCTCGACGAGCTCGACATGCGGTACGCCCGCGGCGAGGTCACCCGTTCGGAGTATCTCGAGCGGCGCGCCGATCTGACGGGCATGGCGCCTCCGCCGCCGCCTCCGTCCTGATCCCCTCCGGCGCCGCGGCCCGCATCTCTGACTAGGATGGTGGCCGACCGACGGCCGAGGAGGAGGAGCAGGTGCGATGACGGGCGACGGCGCAGCGGGACGCCGGCTGCGGATGGCGGCGCTCGCGCCCGGCATCCCGCACGAGATGGTCACCCTCCTCGACGGCGCGGGGATCGACGTCGTCGTCCCGCAGAGCCGCGACCAGCACGGGGTGCACGCCGTCCTCGACGGCGCCGACGTCGTCCTCGCCGACTGGAGCTCGACCCTGCGGCTCGGGGCCGAGGAGGCCGCGCGCGCCGAGGGCATCGGGTACATCCAGAACGCCGGCGCCGGGACGGACTCGATCGACCTCGCCGCCTGGGCGGCCGCCGGGGTCCCGGTGGCCTCGACCGCCGGAGCCAACGCCATCGGCGTCGCCGAATGGTGCCTCTCCGCGACGCTCGCGGTGCTCCGGTCGCTCTGCTGGGCCGACGCCGAGGTGCGCGCCGGACGCTGGCCGCAGCTCGAGGCGGGTGACCGCGGCTGCCGCGAGCTCAGCGGCCGGCGGGTCGGCATCGTCGGCTTCGGCGACATCGGCAGCCGCTGCGCGACGCGCTTCGCCGCCTTCGACTCCGAGGTGTCGTACTGGTCGCGGCGCCGCCGCCCACCCGAGGAGGAGCACGGCGCGACCTACCGCGAGCTCGACGACCTCGTCCGCCGCAGCGACGTGCTCGTGCTCGTCGTCCCGCTCACCGCCGAGACCCGCGGCATGATCGACGCCGCCCGGCTCGCGTCGATGCCGCGCGGGGCGATCCTCGTCAACGCCGGTCGCGGCGGCCTCGTCGACGAGGCGGCGCTCGTCGAGGCGCTCGCGAGCGGTGGGCTCGGCGGCGCCGCGCTCGACGTCTTCGCCAACGAGCCGCTCGGTCCGGGATCGCCGCTGCGCGACAGCGAGCGGGTGCTGCTCTCACCGCACATCGCCGGCGCGACCTCGGAGTCGCGGATGCGCATCTTCTCGATGATCGCGGGCAACCTGAGCCGGGCGATGCAGGGGGAGCCGCTCCAGGGGGTGGTGAACGGCGCCCCCCCGCTCGTGCGCTGGCGCAGCTGAGCGCGACCGCCGCGCCGCTCGCGCTCCCCGGCCCCGGCCGCGGACGCGTCCACCTCGCCGACAACCTCGAGGTGCTCGGCAGGTTGCCGGACGCCGGGGTCGCGCTCGTCTACATCGACCCGCCCTTCAACACAGGAAGGACGCAGCGGCGCATCTCGATGCGCACCGTCCACAGCGCCGACGGCGACCGCACCGGCTTCGGCGGACGCCGCTACCGCACCGAGACCACGGGGACGCGCGCCTACCACGACACGCGCGACGACTACCTCGGCTTCCTCGAGCCGCGGCTGTGCGAGGCGTGGCGGGTCCTCGGCGCGACCGGGACCCTGTACGTCCACCTCGACTACCGCGAGGTGCACCACGTCAAGGTGCTGCTCGACGCGCTCGTCGGCCGCGACCGCTTCCTCAACGAGATCATCTGGGCGTACGACTACGGCGCGCGTGCCACGCGCCGGTGGCCCGCCAAGCACGACAACATCCTCGTCTACGTGAAGGACCCCGACGCCTACTGGTTCGACAGCGCCGAGGTCGACCGCGAGCCGTACATGGCGCCCGGCCTGGTCACCGCGGCGAAGGCGAGCCGCGGCAAGCTCCCCACCGACGTGTGGTGGCACACGATCGTGTCGCCGACCGGGAGGGAGAAGACCGGCTATCCGACCCAGAAGCCGGAGGGGGTGCTGCGCCGCATCATCGCCGCGTCGACGCGTCCGGGCGACTGCGTCCTCGACTTCTTCGCCGGCAGCGGGACCACGGGCGCCGCCGCGCGGCGGCTCGACCGCCGCTTCGTCCTGGTCGACGACAACCCCGAGGCGTTCGAGGTGATGCGCAAGCGGCTCGGCGACGACGGTGTCGACTATGTGCGAGGATCCGGGGCGGTGGGCGAGTCGGAGGACGAGCCATGACCCGAGAGCCGGGCGCCACGTCGGAGGCGGGGGCCCGGGCGGGCGGAGTGGTGGCGCTGGTCTCCGGGGGTCTCGACTCCGTCACCCTCGCCCACCTCCTCGCAAGCCGTGGACACGCTCCGCTCCACCTGCTCTCCGTCGACTACGGGCAGCGCCACCGCCGCGAGCTCGACGACGCCCGTGCCTGCGCGCAGCGGCTGGGTGCGCGCTGGGACTGCGTCGACCTCGTCTCGCTCGGCCGGCTGCTCGGCGGCTCGGCGCTCACCGACGATGCCGTCGAGGTACCCGACGGCCACTACGCGGACGAGACGATGCGCGTCACCGTCGTCCCCAACCGCAACGCGGTGATGCTCGCCGCCGCCCACGCGGTCGCGGTCGCCGAGGGAGCGCCGCTCGTGGCGGCGGCCTTCCACGCCGGCGACCACCCGATCTATCCGGACTGCCGACCCGAGTTCGTCGACGCGTTCCGGCGGATGCAGACGGTGGCCACGGAGGGATTCGCGCCCCCGGGCATGCTGGTCACGCCCTTCCTCCACCTCGACAAGGCGGCGATCGTGCGCACCGGGCACCGCCTCGGCGTCCCCTTCGAGCACACCTGGTCCTGCTATCGCGGCGGCGAGCGTCACTGCGGACGCTGCGGCACCTGCGTGGAGCGGCGCGAGGCGTTCGAGCTCGCGGGTGTGACCGACCCGACGGCGTACGAGGCCGTCGCGGCGGGCTGACCGTGCTGAGCGTCGCCGAGGTCTTCGGACCGACCCTTCAGGGCGAGGGACCGTCGGTGGGACGGCGGTGCGCCTTCGTCCGCCTCGGCGGCTGCAACCTCGACTGCGCGTGGTGCGACACCCCCTACACGTGGGACTGGCGGCGCTACCGTCCCGAGGAGGAGCTGCGCCGCATCGACGCCGGCGACGTGACGAGCGCCGTCGAGGAGATGGGTGTCGACATGCTCGTGATCACCGGCGGCGAGCCGCTGCTCCAGGCACGGGCGCTGATGCCGCTGCTCGAGGCCGCGGGCGAGCGCGGCTGGCGGGTCGAGGTCGAGACCAACGGGACGGTCGCGCCGCCGCCGTCCCTCACCCGGCTGGTCACCGCCTTCAACGTCTCCCCCAAGCTCGCCAACTCCGGGATCGCGGAGGCGGAGCGGATCCGACCCGCCGCGCTCGCTGCGCTGCGGGCCACGGGCCGCGCCGTCTTCAAGTTCGTGGTGACGAGCCCCGCCGACCTCGACGAGGTCGCCGCGCTCGCGACGGCGCACCGGCTCGAACCGGTGTACGTGATGCCCGAGGGCACCAGCGCCGAGGTCGTGCTCGCAGGGATGCGCGAGCTCGCCGGGCCCGCGCTCGCGCACGGGTTCCACCTCACACCCCGGCTCCACATCCTCCTCTGGGGCGACCGCCGGGGGCGCTAGACGTGCGGAGGGAGGAGACCCCGCGTCGGGGTCCCCTCCCTCCGGCTCGTGACCGTTGGTGCGGCAGCGGCGCTGCCGGTCACGTCGACCGGGCGCCGCCGCCGCACACCGCGGAGGATCAGTACTTGGCGGGCAGGGCGTAGTACTCGGGGGTGTTCGTGAAGGACGACACTCCGACCTGCTGGAGGACGCCGTGATCCATCTGGTTGGCCCAGAACGTCTGGCCACCGAGATCCGGCGCGCGGTTGAGGAACTTCGTGTACCAGCCGCCGGCGACGAACATGTGCTGCTCGTGGGAGAAGGACATGTCGTTGGCGACCTGGAGACGGGCGGCCTGGTTGCTCGCGAACGGCCCGTACGAGGTCCAGTACTGGATGTCCGAGGCGCCTGGCGGCGCGGTGCGATGGAGGACCTTGAGGTAGAGGCTGCTGATGAAGCCCGAGTCGGTGCCACCCGCCTGCGCGTAGTACGAGGGCGAGGCGCCGAGCGAACCCATGATCACGTCGTTGCTCATGCCGTGTACGAGCTGGCTCACCCAGAAGGCGCGGCCACCCGCGTCGGGCAGGTTGCCGACCATGGCCAGGAAGTCCTGGTCGACGATGACGCCGAGGTACTCGGGGGTCGTGGAGAAGGCCTGGGCGACCTGCCAGCCGGGCATGCCGGCGGTCATGCGGTCCGACCAGTAGCCGATCTCACCCGGGGCGCCGAAGCGGCCGAGGAGGTCGTGGTAGAGGTTCTCGATGAAGTTCGAGTTCGCCGAGGGCGGGCTCACCAGGACGACGAGCTTGCCGCCGCCACCCTGTGGGGTGATGGTGATGCTGCCGCTGCCGATCCCGGCGGGGGTGTGCTTGGTCGCGGCGGTGCGGATCGGATCGACCGCGACCGAGAAGCCGCCGTTCATCGGCGTGACGCTCATCCCCGGGTCCTGGGCGCTCACCAGCGTCGGTGTGTAGCCGCCGCTGGCCGACACGAAGAAGTTCGAGAGCGCGCTCACCGAGCCGGGGCCGCTCAGGGTGATCTCCTGCAGGTGCGCAGGGAGGGGGTTCGGGTTGCTCAGGCACTGCCAGGCGAAGCCGACGCCGTTCCACGCCGAGTTCTGGGTGAACTGGGTGGGATGCTGGCAGACGGTGAACTCCGCCGGCTCCGGGAACCGGCAGGTCGAGCCGGGGGTGCCGGTCGACCAGTCGTCGGCGTCGCCGTTGTTGTCGCACTGGAGGTTGCCGACCGGGGTCACACCCGGCGACGCAACCGGAGCCGAGCCCGGCTTGGCGAGACCGAAGTTGTGGAAGACGATCGGATCGGCCGGCGTGCCCGCGTAGTACTGCGAGTGGTTGGGATCGCTCGGGAAGGGCTCGACCTTGCCGCTGGGGGCGACGTTGGTGACCTGGGCGACGATCGACCCGTCGGGGTTGATGGTGACGTCGGCGGTCTCCCACTGGCAGTCGGCGCCACCGTTGCAGGGGGCGTAGCCGTCGGGGTTGGTGGTGTTGCCGCTCGGGGTCGCGGTCTCGCGCAGGCGGTAGTCGCCCGGCGGCATCGCGCCGAAGACGAGGCAGCCCTTGCCGGTGTTCACGCAGTCGCCCTGCTGGTCGGGGCAGGTCGCCGCGGCCCCGACCGATCCGGGCGAGGACGCGCCCTGGGAGCCGATGCTCGCGACCACCTGGCCGCTGGCGTTGAGGAGCTCGTACGCGGCGCCGCCGAGGCCGCTCTTGCACGAGTCCATGGTCTGGACGACGATCTGGGAGGGGCCCGCGCTCACCCCACCGCTCGTACTGGTGGCGGCTCCGGCGACCAGATGGTCACCGCCGCCGATGGCGAACACCACGCTCGCGGCGCCGACCATCAGCGCCGAAAGAGCCATGGTGAACCTGGGACCGGACAGTCTCATGAGCGTACGCAGCTCCCTTCCTGAAAAATCCGTCACGGGAAACCCGGTGTCCGGTTCCCCTCCGCACTCGCTTGAACGTGGCGTCCGTGGCGATCTTGCGTTCCGCGGCGACGGACAACGCATATGCGCCCCCACCCCCCACCCGTATCCTGAGGTGGGCCTCGGCCCGTCCCCAGAACTCGACAAGGGATCTCCGTGAGCTTCCTCAACGGGCTGAACGGCTCGGTCGCCATCCTCCTGCTCTGCGCCCTTCTCTATCTCGACGAGGTCGGCGTCCCCCTCCCCTTCGCCCCCAACGAGGTCCTCCTCGTCTTCGCCGGCCTGCTGATCGGCACCAACGCGATCGCGCCGTGGCTGTTCGTCCCCCTGGCCTACGTCGCCCTCGTGGCGGGGTGCCTCACCGGCTTCGGCTGGGCCCGCAGGCTCGGCTCCGAGCGGCTGCGCGGCGTCGCCGTGCGGCTCCGTGCGGAGAAGGCCTACGACCGCGCCCGCGCCCGGGTGCAGCGCGCCGGGTCGCGCTCGATCGGGATCACCCGACTCCTCCCCGGGGTGCGCACCTACGCGACCCTCGTGGCGGGGGCGAGCGAGATGCCGCTGCGGACCTTCGCCACCGGCGCCATCCCGGCGCTCGCGATCTGGGAGGTGATCTGGGTGGGGATCGGCGTCGCCGTCGGCGCCCCCGCGGAGCACCTGCTCGGCCGGGTGGAGCGCGTCACCACCGGTGGCATCCTCCTCATCGCCGCGGGGGTCGGCTCCTATCTCGCCATCCGCAAGGTGCCGAGCGCCGACGAGGATCTCGAGAGGATGATCTCCCAGGTCCCGAGCGCCCCCCGGCTCGTCCTCGCCGCCATCCTCGACTTCGGCGTCGTCGCCACGATCGTGAGCGGCGCCGACCGGATCATCAGGGCCGCGGCGCACATCCGCCATTTCGGGCTCCGCGACTTCCTCGTGCTCATCGGGGCGGTCATCGTCGCCTACGTCGTGATCACCCGGCGCGGACCGGGCGCGACGGCGGGCGAGCGGCTGCTCAAGGTGAGCTACCGGGTGCGGATCCCCCGGCCACCCCGCCGGCGCCGGCGCGACCACACCTCCACACGATCACCGCGGACCGGCCAGGCCCCCGCGGAGGATCCCCGCGAGGCGGCCAGCCACTAGCGGAGCCTAGGGCGTCATCCCCAGGGACGGGTCGGTGCTGCCCGGCTGGTCGGGGGCGAGGACCGTGCCGTTGCTGTCGGTCGGCCCGAACTGGCCCTCGGGGTCGTCCGCGGCGTTGCTGTCCGTGGAGGGGGCGGTGATCCCGTCGGAGGCGGAGCTGCCGTCGGCGCCGGAATCGGCACCGCCGGTGGTGCCGTCGCTGCCCTCGGTGCCCGGGGCGCCGATGGTGCTCGGGTCGCCCGCGCCGGCGGCCGCGGGGAGCGGACCGGAGACCGGCTTGCCGGCCACCGCCGGCACGGTCACCTTCGAGGGCGCCGGGCCCGGGCCGGCGGCGCCCGCGACCGCCGACAGGATCATCACGGCTGCCACGACGGCGGCGGCGGCGACGGCGGCGAGCACGATGACGAGGCGGCGGGGCCGGAGCTCGGAGGCGTCGGTCACGCGGCCATGGTACGGCCGTGTCGGCGCCGTGAGACCGCCGTCACCGAAACACAACAGCCCGCTGCGCCGGTGCATCATGGCGCCGTGAGCCCCTCGCTCGCGGTCATCCGCATCGGCATCGATCCGGTCTTCCACCTCGGCCCGGCCGCCATCCACTGGTACGGCGTGATGTACGCCGTGGCCTTCTACGTGGGCTACCGGGTCGCGGTCGTCCCCCACCTCAGCCGCCACGGGGTGGATCGCCCGACCATCGACCGCCTGATCACCTGGACGATCGTCATGGGCCTGCTCGGCGCCCGGCTCTACTACGTCGTCCAGAGCGGCATCGGCTACTACCTCAGCCATCCCCAGCACATCCTCGCCTTCTGGGAGGGCGGGATGGCCTTCTTCGGGGCGATCATCGCCGGCTTCGCCACCCTGGCCGTGCTCTCCTGGCGGCACCACATCTCGTTCTGGGTCCTCGCCGACGGCGGGGTGCTCTTCGCCGTCGTCGGCCAGCCGATCGGGCGCATCGGGAACATCATCAACGGGGACATCCTCGGCTCCCCGAGCACCCTCCCCTGGGCGACCGCCTACACGAACCCCGACGCCATCCTCCAGCGCGGGTTCAGCCTCTGTGACCCGAACGCCTTCGAATGCACCGCGTACCAGCCCGCCGCGGCCTACGAGGCGATCGGGACCATCCTCATCGGCCTGGTCCTCCTCGCCCTGCTGCGCCGCCACGTCCGCGACGGCGTCCTGGCGATCACCTACGTGGTCCTCTACGCGGTGAGCCAGCTGATCATCTTCCACTGGCGGGAGAGCGAGCCGGTGGTCGGGCTCGGCCTCAAGCAGGCCCAGCTGACCGCGATCGTCGTCCTCGCCGTCGGGGTGCCGCTGCTCGTCGTCCTGCGCCGTCGCTTCCCCGGGACGTCGACCCCCGCTTCCGCGACCGCCGACGCCGAGACGGCGCCCGGGCCGGCCCAGCCGGCCGAGCCGGTCGCGTGAGTCCCGACTGGGTCATCTCCCGGCGGTAGGATCGGGGCATGCACGAGCTCGCACAGATCGTCCAACTCGTCGTCCGCATCGAGACCATCCTCATCTTCGCCCGCGTGCTCCTCTCCTGGTTCCCGGGGATCCCCCCATGGCACCCGCTGGTGCGCGCCCTCGCGTCGGTGACCGACCCGGTGCTCCTCCCCTTCCGGCGGATCCTGCCGACGATCGGCGGCCTCGACTTCTCCCCGATCGTCGCGATCATCGCCCTGCAGGTCCTCGGCAACTTCATCGTCGACCTCATCGAGCCGAGCGGCGGCTCGCTCGCCTTCACCCTGGCGCTCGCCGCGCGCGACGTCGTCCACACGATCCTGCTGATCCTGATCATCATCGTCGTGCTGCGGGTGATCGTCTCCTTCCTCAAGGTGAGCCCCTGGCACCCCGCGGTGCGGCTGATCCAGGACATGTCGTCGCCGCTCGTGCGACCCTTCGCCGCCGTCGCCGGCCGCAGCTCGCAGGCCGACGTCCCCGCCATCGTCGCCCTCGTCGTCTACATCGTGCTCATCGTCGTCGCCGACCGCCTCCTCGGAGACCTGGTGACGAGCACCGCGCCCCTCAGCCTCATCGGCTAGTCGCCGCACGACTGCACTCCCGGTGCCGACTCACGGTTCGGCCTTTTCGTAATCCTTTTGTCAGGCCGGGACTCACAGCATGGTCTCGCCGCACGTCGGCGCGACGGGCATCGGGCCCGCCGCCAGCAGCGAGGTCACGACCGTCATGGACTACACCAACACCGCGTGGAACGTGGTTCCCGCAGCCGTTCTCATCGTCGGCACCCTGGCGATGACGGGGTTCACCCTGGCGGACTACGGGAAGGCTCGGGCCGCCGCCCTGTTCAGGAGCCGGATCGCTCCCGCCGCCACGCGGGAGGCGCAGGCCCCGGATCGGGCCGCAGCCTGATCCCCGAAGAGTGGCGCGTCCCTCCCGGGGATGCGCCACTCTCTTGCGGCTTTCTTGCAATCTCCTGACCCGGCTCTTACGCCGGACGGGTGATGCTCCCTGGCGGAAGTGGTTGAGAGCGACCGTCGGAGCCGTGCCGCACTGAGCGGTGTACTCGTCCTGAGCGCCTTCCTCAACGGCTGGGGCCTGTGGAACCTCGGCTACGGGAACGCCTACTACGCCGCCGCGGTGCGCAGCATGCTCGGCAGCTGGCACAACCTCGTCTACGCCTCCTTCGACTCCGGCGGCTTCGTCAGCATCGACAAGCCACCGCTCGGGTTCTGGCTGCAGGCGCTCAGCGCGAAGGTGTTCGGGTTCGGCGGGGTCGCGCTGATGCTCCCCGAGGCGGCGGCGGGGGTCGCGTCGGTGGCGCTCCTGTACCACCTCGTCGCGCGGGCGTGGGGCCGCGGCGCGGGCCTCGCCGCCGCGGTGATGCTCGCGCTCAGCCCGATCAGCGTCGTCGCCTCGCGCAGCAACATCGTCGACGGCGAGCTCGTCCTCGTGCTCCTGCTCGCCGCTCTCGCGGTGAGCCGCGCGGCACGGACGGGACGGCTGCGCTGGCTGCTCGCCGGCGCGGTTCTGGTCGGACTCGGTTTCAACGTGAAGATGCTCGAGGCCTACCTCGTCGTCCCCGCGCTCGGGCTCGTCTACCTCGTCGCGGCGCCGGTGCGCCGGCTGAAGCGGGTCGCGCATCTCGGCGCCGCCGCAGCGGTGCTCGCCACCGTCTCGCTCTGCTGGGTGGTCGCCGTCGACCTCACCCCGCCGGCACAGCGTCCCTACGTCGGGTCGAGCGCCGGCAACTCGGAGCTCGACCTCGCCCTCGGCTACAACGGGTGGAGCCGGGTCTCGGGGAGCCCGTACCGCGGCCGCTTCGAGCGGGCCGGCGCCGCGTCCGGGCCCCGCCGGCCGGCGCCGCCGGGCGCAGCCGCGCTGGCCGCCTTCAGCAGCCGCGAGACCGGCCCGGCCGGGCCGCTGCGGCTGTTCCGGCAGCCACTCGGCAGCCAGACGGGCTGGCTGCTCCCGCTCGCGCTCGCAGGCCTCCTCGCGGCGACGCTCCGGCAGCGGTGGGGGCGGCCCTTCGACGAGCGCCGGCGATCGCTGCTGCTCTGGGGCACATGGCTCATCGGCGAGGGCGCCTTCTTCAGCGTGGCGAGCACCGTGCACGCCTACTACCTGACGATGCTCGCGCCCGCGATCGCCGCCCTCGCGGGGATCGGCGCCGCCGTCCTGGCGCGCGAGGCCGCGGCCCGGACCCGGGTCGCCTGGCTGCTGCCGGCGGCGCTCGCCGGCACCGCAGCCGAGGCCGCCTCGGTGCTCACCGACTTCCCCGGGTGGAGCCGCTGGCTCACCCCGCTCGTGGCGTCATCGGCGGCGCTGGCGGTGCTCCTCGCAGTGGTCGCACGGCGCCGGGGGCGCGCGACGCGCTGGGTGCCGGGGCTCGCCGCCGCATGCGCCGCCGCCGCGGTGCTCGCCGCGCCCGCGACCTGGACCGGGTACACGGTCGCGTCGCGGGTGATGGTGGCGCTGCCGACCGCGGGCCCGCCGCCGGCCGGGGTGGCGCCGTTCCTCCGCCGGTTCGCGGCGGGCGGGAGCGCACCGGTGGCGTTCGGCGGCGTCGACCCGAGACTGCTCCACTACCTGGAGGCGAACCGCGGGTCGTCGCCGTACCTGATGGCGACGCTCGCCGCGATGAGCGCCGCACCGTACATGCTCGCGAGCGACCGGCCGGCGATGGCGCTCGGCGGCTTCATGGGCGGCGACCGCATCGTCGACCCCGACCGGCTCGCCGCCCTCGTCACCCGTGGCGAGGTGCGCTTCTTCCTCCTCCGCGGACCGGGGGGACCCGGCGGC
>DATKEY010000084.1:0-24596 GCA_035544475.1 Candidatus Dormiibacterota bacterium | reverse complement strand
GAAGCGCGCCGTCAGCCGTCCCACCGTCCCGGCGGGCACGTACTGCGCGCCGATCCCGGCGGCGATGGCGACGACGACCGGCAGGGTCACGAGGGTGGCGGGGCCACCGCCGGTGAGAAGGCGGCCGAGCAGGGTGACGGCGGTGCCGACGGAGTCCGCTCGGAAGAAGATCCAGGCGAGGCAGACGGCGTGGAAGGTGAGGAGCCGCGCGAGCGCGCGGTCGACGCCGGTCCGCCCCGGCGGCCGGCGGGGGCGCAGCCGGCGCTCGGCGGTGTGGTAGGCGCCGGGGATGCCACCCCACACCACGAAGGTCCAGGCGGCGCCGTGCCAGAGGCCGCCGAGCAGCATGGTCACCATGAGGTTGCGGGCCGTGAGGAGCGACGAGCCGCGCGACCCGCCGAGGGGGATGTACACGTAGTCGCGCAGCCATCGTGAGAGCGTCATGTGCCAGCGCCGCCAGAAGTCCTGGAGGGAGGTGGCCGTGTACGGGGCGTCGAAGTTCGTCGGAAAGCGGATGCCGAGGAGCAGGGCGCAGCCGATCGCGATGTCCGTGTAGCCGCTGAAGTCCGCCCAGATCTGCACCGCGTACCCGTACACCGCGGCGAGCACCTCGATCCTCGAGTGGGCACCCGGAGCGCCGAAGACGGGGTCGACGACAGAGGTGGCGAGGAAGCTCGCGAGCACGATCTTCTTGAAGAGGCCGCCGAGGATCAGGCAGATCGCGCGCCCTCCGTCGAGCCGTGGCTCGGCGGTGCTGCGGCGCAGCTGAGGGATGAACTCGCGGGCGCGCACGATCGGCCCGGCGACGACGTGGGGAAAGAAGGCGAGGTAGACGGCGAAGTCGAGCCGCGACGCCGGCTGGATCGTCCCCCGGTACACGTCGACGACGTAGCTGATCGCCTGGAAGGTGAAGAAGGAGATGCCCACCGGGAGCACCACCTGGAGCAGCGGTAGCGGGGCGCCGATGCCGAGGTGGCCGAGGGCGTTGGCGAGCGAGCTCGCGAAGAAGCCCGCGTACTTGAAGAAGCCGAGGGTGACGAGGCCGGCGGCGACGGCGAGGGCGAGCAGGGCGCGGCGGGCGGTGGCGTCACACCTCCGGGCGATCGCCTCTGCGGCGGCCTGGTTCACCGCCGTCGAGGCGGCGAGAAGACCACAGAATCGCCAGTCCCACCAGCCGTAGAAGACGTAGCTCGCGAGGAGGACGAGGAGCTTCCAGCGGGTGCCGAACGCCGGGACGAGCCAGCTCAGCGCCAGGACGGTGGTGAAGAAGACGGCGAAGTCGACTGTGGTGAAGAGCACCCCTGCACCCGCTTCCCCGCGCGGCGGGCAGCCTCTCGGAGCGGGCAATTCAAGCCGCCGGGGACCGCATCCGTCAAGGCCTCTCACCCCGCACCAGCGAGTGGAGGAGGACGGCCTGGGCGACCGCGGCGGCGGGTCCCCAGTGGGCCGTCGCCGCCCGCGCCTCGGCCTCCGACGGCATCCTGCCGCCGAGGTAGGCGGCGCCGATCGCCTTGCGGACGCCGAGGTCGCCGGCCACCACCACGGGCCGGCCCAGGGTGCGTGCCAGCACCCATTCGGCGGTCCAGCGTCCGAGCCCGCGCACCGCCGTCAGCCGGGCGACGACGGCGCCGTCGTCGCGCTCGCGGAGGGTCTCGATGTCGAGGCGGCCGGAGGTGACCTCGACGGCGGCGCCGACGATGTACTCCGCCTTGCGGGTGGTGAACTGGAGGGCGCGGAGCTCGGCGGGGTCGGTGCGGGCGAGCCGCTGCGGGTCGAGCGCCCACACCTCGCGGCCGCCGACGCTGCGGACCTGCCCGGTGGCGCGCAGCAGGCGCGCCCGGGTCGTCGCCGCCCAGCGCAGGTTGACCTGCTGGGCGCTGATGAGCCGGACGATGGCGGTGAGCAGGTCGGGCTCGCGGTAGCCGCGGATCCCGGGGTGCCCGGCCTCGACCGCGGCGACGACCGGGTCGGCGGCGCGGAGCGCCTCGAACGCCTCCGGCGCGGTGACGAACAGCCGCTGAGCCGCCTCCACCGCGGCCGCGAGGTGGGCGGGGTCGTCGACGCCGACGCGCAGGCGCGGGGAAGGGGTGTCGCCCGCCGGCGTCGCCGCCCAGGCGACCGTCGCCCCATCGTCGCGCAGGGTGCGGAGGAGGACCTCCCCGTCCCAGCGGTCGGCGAGGTCGTCGCCCCAGCGGCGGAACACCTCGAGCGACGCAGGGACGTCGAGCGGGCCGGGGAGGACGACCTCGGCGGTGCGCATCGCGGCGAGCATGCGCGATCACGATCGATCCGCCGGTGCCCTGCTAGCCTCACTCCGCGATGCCGAGGCTCACCGCGGTCAACTCTGCGGGCTACAACGCCCCCGCCGCGCTCACCGCCGATCCGGTGATCCTCGCCCCCCTGAGCGGACGGCTCCACGTCCTCCTCGTCCGCCGCGAGGAGCCGCCCCAGCAGGGACGGTGGGCGCTCCCCGGCGGCTTCATGAACGACGACGAGCTCCCCGAGCAGACCGCCCAGCGCAAGCTCACCGAGAAGACCGGGGTCGGCGCGGTCTACCTCGAGCAGCTCCACACCTACGGCGACCCGAGCCGCGACCCGCGTGGCTGGATCGTCTCCATCTCCTACCTCGCGCTCATCGACGCGGCGGTCCTCCACGAGGGCGAGACCACCGCCCGCTGGTTCCCCGTCGACGACCTCCCCGACGTCGCCTTCGACCACGGCGCGACGATCGCCGACGGCACCGAGCGGCTCCGCGGCAAGCTCTGGTACTCGAACATCGCCGTCGGCCTCCTCCCGGAGCGTTTCACGATGCCCCAGGCGCGCCGGCTCTACGAGGCGATCTCCGGCGTCAGCTATGAGGCCTCGAACTTCCGCCGCGAGCTCGAGCAGTCCGGGCTCGTGCGCGGCACCGGGCAGGTGGTGAAGGGGGTTCCAGGACGCCCGGCGATGCTCTACGAGTTCGTCGAGCGGCGCCCCGCCTGGAGCCCGCGACGCTCGCGCACCCCGGCGGCGATCCGCGCCGGGGCCGCGGCACGGAGCTGAGCCGGGGCGCCCCGGGAACCCCGGAGCCCCCTCCCGCGTCGGGGAGAGCGGCGGAACCGCATAGAGGAGACCCTTCGATGCACCGAGCGCTCGCCGGCCTCGCCGCCGCCGTTCTGGCCGGCTGCGGCGCCGCGGCCACCACCCGACCGCCGGCCTCACCCGCCCCGGCCATCGCGACGGCGACCGCCACCCCGACCGTGACCGCCACCCCGACCGTGGCCGCCACCCCGGCTCCGACCGCCACCGCCACCCGGCCCTCGCCGAGCCCGGACGCCACCGCGCCCGGCGCGCCGGATTCTCGCGACGTCTCCGAGCCGGACAACGGGACGACGGTGACGCTGCGGACGGGCGGGACGCTGCGGGCGGTGCTCCACTCGACGTACTGGCAGTTCGACCCTCCCTCCGACCCCACGGTGCTCGGCTCCGCGGGCCAGCCCATCTACTCCCCCGCTCCCATGGGCCAGTGCGTGCCCGGCGGGGGCTGCGGCACGGTGACCGCCACCTTCCATGCGGTGCGCCCCGGGCGCGCGGTCGTCAGCGCCCACCGCACCAGCTGCGGCGAGGCGCTGCGCTGCACCGGCAACCAGGGGAGCTGGATGGTCACGGTCGTCGTCTCCGGCTGACGGAGCGCCGCGCAGGTATCTCCAGGCCCCGGTGTTAGCCTCTCGGAAGGTATGTCCTCAGTGGGGGATCGCTGTGACCGACGGGCGGCCGCTGCCCCTCTCCGATGCCGGGTATGGGCTGCACTGCGACCAGTACGAGCTCACCATGGCCCAGGCGTTCCTCCACGGCGGCCTCGACGGCGAGGTGAGCTTCGAGCTCTTCGTCCGCAGCCTTCCGCCCTCGCGGGGCTACCTCGTCGCCGCCGGGCTCGAGCAGGCGCTGGCCTACCTCGAGGGCCTGCGGCTCGAGCAGGCCGACCTCGACTGGCTGGCCCGCCAGGGGATCTACCGGGACGACTTCATCGACCACCT
The DNA here is from genome assembly GCA_035544475.1 of Candidatus Dormiibacterota bacterium. Lineage (GTDB taxonomy): Bacteria > Chloroflexota > Dormibacteria > Aeolococcales > Aeolococcaceae > CF-96. Next base: position 20,580 of record DATKEY010000084.1, on the reverse strand, counting down.
CGCCACCCTGCGGTTCACCGGCCGGGTCGAGGCGATCGCCGAGGGGACGGTGATCGGCGCCGAGGTGCCGCTGCTCCGCGTCTCCGCCCGGCGCATCGAGGCCACCATCGTCGAGTCCGCGCTGCTCGCCATCGTCAACCACCAGACGATGATCGCGAGCAAGGCGGCGCGGATCGTCGACGCCGCCGCCGGCCGCCCGGTGTGGGACTTCTCCCTGCGCCGCCTCCACGGGCCGGACGCGGCCCTCGGCGTCGCCCGGGCGGCGTACATCGCCGGCGCCGCGGGGACGGCGACCGCGGTCGCGGGTCGCCTGCTGGGCATCCCCACGACCGGGACGATGGCCCACCACTACGTGCTCGCCTTCGGTCCCGCGGGCGAGCGCGCAGCGTTCGAGTCCTTCCTCAGCGAGTACCCGGGGCTCGCGGTGCTCCTCGTCGACACCTACGACGTCGAGCGCGGGGTCGCGAACGCGATCGCTGCGTCGCGTGCGTCCGGGGTGTCGCTCGCCGGGATCCGCATCGACTCCGGCGACCTCGCCGAGAACGCCCGCCAGGCGCGGCGGATGCTCGACGCCGCGGGGATGCATGCGACCCGGATCCTCGCCTCGAACGACCTCGACGAGCACCGCATCACGGCGCTGCTCGGCGCCGGCGCTCCCGTCGACGGGTTCGGAGTCGGCACCATGCTCGGCACCTCGGCGGACGCCCCGGCGCTCGGCGGCGTCTACAAGCTGGTGGCCCAGTGCGAGGAGGGCGTCGACCGGCCGGTGATGAAGCTGAGCACGGAGAAGCGCACCGACCCCGGCATCCACCAGGTCTTCCGGGAGCGGGGCGGCGGCGACGTGCTCGCCCTCGCCGACGAGACCCTGCCCGGAGAGCCGCTGCTGCGCAGGGTGATGGAGGGCGGGCGCACGTGCGCCGCCCTGCCGCCGCTCGACGCCATCCGCGCCCACTGCCTCGCCGAGCGCGAGACGCTGCCGGCGGCGGTCCGCCGGATCGAGGACCCGCAGGCGTGGCCGGTGCGCCGCAGCCCGCGGCTGCTCGCCCTTCGCGACAGCCTCGGCGACACCGTCCGAGAGCGGACGGCATGACGCGTGCGCTTCTGGTCGTGGATGTCCAGAACGACTTCTGCGAGGGCGGATCGCTGGCGGTGTCCGGGGGCGCAGCCGTCGCGGCCGCGACCACCGAGCACATCGCCACCCAACGCGCCGACTACGCCCTCGTCGTGACCACCCGCGACTGGCACGTCGACCCGGCCGGACACTTCGCCGCGGCCGGCGCCGCCCCCGACTACGTCGCGACCTGGCCGGTGCACTGCGTCGCCGGCAGCGGCGGCGCCGAGTACCATCCCGCCCTCCGCGCCGGCGCCGACATCGAGGTGCTCAAGGGCGAGCACGCCGCCGCGTACTCGGGGTTCGAGGGCCGCACGGCGGACGGGCGGGCGCTCGACGAGGTTCTCCGCTCCCACGGCGTCGACAGCGTCGACGTCTGCGGGATCGCCACCGACCACTGTGTGCGGGCGACGGCTCTCGACGCCCGCAGGCTCGGCTTCGGGGTCAGGCTGCTGAGCTCACTCTGCGCCGGCGTGTCGCCGCAGACGACCGCCGCGGCCCTCGCCGAGATGACCGTTGCCGGGGTCGAGATCGCCCGCGGCTGAGGACCGGCGCCAGGTCACGGCGGCGGCGGGCGTGCCCCACATGAACCCCTGGGCGAGCTCGACGCCGAGCCCCTCCATCGAGGCGGCGGTCGCGGCGGTCTCGACCTCCTCGGCGATCACCTGTGCGCCGCTCGACCGTGCGAAGGCGACGAGCGCCCGGATCGCCGACCGTGGGCCGACCTCGTCGGCGCGGCGGGTCAGCGTCCCCGCGACCTTCACGAACTCCGGGGTCACGACCGAGAGGACCTCGAGCGTGGAGTGTCCGGTGCCGACGTCGTCGAGTGCGAAGCGGAAGCCCTGCTCGCGGTACTCGCCGACGACCGCGCGCAGCCGCTCGAGGTCGTGCACCGCCTCGCGCTCGGTGATCTCGAGAACCACCTGGCTCGCCGGGCGCTCCGCCCAGCGGAGGAGCAGCAGCATCTGGTCGACGTCGTGGAGCGGGTCGAGGAGGACGGAGACGCCGACGTTGACGAAGACGGTGGTCGACCCCGGCAGCCCGCGGCAGCCGAGCAGGGCGGCGCGGCGGCAGATCCAGTCGAGGCTCCGCCCCTCGCCGACGCGCTCGGCGGCGGCGAAGAGCCCCTCGACCCCGCCGTCGACGGTCTCGCCGCTCGGGCGGCCGAGCGCCTCGTAACCGATCACCGCGCTGTCGCGCAGCCGGACGATGGGCTGGAAGACGGAGGTGATGCCGTCCTCGCGGAGCAGGCGCGGCACCAGGGTCTCCCAGCGGACCCGGCGGGCCCCCGCCGCGGTGACGGCGTGGAGGTCGGCCTCGAGCCGGTCGCGCCCGGCGCGCTTGGCCCGGTACAGCGCCTCGTCGGCGGTCGTGAAGACCGCGGTGGCGTCCGCGCCCGAGGGTCCGGCGGCGCACCCGATGCTGATCCGTGCCTGGCCGTGGGGGAGGGCGATCCCGTGCATCGCCCGTCGGAGCCGGTCGGCGACGCTCAGCGCCATGTCGAGGTCGGTGTCGGGGAGGAGCGCGGCGAACTCGTCGCCGCCGTTGCGGGCGACGACGTCGTGGTCGCGCAGCCCCATGCGCAGTGCGGTGGCGATCGCGCGCAGCGCGGCATCCCCGGCCTCGTGCCCATGCCCGTCGTTGATGACCTTGAGGTTGTCGACGTCGATCGCGAGCACGGCGAAGCCGAGCGGCTGCTCGAGGGCGAGGATCTGCTCGAACTCCCGGCGGTTGGGCAGGCCGGTGAGCGGGTCGGTGGCGGCGATCGCACTGAGCCGGGCGGCGCTCTCCGCGAGCGCGGCCTCGGCCGTCTTGCGCTCGACGAACTGCCCGACCTGGCTGCCGATGTCGGCGAGCACGGCCAGGACGTCGGCCGCGACCTCGCGCTCCTCGGTGCCGGCGAGGCAGACGACCCCGGTGGTGGTGCCCTCGTGGACGATGGGGACGGCGATCATGCGACCGCTCACCCGCACCGACCCGTCGAGCGCGCCCGACGCGAGCACCACCATCCCGGCGGGCTCACCGCCGGGCGCCCCGGGGCCGCGCCATGAGTGGCGCAGGGCGAGGGTGCGGCCGTCGGTGCCGGTGAGGAGCAGACCGGCGAGGTCGCAGCGGAGCGCGCCGCCGATGCTCTCGAGGAAGCGCGGGGCGGCGTCCTCGAGCGCGGCCGCCTCGGCGAGGCATCTGGTGACCGCGAACTGCATCGCCTGCAGGCGCGCGGTCCGGAGCAGCCGCGCCTCGGCCATCCGGCGCTCGGTGATGTCCTCGACGATGGCGACCACCCGCCCCGCGGCCCCGTCCGCGCCGGGCATGTGGGAGGCGTTCACGCGGACCCAGCGCACCTCCCCGTCCTTGCGGATCCACCGCTTCTCGACCTGGCCGTGGCTGAGCACACCGCTCGCAACCTCGGCGGCGAGGAGCATGTCGGCGCCGATGTCCTCCGGGTGGGTGAAGTCGACGATGCGCATCCGCGTGAGCTCGGCCTCGCTGTAGCCGACGAGGCGCTGGTAGGCGCTGTTGGCGCTGACCAGGCGTCCCTGCGCGTCGGCGACGCTCACTCCGATCGACGTCGTGTCGAGAATGCGTCGGAGCCTCTCCTCGGAACCGCGAAGCGCGGCGGCCTGGCGCTCGAGCTCGCGCCTGCGCCCCCGGTTCTGCGTGGCCATCGAGCCCGTGAAGGCGGCCAGGAGCAGCACGGTGGTGGTGCGGAAGACGAGGCTCCCGATCTCCACGGGGAACCCGAAGAAGTGGGCGCGCTCCCAGTACACCGCCGCGAACGCCGCGACGAACCCCGCCGAGAACGCCGCCGCCCCCCGGGCCTCGTGGAGGACCGCGGCCTCGACCCCCACCAGCGTGAAGATCGCGTAGGCGGTGCTGTAGCGGTCGTTGGCGACGAGCATGACCCAGGCCGTGGCGGCGAGGAAGTCGAGGACCAGCGCGGCGGTGCCGACCTGCTCGATTCGCCACCGGCGGCGACCCGCGACGACGACCCCCACGTTGTAGAGGGCCATGACGAGCGCGGCCGCCACCCCCGCGGCCCGGGAGACGGGGGGCGGTTGGGCGAGGTAGACCTGGGAGAGGCCGAGGGCCATCGCCAGCCAGCGAAGCCGCGAGACGGCGCGGACCGTCCTGCCGGCATGCACCCCGGCGGTCTCCTCCCCATGCGGGAACACGCGAGTGGGATTCATGCGCGCGGTCATCTTCCGTCCCGATCCCCCGGTCCGGGCCGGAGTCACCGCATGGGCACCCCTCCGTTGCCGGTTCGCTGCGCGTGGGCGGGCCTCCCGTGACCGTGGTGGCGGCCCCGGCGGCGGGTGGTGCATCATGGCCCCGACCGGCGCGGGCCGGAAGGGAAGGGACGTCCGGCGGGAGGACGCTGTCGTGAGGATGCGGACGGCTCTGGTGACGGTGGCCACGCTCGTGCTCTGGTCGGCGGCCGCCCCGGTGGCGCGCCCCGCCTCCGCGGCCGGCCTCCCGGCGCTCGACGCCGCCGCCCGCGCCACCCTCGACGAGATCGACGCCCACGGCTACAACCCGGCGACCGGGGGGCTGTTCATCAACTGGTCGGTCGACGACCCCGTCCGGTCCAACCTCCCCGACGGCAGCCCGGCGCGCCGCGACGAGCTCACCGACCTGCGCGACGTGCTCAACATGACCTGGTACGAGCGCCGCCATCCCGGCGACCACTCCCAGGCGGCGGCGCTCGCCCGCCTGGGTGCGTCACTTCGCGCCAGAGTCGTCCACTACTCGTCGGACAAGGGCTGGGTGTACTGGCAGTTCCTCCAGCTCGGCGCCCTCACCGGCGACCGCTTCTGGACCGAGCGCGCCCGGGCGTTCGCCGGGCATCTCGCGTCCATCGTCGACCCGCTCCTCGGGGTGGTCCACGGGCGGATCAGCCCCGACGGCAAGGAGCCCGGCTGCGACGACGGCTACCGCGTCGACCACGACCTCGAGGGCGGCCTCGCCCTCGTCGACGGCGGGATCCGCTTCGGCGACCCGAGCTGGGTGGTCGTGGGCATGCGCGAGGTGCTCACCGTCGTGGGTCAGGGGTTCGACCTGACCTACCACCTCTTCGACCACACCGTGTGCGACGGCGCCCCCGCCGACCGCGAGGCGAAGGTGGGTGAGCAGGCGGACGAGGTGCTCGCCCTCCTCGACACCGGAGCGGCGACGCAGATCCCGCTCTTCTCCCTGCTCGCGACCCAGGTGCTCGACGGGCTCGTCGCCAACTCCACCGGGCTCCACGACAAGACCGGTGGCGGCTTCTGGTTCGCCTTCGACCTCGGGACCGGCCAGCTGCGCGACGGCTACAAGGAGGTCCGCCAGCTGACCCTGCTCGTCGCGCTCCACCGCGCCGACGCCCTCGAGGGCAGCCGCTACGCCGCCCTCGAATCGGAGATGACGAACGTCGCGCTCGGCATGCTGCACCGCGGGAGGGTCACCGGCTACCCCTACCGCGAGACCGGCGCCTTCGACTTCTACCGCGGCGAGCGCTTCATCACCACCGAGGCCGCGGGCATCGCCGTCGAGGCTCTCCAGAGCGTTCTCTGAGCCCCCGGCGCAACGACGCTCCGTCGCAAGGGCCGATGATCTGCCGGGCGCCGGGACTCGTATCCGTGAACGAACCCTACCGACGATCGCTCGACCGACATTCGGCCAACGCGGGGCGCAGTTCAACCAGATCGTGACGGGGCAATCGGATGCCTCATGGTGCAACCGCACCATTGGTTGATGCAGACACACCCGGCGTTTGCAAGATCTCGGTCACAGCACTGGTCATTACGGATACTGACACGCCGTCTGGGCTCGACGATGTGCGCGCGCGCGTCGATCGACGCCGAGAACCACGGTGTGGCACCAACCATCACGAGGACCTGAGAGAGATGGCTGAGCTGACACGACGGACCTTCCTGACGTGTGCCTCCATGGGTGTGGCGGCCGGTGCTGTGACCGGTGGGCTCACCGCGCTGCCCCTCGTGGGCGGTGCCTCGCTGCGACCGGAGGAGGTGCCGGGGGCGATCGCCGGCGAGCCGGTGGACGATCTGATCGTTCACGTGCGCAACGTCTCGACGGGCGAGATCGCTCTCATGGTCGACACCCGCGAGGTCGTGCACCGCGACCCCTCGCTGGCCGCGCGTCTCATGAACGTGGCACGGATGTCGGGAGAGAGATGACATGTCGTCGCATCGAGAGGCGCCCGGGATCGCCAAGGACCCGGTGGCAGACAGCACCGACACGTATGCCTTCGTCAGCCCTGACGCGCCGGACACCGTCACGCTGATCGCGAACTACGTCCCGCTGGAGGGTCCCGCCGGCGGCCCGAACTTCTACGAGTTCGGGGACGACGTCCTGTACGAGATCAACATCGACAACGACGGGGACGGCATCGCCGACATCGCGTATCGCTTCGCCTTTCAGAGCGAGACTCGCCGGTCCGACACGTTCATGTACAACACCGGACGCATCACCGGCCTCGACAGCGCAGACTGGAACCGACGCCAGTTCTACACCGTCACGAGGGTCGCCGGCGGGCGGGAGACCGTCATCGGCGAGCACCTCGCGTCCCCACCCTGCAACATCGGACCGCGGTCCACGCCCGAGTACGCCGGCCTGGCGCGGTCGGCCGTCCACGAGCTCGCCGGCGGCGGGCTGGTCTTCGCCGGTCAGCGTCGCGAGGGCTTCTACGTCGACCTGGGATCGGTCTTCGACCTCGCCGTCCTGCGGCCGGAGCAGAGCTTCCACATGATGCGGATGCTCCCGGCGCTGGGGGTGGACGCGACCATCGATCTCAACGTGCACACGATCGCCATCCAGGTCCCGAAGCGGGAGCTGACGCGGGACGGCTCCGATCCGGCGAAACCGACGGACCCGAGGTCGGTGATCGGAATGTGGACCGCGGCCTACCGCCGGAAGGCCGTCGTCCGCGACCTGGAGCACGAGACCCGGAGCGGTCCGTGGGTGCAGGTCTCCCGCCTCGGCAACCCACTCTTCAACGAAGTCATCGTGCCGATGGCGGAGAAGGACCACTGGAACGCGATCCCACCCACCGGTGATCGGGACTTCGTCGGATACGTCGAGCATCCCGAGCTGGCCAGGGTGCTGCCCGTCCTGTATCCGGGCGTCTTCCCCAACCTGGCCGCCTACACGAAGCCGCGCGCCGACCTCGTCGCCCTCCTGCTCACGGGCTTCCCCGGCGGGGTCTTCCCTGGATTCCAGAACTTCACCGGAGCAGCGCCGGCCGACGTGCTGCGGCTCAACATGGCGATCCCACCGTCGTCGAGACCCAACCTCCTGGGCGTCCTCGGGGGGGATCCGGCCGGTTTCCCGAACGGACGTCGCGTGTTCGACGACACGGTGGCGATCGAGGTTCGAGCGGTGGCGGGCGCGACCATCCCGCGCTTCGATCGGAGCTTCACCCCGGACCCGGCGGTCTCGGCGCTCACGCAGGGCTTCGGTCCGGGTAGCGATCGGTACATCTCACGGTTCCCGTACCTGGGGACTCCGAAGGACGGATATCACGCGCCCGCCGTCGTCGGCACGTCGAACGTGACCGGTCTCGGAGCGGCGACCATCGCCGGAGGTCCTCCCCAGCGCTGAGCGGCCCGCCCGATCCCACTCGGTATGATACCGATGAGTATCATACACACGTGGCTCACTCCAACCCCTTCGTCTACGGCTCGCCGATCGCCGCCGGGGCCGCCGAGGCCTTCGCCGACCGCGAGGAGGAGCTCGCGACCGTCGAGGGCGCGCTCGCCTCCGGCGGGAACGTCATCCTCCTCGCCCCCCGCCGCTACGGCAAGACCTCGCTCCTCAACCTCGCCGTCGGCCGGGTGGTCGACCGGGGGGTGCGCGCCGGACGGGTGACCCTCGCCGACTGCACCGACCTCCAGGACGTCTGCGAGAGCCTCCTCCACGGCATCCTCGAGGGTCCGGCGCGCTGGCGCGAACGCGGCGTCGACGCGGTGCGCGAGCTCGTCGGCCACCTCCGCCCGCGGCTCGAGGTCACGCCCGAGGGCAGCCTCCGCGTCGGCCTCGAGGTCGAGTCGGGCCACGACCCCTGGCGGCGGCTGCTCCACGACGTGCTCCGGGTCCTCGACGCGGTGCGCGCCACCGGAGAGCCGGTCGCCCTCGTCATCGACGAGTTCCAGCGCGCCTACGAGCTCGACGGCGCCGTCCCGGGCGTCGTCAAGCGGCTCTGCGACGAGATGCCCGGCGTGAGCCTGGTGTTGAGCGGCAGCCGCCGCCACCTCATGGAGCGGATCAGCGGCCGGGGCGCGCCCCTCGCCCGGGTGGGGACCCGGATCGCGCTCCCCAAGGTCCCCCGCGACGCGATGTGCGACTTCCTCGTCCTCCGCTGCGCCACCGGCGGCAGGATGCTCGCCGGCGACGTGGCCGCGCGGATCCACGATCTGGCCGCGGGTGTCCCGAACGAGGTGCAGCAGCTCGCGAGCCACGCCTTCGACCACGCGACCGGCAACCGGGTCCGCGCCGCCGACGTCGACGAGGCGCTCGCGCGGATCGTCCGTCAGGGGCGCTTCGAGTACGTCGCGATCCTCCGCTCTCTCGCTCCGAGCCAGCGACGGCTGCTGCGCGAGCTCGCGCGTGGCGGGCCGCAGCCGTCGGTGCAGACCGGGGTGATGGTCCGCAGCCTTCGGGTGAGCAATCCGAGCGCGGTCCGCCGCGCGCTCGTCGCGCTCGAGGAGGACGACCTGGTCGAGCAGTCACCCGACGGCTGGGAGGTGTCGAACCCCTTCCTCGCGCTCTGGCTCCGCGACTACGTGGGGGACGACTGAGACCCGGGCGCATCGAGCAGGACCCCGGGGTTGAGGATCCACGCCGGGTCGAGGGCGCGCTTGGCGGCGGCGAGGGCGTCCGCGGTCAGCTGCGGGCGCTGACGGTCGTACCAGGGGCGGTGGTCGCGGCCGACGGCGTGGTGATGGGTGATCGTCCCGCCGGCGGCGAGGATCGCCTCGCTCGCCGCCGCCTTGACCTGCGCCCACTGGGCGCGCTGGTCGCCGTGCCGGCTGCGCGCGATCACCGTGAAGTACGGGGCGCAGCCGTCGGGGTACACGTGGGTGAGCCGGCAGGTGACCACCCCCGCGCCGCAGACCTCGGCGACCGCGCCGCCGGCGCGGTCGCTCACCGTGCGCCACAGGTCCTCGAACCGGTCCCAGGTGATCGCCGTCTCGAAGGTCTCGACGATGTGGCCGAGCCGGATGACGGCGTCGCGCACGTAGGGGAGGCGGATGAACGCCGAGCGCCAGCTCCCCGCTGCGTCGTCGCGCGCGGTGGGGGGATCGGCGGAGCCGCCGTGGTCGGCGCACAGCTCGAGGCCACGGGTGAGGTCGGCATCGACCGGGTGGTCGGCGGACTCGAAGCCGAGCAGCAGCACGGACGCCGAGCCGTCGCCGATGCGGTTGATCATCGCCTCGGTGGCGTCGATGAGCCGGCAGGTCGCGGGGTACAGGCCGCTCTGCCCGACCGCGCGGGCCGCCGCGGCCCCGGCGGTGAACCCGCCGAAGCGGACCGCCGCCTGGGCGCGGTGGACCGGCCGGGCGACGAGCCGCAGCCACGCCTCGGTGATCACCGCGAGCGCCCCCTCCGACCCGAGGAGGAGGCGGTCGGGGCTGGGGCCCGCGCCCGACCCGGGGAGCCGCCGGCTCTCCAGGGTCCCTCGCGGGGTCACCGCGCGCATCCCCTCGACCCGGTCGTCGATGTGGGTGTGGAGGGTCGAGTGATGGCCCGCCGAGCGCGTGGCCAGCCAGCCGCCCACCGACGCGAACTCGTACGACTGCGGCTGGTGGCGCACGGTGAGCCCGTGGGGGCGCAACGCCTCCTCGAGGGCGGGTCCGAGGATCCCCGCCTCGACGCGCGCGGCGCGCGAGACGGTGTCGACCTCGAGCACCCGGTCGAGGCCGCGGAGGTCGAGGCTCACGACCCCCGCGTAGCCGTCCCCGACCCGCGGGGTGACGCCGCCGACCACGCTCGTCCCGCCCCCGAAGGGCACGGCGGCGACGTTCGCCGAGGAGCACCAGTCGAGGACCGCCGCCACGCCGGCCCCGTCGGTGGGGCGCATCACCAGGTCGCAGACCGCGTCGAGGTCGCCCTCGAGCGCGGCGACGATGTCGCCGAGCGACTGGCCGTGGCTGTGGAGGGCGCGGGCCTCGTCGGAGGCCTCGGCGAGGCCGGCGAGCGCGCCGGGCGGACGCACCCGCGGCGCCGGAAGGCGGAGCGCTCCGGGCTCGGGCGCGTCGCGGCTTCGGCCCGGGTCACCGAGGAACGCCGCCAGCATCGCGGCGAGGCGCTCGAGCTCGTCGCCGGTGACGGCGGCGTCCTCCCAGCCCCAGCCCCACCAGGAGCGGCGCCGGCTCATCGGGGCGCCGCCCGGGCCGCCGTCCGGGGCCCCGGCCGTACACTGATCCGGTCGATGCGCGGTCCGGAGGTCGAGACATGGCACAGACGCTCCGTGGGGAGCTGACCCTGCCCACGCCACCGTCGTTCTCCTCGGTCGAGGAGGAGCGGTTGCACCGCAAGCAGCGGCTCGCGGCGGCCTTCCGGATGTTCTCGAAGGCGGGCTTCGACGAGGGGGTGGCCGGGCACATCACCGCGCGCGACCCGGAGCACACCGATCACTTCTGGGTCAACCCCTTCGGGATGCACTTCAGCCAGATCCGCGTCTCCGACCTCATCCTCGTCAACGATCGGGGCGACGTGGTGGAGGGGGGACGGCCGGTGAACGCCGCCGCCTTCGCGATCCACTCCCAGGTGCACAAGGCCCGCCCGGACGTCGTCGCCGCCGCCCATGCCCACTCCCTGTACGGCAAGTCGTGGTCGTCACTGGGCCGGCTCCTCGACCCGATCACCCAGGACGCCTGCGCCTTCTACGGGGATCATGCCCTCTTCGACGACTACACCGGGGTCGTGCTCGACCCCGAGGAGGGGAGGCGGATCGGCGCGGCGCTCGGGCAGCGCAAGGCGGTGATCCTGCGCAATCACGGGCTGCTCACCGTCGGCGGCTCGGTCGACGAGGCGGCGTGGTGGTTCGTCACCATGGAGCGCTCCTGCCAGGCGCAGCTGCTCGCCGAGGCGGCGGGCACGCCGGTGCTCATCGACGACGCCGCGGCCGAGCTCACCGCGTCGCAGGTGGGGTCGCGGGCCGCGGGGTGGTTCTCCTTCCAGCCGATCTGGGACCGGATCACCCGCGAGCAGCCCGACCTCTTCGACTAGGGCCGGGAGATGGCGCTCGCGAAGGAACGCTGCGAGGCCTGCACCGGCGCGACCCCGACGGTGGAGGGCGCGGAGCTCGACGCGCTGCGCGCCCAGCTCTCCCCGGAGTGGGAGGTGGACGGGGTGCGGCTGCGCCGGCGAATGCGCTTCCCCGACTTCGCCGCCGCCTTCAGCTTCGCCACCCGGGTCGCGCTCATCGCCGAGGGCGAGGGCCACCATCCGGACATGGCGGTGGGGTGGGGGAGGGTGGAGATCGAGCTCACCACCCACGCGGTGAAGGGGCTCACCCGCAACGACTTCATCCTCGCCGCCAGGATCGACGCCGCCGCGGGCTGACGCCGCTCACGCCTCGTCGAGGGGGAGCGCGGTCTCGCCGCCGTCGTAGACGAGCAGGTCGCCCTCGCGGCGCACCCCCTCGGTGGGCCGGTGCGGCTCGAGCCGGCCGTCGTGGAGGAGGTGGACCACCTCGGCCCCGGCGAGAAGGGAGGCCGCGTCGGCGAGGAGGCGCCGGTGGCATCGCCACCACAGGCTCTCCGAGCACATCACCACCGAGGGGAGCTCACGCGCCTGCGTCAGCACCGCATCGAGGGCGGCGCCGAAGCGCGGCGTTCGCATGTGGTCCGCGTAGCCGCGGAAGTTGGGATCACGGAGCGCGGTGTTCGGTGAGGCGGGCTCCGGGCGGCGGAAGCCGCCGAGGTCGGGCTCCCAGCGGTACGCGATCCCGGCGCCGGGCAGCCACTCCTCCATCGCGGCACGACCGAAGTGCGGATGCCGCCGGCTCCCCGGCGCGGTGCGCACGTCGACGAGGTGGTCCACCCCGGCGTCCCGGAGCAGCGATGCGAACGCCTCGGCGCTCAGGGTTCCGTGTCCGACGGTCCACAGACGCATGCGGATTGCTATACATCGTCCCCGTGATCGAGCGCCTCGCCCCCTCGCCGGCGCCGGAGCGGATGCTGCGCGACGCCGGCCTTCAGCCGTCGCCGTGGTCGGCGGGCCCGGGGGCGGTGTTCGGGCGCCACCACCACCCCCGCCCCAAGCGCCTCTATGTCGTCGAGGGCGCGATCAGCTTCGACGGCCTCGGCCTCGCCGCGGGGGAGGGGATCCGCATCCCCGCCGGGGTCGAGCACTCCGCCGTCGCCGGCGACGCGGGGGTGCGCTGCGTCGAGGCCTTCGAGTGAGCATCGCGGAGGACCCGTCATGACCGCCACCGACCAGCCGCACCTCTCCCCACGGCACCAGGCGATGGACGACGCGGTCCGTGCCGCGCCCGGCGAGCACCACCCGAAGCTCGTGGTGTCCGCGCAGCATCGCGGCGGCGGCGTCCTCGACCGCACTGCGGCCGTGGTCAGCGACGTCGTGGGCTCGATGTGGACGTTCGTCTTCGTCACCCTCGGCGTCGTCGTGTGGCTGTTCGCCGGGAACATCGTCGGCTTCGACAAGACGCCGTGGCCGCTGCTGCTCACCATCCTCAACCTGCCCCAGCTGTCGATCATGATCTCGCTGCAGGTGAGCGCGAACCTCGCCCAGAAGACCTCGGACGCGCGTGCGCTCGCCGACCACCAGACGCTCATCGCCCTCCACGAGCTGAGCACCCAGCAGCTGCGCATCCTCCACAACCAGGACAAGGTCCTCGACCTGCTGAAGAGGAACGTCCCGCCGGCGTCCTAGCGCACCGTCCAGCAATAGGTCGCCATGCGTGAGCCCTTCAGTCGGTTGCGGACCCGTCGGCAGTCAGCCGGGCTGCGCCGGAACGTGGACACGATCCGTGCCCTCACCTCCCGACAGCACCCCTCTGTGCGCCTGGCCGGGCAGGACGGATGGGTCCACGGACAGTTCGACGACGAACCGTGCGCCGACGGGAGTGCTCGTGTCGAGGCGGATGGTCCCTCCGTGGATCGCCGCGATCGCGGCGCACAGCGAGAGCCCGAGACCGGCTCCGCCGGTGTCGCGGCCTCGTGCAGGATCCGAGCGCGTGAAGCGGTCGAAGAGCCTCGGGATGATGCCGGGATCGACGCCGGGTCCGCTGTCGCCGACGGCGACGTGCCAGCGGCCGTCGTGGCCGGCGGCGGCCTCCACGCCGACCGAGCCCCCGCTCGGGGTGTACCGGAGGGCGTTGTCGATCAGGTTGTCGAGCAGGCGTCGCAGAAGGCCGGGGTCGGCGACGACGGCGAGGTCATCGGGTGCCTCGCTGTGCAGGTCGATGCCGCGCCGCTTGGCGAGAGACCGCCAGCGTTCGGTGACCTCGTCGATGAGGTCGATGACATCGATCCGGTCCCAGCTGGCCGCAAGTGCACCCGCGTCCGCCCGGGCGAGCATCAGCAGCTGATCAGCGGTGTTCCTCAACCGCTGCGCCTCTGATCGCACGGAGTCGAGCGTCGCCGCGTAGTCGGCCGCATCACGAGGGCGGCGCAGCGTCACCTCCACATCCGCGAGGAGTGCGGCGAGAGGCGCGCGCAGCTCGTGGGCGGCGTCGGCGGTGAAACGCTGGAGGCTGGTGAAGGCCGCCTCGAGGCGAGCGAGCATGGCGTTGAAGGTCGCTGCCAGCTCGCCGAGCTCATCGGGCGGCAGGTCGAGCGTGATGCGGCGTCCGAGGCTGTGCTCACTGAGATCGCGCGCCGTCGCGGTGATGGCATGGACCGGACGAAACACCCGGCCCGCCAGCCAGTACCCCGAGCCGGCGGCCATGATCACGAGGACACCCACCGTGACCGTGAGGAAGGCTGACGCCGTTCGCAGCGTCTGCTGGTACTCCTCGAGCGGGCGGTCGAGCACCAGAGCCGCAGACTGACCGCTGCCCAGGTCGAGGCGCTGCACGAGAACGCGCTGCCCAATCCCGTCGAGGGTCCGGCTGTCGACGAGGTGCCCGCCATCACCGGCGGCCTCGCCGGCCACCGACCGGGCGGCGGAGGGGCTCAGGGCGGGGCCGGCCTGGTCGAGGATACGCCCATCGTCCGCGACCAGAAGCGCACCGATGGGGGCGCCCGCGGGACTCTCGCCGGGCAGCGCCGCTGCGCCGTGGAAGAGGACGCTCCCGCCCTGCTCGCGCAGACCGGAGGCCAGCAGCTGCGCCTGGCCACGAAGGCTGGTGTCGATGGAACCGAGCTCCGCCCGGGCGAAGGCGAACCAGAACAGGGCCGCTCCCGCACACAGCGCGACCGCCAGGACCCCCGTGTACGCGAGGGTCAGCCGGACGCGGGTGCGGCGGAGGAAGGCTCGCACAGCCGTGAGGAGTCGAAGCGGTAGCCCTCGCCACGGAGGGTCACGATCGGATCCGGAAGTCCGGCGACACCGAGTTTGCGGCGGATCCGCCCGATGTACACCTCGACGAGGTTCGACTCACTCGCGAAGTCGTAGTTCCACACGTGCTCCTCGATCTGCGCCTTGGTCAGGACGCGGCCCGGGTGATGGAGCAGGTACTCGAGGATCGCGGTCTCCTTGGCGGTCATGAGGACGGTCCGGCCCTCGACGGTCACCTGCCGGCCGGCGGTGTCGAGGCGCAGCGCGCCCGCACCCAGGATGGTCGAGCGTGCGTCGAGGTGACGGCGGGTGAGGGCGCGCAGCCGCGCGAGGAGCTCGCTGAAGGCGAAGGGTTTGACCAGGTAGTCGTCGGCGCCGGCGTCCAGGCCGCGCACGCGCTCCTCGACGCTGTCGAGCGCGGTCAGCATGATCACGGGGGTGCGGATGCGGCGATTGCGCAGCTCCGAGCAGACGTCGTACCCGTCGAGACGACCGGGGAGCATGACGTCGAGGATGATCGCGTCGAAGGAAGTCATCCGAGCCGCCTCGAGGGCGTCGCCGCCGGACTCGACGACATCGACCCCGAAGCCCTCCTCGGCGAGCCCGCGGCGCAGGGAGCCGGAGAGCCGCCGATCGTCCTCGACCACGAGAAACCGCATGGCCGGAGTGTGACGTATCGATCCTGAACAGCCCCTGAAGCGCAGGGCGCCTCGCCGGCGGGAGGGTTCAGGTGCCGCTCAGCTTCGGTCGCGAACCTGGGCGCACCCGGACCCGAGAGGCCCGACACGCTTGGACGGGGAGGCACTGCCATGGCGAGCACCAACGGCTGGGACCGAGAGTCCTCGTGGTCCATGTCCCACCGGCCGGCGACGGACCGTCCGTCCCACCCGGGGAGGGCCCAGGCTGAGGCGGCCGGCATCGCCGCCAGGGCGCCCTCGCCGGCGACCTCGGACCGGCCACGGTCAGCGCTCATCCTCATCGTCGACAACGATCCCGCCGTTCGCCGGATGCTGGGGCTCGCCATCACCCGGCTCGGGGCTCTCCCCATCGGTGCGGCGAACGGGCTCCAGGCGTTCAGGATCGCTCACCGCCGAATCCCCGATGCCATCGTCACCGATCTCGCGGTGCCGGGCCTCGATGGCGCCGGGCTGATCCGGCGGCTCCGAGACACCCCCTGGGGTCGGCACGTCCCTGTCATCGTCTTCTCGGCACAGTTGCGCGAGCCCGGCGCCGCCGAGGCGCTCGACCTCCCGGGTGTGCAGGCCGTCTCGAGGGCGGCCGGTCCGGGACCCGTGCTCGCCCAACTCGCGTCCCTGCTCGAGATGCGCAACCCCCGGTGGCGGACCGGGAGGTGACCGGAGCCGGTCCATCGCGCCTCGCTCGGCGCATCGGCATTCTCGCCGGCGGCACCGCGATCGTGATCGCGGGGGTGGCGCTGCTGGTGCTTCCGGGGCCCGGAATCCTCATCATCGTGGCCGGTCTCTCCCTGCTCGCGACCGAGTTCACCTGGGCGCGGCGGCTGCTTGCGCATGCTCAGGGACGGTTCCGGGCAGCGGTCCTCATCGCCGGCCGGCGTCGGAGGAGCAGTCATGACCGTGAGGATTGACGCCGGCGACACCGAGGCGACCGTGGCCCAAACGTGACGCCAGCATCGCGCCGGTCGCGTATGGGAAGTCCGAGCTATCCGAAGTGCGGGACCCAGCTCTCCTCGACGCGTCGATGAGGCACCCCGTCGTCACACGCGGCCCTCCCCGGCGGTCGGTGCGCAGACATCCGGTGCAGGTGGAGCGTGATCAGGTCGGCGACTGCCTGCGCGCCGACCAGCCTGTCGACCGCGTGCACATCGGTCAGGTTGTCACCCCTGGTGTCGTGGTGAGCTCGCTCCGCAAAGACGACGATGGGGACGCGCGCCATGTGGAGATCGCCACGAAGACGCCGCACCAGCTGCCAGCCGTCGAGCCCGGGGAGGTCGACGCCCGTCACCACGGCATCCGGCCGGAGACGGTCCACCCGGCGAAGCGCCTCGGCCGCATCCCTGGCCAGGACGACGGTGCACCCCGCGGTCTCGAGGCAGACCTGGAGCACAGTTCGCACGTGGGGATCGCCGTCCACGGCCACCACCACCGGGCGCCCGTGGACCGCCGGAGCCGAGATCGCCCCCGCCAGTTCGATCCTTCCACGGGTCCCGTCCGCCACGGCGAGGTCGACCGCCGCAGGGGTGCGGACCGGCTCGGTGCCGGTCGGGGACCTGCTCATGACCGTGTCTCCTGCGAACTCTCGACCTGGGGCCACGCCTCGAGGATGAGCAGATCGCGCGCCGAGACCGTGCCCAGGAGCGTGCCGTCGTGGACGACGGGCAGGTGACGGCCCGTGGTGCGGTCGCCGTCGACAATGACAAGGGAGCCCACTCGGTGAACGGTCATCCGGACGGCGGCGTCCGCCAGGCGATCGCGGGGCGCCGCAGTCAGCGCGCCCTCGCTGAAGATGCTGGCCACTCTCATGCCTCGTTGACCTCCACCCACGTGGTCGATGTGATTGCCACCCGAGCGTGGGCAGCCACCCTGAAAGGACCCTGACGCCCGCCAGCACCGCGATCGTCATGGGGTGGTGGAGGGGTCGTCCGGAGACGCCACGGCGGCGCAACCGCGCCGGTACGACACCCGTCAACCTTCGAGAAGACGGTGACTAGGGGGTGCGCCGGCGGAGCGTCGCCGCGCCGACGAGCAGCGACAGCAGCACGCATCCGGCGACGATCGCGACGTCGCGGCCGAGCTCGGCGCCGGCCGCGGCCGACGTGGTCACCCGGGTCATCGCGTCGACGGCGTAGGAGAGCGGCATCACGTCGGAGATCCGGCCGAGCACCGCCGCCATCCGGTCGCGGGGGACGAAGAGCCCGCAGAGGAGCACCTGGGGGAGGGCGAAGAGTGGCATGAACTGCACCGCCTGGAACTCGGTGCGGGCGAAGGCGCTGACGAGAAGGCCGAGCGCCATGCCGAGAAGCGCGTCGAGCACGGCGATGACGATCAGCAGCGAGACCGAGCCGCTCACGACGAGCCCGAGCCAGGTGAGCGAGATCGCGGCGACGACGGCGACCTGCACGACGGCGAGCAGCCCGAAGGCGAGCGCGTAGCCCGCGAGCAGGTCGAGCCTTCCGATCGGCATCGTCATCAGCCGTTCGAGCGTGCCGGTCGTGCGCTCGCGCAGCGTCCCCACCGACGCGATGAGGAACATCACGACGAAGGGGAAGATGCAGAGCAGCGCGGGCGCGGCGCGGTCGAAGGTGCGCTGGTCGTCGAGCACGTAGCGGAGCAGGACGACGAGCAGCGAGGGCAGGAGGATCGTCATCCCCACGGTGCGACGGTCGTTGCGCAGCTGCTCGAGCATGCGCCGGGCGGTCGCGAGGGTGCGCGTGGCGCTCATCAGGAGGCCGCCCGCACCGCCTGGTCACGGACCAGGCGCAGGAACGCCCGCTCGAGGTCGGAGGCGCCGGTGCGCTGGAGCAGCGCCTCGGGACTGTCGTCGGCGAGGATCCGGCCCTCGCGCATGAGCAGCAGCCGCTCGCAACGGCTCGCCTCGTCCATCACGTGGGACGACACCAGCAGGGTCGTCCCCCGCTCGTCGCGCAGGCGGTGGAAGATCCCCCAGAGCTCCTCGCGGAGGACGGGGTCGAGCCCCACGGTCGGCTCGTCGAGGACGAGCAGCTCTGGCGTCCCGAGCAGGGCCACCGCGAGGTTCGCCCGCGAGAGCTGGCCGCCGGAGAGCCGGGAGACGAGCTGGTCGCGCTGCGGCGCGAGCGAGACCTCCTCGGTCACCCGCTCGGGATCGTCCGCGGGCGCGCCCAGGATGCGTGCGAAGTAGCGGAGGTTCTCGAGGACGCTGAGGTCGGCGTAGAGCGAGGGGGACTGGGTCGAGTAGCCGATCCGGCTGCGCAGCGCGGGGCTCCCCGCCGGGAGCCCGAGCACCCTCACCGCGCCGCCGGCGACCTCCTGGACGCCGACGATGGAGCGCAGCAGCGTCGACTTGCCGCAGCCGCTCGGACCGAGCAGCCCGGTCACCGTCCCCCTCGCCACCGCGACGTCGAGGTGCGGGAGCACCTCCCGGCCTCCGCGGACGACCCGCAGGCCCTCGACCGCCACCGCCGGGTCGAAACTCATCACACGGTGAATTCTATCTGCGCCGCCCCCTCGCGGCGCGTCAAGATGGCGGACGTCCACCGTCGAGACGAGGAGGTGCCCATGGAGGTGATCCGCACCCGGCCGGAGAGCATGGCCGGTCCCCCCGACTGGTTCAGCGGCGTGGTCTGGATCGACCTGATCGCCTCCACCCCGGCGTTGCAGGCGGCGAGCGTGCACTTCACCCCGGGGGCGCGCACCGCCTGGCACGAGCATCCCCGCGGCCAGATCCTCCACGTGATCGAGGGCTCCGGGCGGATCCAGTCGCGCGGCGGCCCGGTGGAGGAGATCCGCGCCGGGGACACCGTCGTCGCCGGGCCCGGGGAGTGGCACTGGCACGGCGCCGGCCCGGGGACGTTCATGACCCACGTCGCGATGCAGGGCTCCGGCGAGGACGGCCTCTACGCCCATTGGGGCGACCAGGTGACCGACGAGGAGTATCAGCCGCCGTCGAGGTAGCGCTGGATCGTCGGGGCGACGAGGTGGACGATCTCCTCCTCGTCCGCGGACGCGAGCGGCTCGACGCCGACGAGGTAGCGGAGCATCGCCATCCCGACGAGCTGGGACGCCGCGGCGGTGACCCGGAGCGGGGAGATGTCGAGGGCCCCCGCGAGGCGGGTGAGCAGCGCCTCGGTGACGAACTGCCGGATCATCTCCGCCGCCTGCTCGTTGGTGGTCGCGGAGCGCAGCAGGGCGAGCACCGGCGCGCGCCGCTCGGGGTCGCGCCAGAGGGCGAGGAAGACTCGCACGAAGCGCTCGCCGACCTGCTCTCGCGGGCCGCCGACGAGCTGGGGGAGCAGGTCCGCGGGCTGGAAGGGCAGCTCCATGGCGGCGACGAAGACCTGCTCCTTGGTGCCGAAGAAGTGGTGCACGAGGGCGGCGTCGACCCCCGCCTCCTGGGCGATCGCGCGGATGGTCGCGCCGTCGTAGCCGCGCTCGGCGAAGAGCCGGCGCGCCGCCGCGAGGATGTCGGCGCGGGACTCGGTGGGGCCGGCGCGGCGCCCCGGTCGGCGACCGGGGGTGCCGGCCACGCGGCTCACCCCCGGGCCAGCTCGCGCTTGCGCATCTGGATGCGGGCGTCCGCGCTCAGCACCCGCTTGCGCAGCCGCAGGTTCACCGGGGTCACCTCGACGAGCTCGTCGTCCTCCAGGAAGTCGAGCGACTCCTCGAGCGACATCCGCCGCGGCGGGACGAGCTTCACGGTGGCGTCCTCGGTCGAGCTGCGGATGTTGGTCTTCTGCTTCTGCTTGGTGACGTTGACGGCGAGGTCGCCGGGGCGGCGATTGAGGCCGATGATCATCCCCTCGTACACGGGAGTGCCCGGGTCGAGGAAGGGGGTGCCGCGCTCCTGGACCGAGAGCAGTCCGTAGGCGACCGCCATGCCGCTCTGGCTGGCGGTGAGCACGCCGTTGCGCACGGTGCGGGGCAGCTGTCGCCAGCGCTCCCAGCCGAGCACCCGGGTGGCCATCACCCCGGTGCCGCGGGTGAGGGTGAGGATGCTGCTGCGCAGGCCGATCAGCGCGCGCGTCGGCGCGTGGTAGGTCAGCCGCACCCCGCCGCCCGCGTCGGTCCGCATCGACCGCAGCTGGGCGCCGCGCGCCCCGAGCGCCTCGGTGACCGCGCCGACGTGGTCCTGGTGGGTGTCGATGACGCACTCCTCGACGGGCTCGAGGGTGTGCCCGTCCTCCTCCCGGGTGATCACCTGGGGTCGGGACACCTCGAACTCGTAGCCCTCACGGCGCATCGTCTCGATGAGCACGGCGAGGTGGAGCTCGCCGCGGCCGCTCACCTCGAAGACGTCGGCGGTCGCGCCGTCGGCGACGCGCAGGGCGA
>DATKEY010000083.1:0-2324 GCA_035544475.1 Candidatus Dormiibacterota bacterium | reverse complement strand
GGCGGCGGCGGTGGCGTCCTTGCCGAGGATCACCTCGACCTCCTCGTGGGGCCGGGGGATGACGTGGACGGAGATGACCTCGCCGACCTTGCCGGCGGCGACCGCACCGGCGTCGGTGGCGGCCTTCACCGCGCCGACGTCGCCGCGGACCATGACGGTGACCAGCCCGCCGCCGATCTGCTCACGCCCGATCAGCCGGACGTTGGCGGCCTTGACCATGGCATCGGCCGCCTCGATGGCGCCCACCAGGCCCCGGGTCTCCACCAGGCCGAGGGCGCCGACGGGAATGCCGTTGCCGTTGAATGCGGTGCTGGGGCTCATTGACTGCTCACCTCATGTCGCGTGTCTTGTCGAATCTCGGTCGCCCCTCGACGACGACGGTGTCCACGATCCCCACCACTGCGAGGTCGACCGGCGCGCCCTTGGTGCGGGCGCTCACCCGCGCCGCGCTGCCGGTGGTCACGACCACGACCTCCCCCTCCCCCGCTCCGGCGAGGTCGACGGCGACGTAGGGCGAGCGGTAGACGGCGCCGTTGGTGGGGTCGAGGTAGTCGAGGTCGTGGACGAGGAGGAGCTTGAACCCGTTGAGCTCGGGCTCCTTCACCGTCGAGACGATCTGACCGACGACCCTGGCCAGACGCACCGCATGCCTCCATGGATGGGCTGACAGCGGCGAAAACCGCTGTGAAACTTGTAGCCCCTCTCCGGAGGGTCTGGCATTGGCTACGGCGGATAGGAAAGAGTGGTCCCGCCTTATCTCCCATATCCGTGGCCGCGCGCCACATGTCGAGTCAAGATGACCGGGCCGGCGCACAGAGGGATTCCGCGCCGCAGGAGGGCCAGGACACGAGACAGCACGACGGAGCCCGAGGGGCCGCCGGGTGACTCCCAGCACCGTCATCTTCGACTTCGACGGGACGCTGGTGAAGACGCGGGAGGCATCCTGGCGGCTCTTCAAGCGCACCAACGCGGAGTTCGATCTGGGCGTCGACCGCCCGGAGGACTTCTACGCGCTCTTCCGGCGCAACTTCTTCGCCGCGCTCGACGAGATGAGCTCCGGCGACCCCGCCCGGATGGAGGGAGTGCGCACCCACTTCATGCAGCTGCTCCGCGACGAGTACTGTCCCGACCTCGTGCCCGGGATGGCCGACGTCATCCACAAGCTCGCCGGCAGCTGCACGCTCGTCCTCTGCTCCTCGAACACGATGGAGTCGGTGCGCCGCACCCTGGAGCGGCACGACCTGGCCTGCTGCTTCGCCCACGCCTTCACCGGTGACCTCGAGCCCGACAAGGCGGCGAGCATCCGGGCATTCCTCGCCGACCCCGGCTACTCGATGCGCCGGCTCTGCGAGCCGGAGTACACCGAGGAGTTTCGCGCCGGTCCACCCCAGCGCGGCGAGGAGGTCGTGCTGGTCACGGACACCATCGGCGACGTCGAGGAGGCGCGCCGCTGCGGCATCCGCGCCGTCGGCGTGGTGTGGGGCATGCACACCGCGGAGGAGCTGCTCGCCGGGGGAGCCGAGTTCGTCGCCATCTGGCCCCAGGAGCTCATCACCCATCTGCTCGACGATCCGACCGCCGCGCTCACCTGCTCGGTCGCGCGGACCGCGCGGACCGTCGTCGCCTCGCCGGCGCCTCTCGACCTGGCCCGTCGCGCCGCGGCCTCCCGGAGGGACCAGCGTGTCGCCTCCGCCGCCGCCCTGGGCCACGGGACGAATGGGCATGGGTGCGGGTGCGAGACGTGTGCGACGAAGGCGGCGCCTGCCGGTGCTCAGACCATCGGTGGTCGTGGGAACGGTCATGCGGTCGCCGTGCCGGCCGTGGATCCGTTGCTGCGGGAGGCGGTGGCACGGATGGTGAACGGGAACGGGAACGGTCAGCATTAGGGACTCTCGGCTGCTCTGAGGGGCGTGCACGGGGGCTCTGTGTGGGTCGCTGCGCGTTGTGGTCTTCTGGCTCAGCGAGGGGGAGAGGGGATTGGGACGCGCGGCGGTCGGGCTGGTTCGCGTCGCGTGATCTGCGGCCGCCATCTGGTCATGGGTGCGGGCGGCGGCTGCGGCGTGCATCACGGCCCCGCTCGGTCCTTCGGTCGCTTCCAGTGACCTCCGGTCAGGGTTCCGAACACCTCGCCGTTCGCTTTCTGGAACTCGAGGTCGCCGGCGGGGGTGCGGCGGATGTGGAAGTCGCCGCGGTGGTGGGCGTCATGGTGCGATTCGCAGAGCGAGAGGATGTTCCAGAGCACGGTGGGCCCACCGTCGTACCAGTGGTGGAGGTGGTGGGCCTCGCACTCGGTCGCCGGGACCGCGCAACCGGGGTAGCCGCAG
>DATKEY010000082.1:0-11761 GCA_035544475.1 Candidatus Dormiibacterota bacterium | reverse complement strand
AGAGGCTCCAGTCGCCGGGCGCGGCATCGAGGCGGGCGGCGACCTCGCGCTGGACGAGCAGGACGGCCCGGCGCGGCGGTGGCTCGGCCTCGAGCAGCCGCTGGAGGAGCGCGCCGGTGAGGTTGTAGGGGATGTTCCCGGCGGCGAGGTGTCCCGCCCCGAGCCCGAGCTCGGTGGCGCCGGTCCGGAGAGCGTCGCCGTGCACGACGGTGACGTTGGGATGGCGGTGCTGGGTGATCTCGAGGGCGCGGAGGCAGGCCTCGTCGAGCTCGACGGCGACGACCCGCCCCGCGCGATGGCTCAGTGCCGAGGTGAGGGTCCCGATCCCGGGGCCGATCTCGTAGACCTCGTCGCCCGGGCCGGGATCGAGGGCGTCGACGAGCGCCTCGACGACGCCCCGGTCGACGAGGAGGTTCTGGCCGAGGCGGCGCTTGAGCCCCAGCCCGGCGCGACGGGCGACGGCGCGCGCGGTCGACGGGTTGCAGAGGTCGAGCTCGGCGCGGGCGTCCGCACCCGCGGTGGCGGCCGCGGCGCTCATCAGGCCGGCTGCCGCCGGCCGCCGAGGTGGTCGCCGCCGCCGGGGTCGGGGAGGGTGAAGAGCCGCCGCGCGGTGGCCGTCGACGCCGCCGCCACCTCACCGGCGGGCTCGCCGCGCAGCCCGGCGACCGCCGCCGCGGTGGCGGCGACGTAGGCGGGCTGGTTGGTCCTCCCCCGGTAGGGAACCGGGGCGAGGAAGGGTGCGTCCGTCTCCACCACGTACCCCCCGTCCGCGACCGTCCGGGCGGCCTCGCGGATGCCGTCGGTCCGAGGATAGGTCACCGTCCCGGCGAACGAGCACACCATCCCCAGGCCGGCGGCGTCACGGGCGAGGGCGGCGTCGCCGCTGAAGCAGTGCATGACCCCGCGCGGCGATGCGGTCGCCGGGGCAGCGCGGAGCTCGGCGAGGACGTCGTCGTGGGCGTCGCGGTCGTGGACGACGATCGGCTTCGCGTGGGCGGCGGCGAGCTCGAGCATCAGCCGCAGCGACCGCCGCTGCACCTCCGGCGGCACCTCGTGGTACCCCGGCCGCCAGTACCAGTCGAGGCCGATCTCGCCGACGGCGACGGCCCGGGGGTGGCGGAGCAGCTCCTCGAGGCTGCGCAGCTGGGCGGCGTCGGGCGCCGCCTTCTCGTGGGGGTGCCAGCCGACGGTGAAGAAGACCCCCGGGTGACGCTCGGCGAGCTCGCGGTTGCGGTCGGAGTCCTCGACGTTGAGACCGACGGTGACGATCTGCTCGACCCCCGCGGCGGCCGCCTCCTCCAGCGACTCGTCGAGCAGGCCACGCTCGTCGAGGAGGACGAGGTGGCAGTGGGTGTCGACGAGATGGAGGAGGCCGTCGCCGTCGGTCATCCGGCGACCAGCTCGTCGCGGTCGAGGCGGGGGAAGAGGATCTCCCCCACCCCCACCGTCGCGCCCGGGGTGAGCGCGGGCCAGGTTCGGAGGGTCGCACCGGCTTCGCCGTCGAGGGTCACCCCGAGGTCGGCGGCGACCGAGGCCGTGGCCCGGGGAAGGGCGGGATGGAGCAGCAGGGTGCTCACCCGGATCGCCTCGAGCAGGTTGCCGAGCACCGTCCCCAGCCGCGGGTCGGCGTTCTTCGACATCGTCCAGGGTGCGGTCTCGTCGATGTACTTGTTCGCCCGGGCGACGAGCCGCCGCGCGTCGGCGAGCGCGGCGCTGAGGTCGAGGGACGCCATCGCAGCCTCGTGGGCGTCGATGACCTCGGCCGCGACCGCGCCGAGCTCGGCGTCGATCGGCTCGGCGGGGCCCGGCTGGGGGACCCGTCCCTCGAAGTAGCGGGCGACCATCTTCTCGGTCCGCGACACCAGGTTTCCGTAGTCGTTGGCCAGATCCGCGTTGTAGCGGTCGACGAAGGTGTCCATGGAGACGTCGCCGTCCCGGTCGAAGGGCACCTCGGCCATGAGCACGTAGCGCACCGCGTCGCTGCCGAAGCGGCGCACGAGGTCGAAGGGGTCGATGCGCACCCCGGTCGACTTGCTCATCTTGCGACCGCCGAGGGTGACGAAGCCATGGGCGTGGACCCGCCGCGGCAGCGGCAGCCCGGCGGCGAGGAGCATCGCCGGCCACATCACGGTGTGGAAGCGGGTGATGTCCTTGCCGATGATGTGGACGTCCGCGGGCCAGAGGCGCGCGAAGTCGGGGCTGTCGGGGTAGCCGATGCCGGTGACGTACGCGAGCAGCGCGTCGAACCAGACGTAGACGACCTGGCTGTCGTCGAACGGCAGCGGGAAGCCCCAGTGCGAGAAGCCCCGGGAGATGCTGATGTCCTCGAGCCCGCCGCGGATCACGTTGAGCATCTCGTTGCGGCGCGTCTCCGGGGTGAGGAAGTCCGGGTGGCGCTCGAAGTGCTCGAGGAGAGCGTCCTGGAAGGAGCTGAGCCGGAAGAAGTAGTTCTCCTCCTTCACCCACTCGACGGGCCTGCCGTGCACCGGGCAGTTGCCCTCGACGAGCTGCTTCTCGGTGTAGAACTGTTCGCAGGACGGGCAGAACCAGGCCTCGTACGGCCCCTTGTAGACGTGCCCGCCGTCGTACATCGCCTGCATGAACCGGTCGGTCGTGTGCCGGTTGGCCTCGCTGCTCGTCCGCACGTACGCGGTGTACTCGACGTCGAGCGCGGCGAAGGCCTCCTTGAAGATCTCGGCCTGGCGGCGGGAGAACTCCTCGGGGTCGAGCCCCTGCTGCTGGGCGGCGCGCTCCACCGACTGGCTGTGCTCGTCGCTCCCCACGGTGAAGTGGGTGTCGCGGCCGCGCAGCAGGTGGTGGCGGCGGACCATGTCGCAGCCGATCTTCTCGTAGGCGTGGCCGAGGTGCGGGCTGCCGTTGACGTAGTCGATGGCGGCGGTCAGGTAGAAGCGATCGGAGGACGTCATGCTGCGTTGCTTCCCACATCGGAGCCACCCACCAGCACGGTGCACTCGCCGCGGGGCGGGGTGGCGGTGAAGAGCGCCGCGAGCTCCTCGGCGGTGCCGATATGGAGGCTCTCGTGACGCTTGGTGAGCTCCCGGGCGACGACCACCTCACGGGCCCCGAGCAGCGGGGCGAGGGTGGTCAGGGTCCGGGCGAGACGGAACGGGGATTCGAGGAAGGCGAGGACGCGTCCGGCGCCGAGCGCGTCGCCGACGAGGCGGACGATCTTCCCCGGCGTGCGCGGCAGGAAACCGAGAAAGGTGAAGCCACCGCCGCCGAGACCGCTCACGGAGATCGCCGCGGTCACCGCCGACGGGCCCGGCACCGGGACCACGGTGTGACCGGCGTCACGCGCGGCGCAGACGAGCCGCGAGCCGGGGTCGCTGATCGCCGGGGTGCCGCCGTCGGTGACGAGGGCGAGGTCCTCCCCGGCGTCGAGCCGCTCCACGAGCGCCGGGACCCGGCGCCGCTCGTCGAAGGCGGGCATCGAGAGCACCGGCTTGCCCTCGATGCCGTGGGCGGTGAGCAGGGCGCGGGTGCGCCGGCTGTCCTCGGCGACGATCGCGTCGCACTCGCGCAGGGTGCGCAGCGCGCGCAGGGTGATGTCCTCGAGGTTGCCGATCGGCGTCGCCACGACGCTCAGCGTGCTCACCGTCCCCAGTCCCGGGGGTAGCGGAAGTCGCGGTCGATGGTCCGGGTGCTGAGCTTGGCGATGATCGGCAGGCGGCGCTTGTACTGGTTGTCACGGAGCCGCGCGCCGACGAGGTCCATGAACGCGTCGTCGAACCCGAGCGCGCGCAGCTCCTCGCGGGTGCGGCGCTCGTCGACGAGGTGGTAGAGGAGCATGTCGACGACGGCGTACTGGAAGCCGAGCTCCTGCTCGTCGGACTGGCCCTCCCAGAGGTCGGCGCTCGGCGGCTTCTCGACGACACGCCGCGGGAGGTCGAGGGCGCGAGCCATCGCGAACACCTGGGTCTTGTACAGATCGCCGAGCGGGTTGAGCGCGTGGGCCATGTCGCCGTGGATGGTGCCGTAGCCGAGCAGCAGCTCGGTCTTGTTCGAGGTGCCGATGACCAGCGCGCGGTGGGCCCACGACATGTCGTAGAGGACGCTCATCCGCTCGCGCGCCATCTTGTTGCCGCGACGGCCCCGGTCGGCGTCCTCGAAGCGCTCGAAGTAGGCGTCGACCTGGGGGGAGATGTCGACCACGATCGGCTCGAGACCGAGCTGGGCGCAGACGGTGCGGGCGTCGGCCTCGGACTCGGGGCTGCTCGAGCGGTACGGCATGATCACCGGGATGACCTGCTCCGGCCCGAGCGCGCGGGCGGCGAGCGCCGCGACGAGGGCGGAGTCGACGCCGCCGGAGAGGCCGAGCACGACCCGCTCGAAGCCGACCTTGCCGACCTCGTCGCGGATGAAGCCGAGCAGGATGTCGGTGACGACCTCGGTGTCAATCGAGAGTGCGTCGGCGGCGGAGACGGTCTGACTCATTGTCGGTGAGATCGTGGCGCTCATCGCGGAGAAGCGGATAGGCGATGCGGACCCGGCGCAGGGTGCCGAGGTCGAGACGATGCCACATCAGCGTCTCCTCGGCGCCGAGCGGCTCGGCGAGCGGCGCCCCCTGGGGACCCACAACCCGCGATCCCCCCCAGAAGCCGACCCCGTCCTCGAAGCCCACCCGGTTGCAGTAGACGAGGTAGGAGGTGAAGAGCTGGGCGTAGGTCCGGGTCATGCTGTCGTAGCTGAGCGCGGTGCCGAGCGCCGCCCCCTGGACGATGCCCCGGCCCGGCGACGCCGAGGGGCAGAGGAGGACGTCCACCCCCTGGCGGGCGAGCAGGGCAGGCGCGGAGGGATGCCACATGTCCTCGCAGATCAGCGCCCCCGCCCGCCAGGGACGCCGCGTCCTCGCGGTGCCGAGCGGGGCCTCGAAGACCCGGAGACGATCGCCGGCGGCGAGGTAGCGCTGCTCGTCGAAGAGCCCGTAGGTCGGCAGGTAGCACTTGCGGTGGACGTGGACCGCTCGCCCGCCGCTGAGGTAGAGGGCGGCGTTGTGGAAGCGGGCGTCCTCGCTCTCGAGGACGCAGCCGACGAGCGCGTCGACCCCGCTGCACGCCTGCGCGAGCGCCGCGAGCTCGGGGGCGTCGCCGCGCAACGCCACGTCGGGGACCAGGTCCTTGAGGAAGTACCCCGTCAGCGAGAGCTCGGGGAAGACGACGAGGTGGCCTCCTCCACGCCGGACGTCGTCGATGATCGCGAGGTGGCGCTCGAGGTTGGCGGCGACGTCACCGAGCCGGGGCGCGATCTGGGCGAGCACGACGACGACGTCGCCCTCCTGAGGCTCGACCGCGTCGCGCGACGCATGGGGCGCATCGCCCGGGACGCCGCGCCGGGGGGACACCATCGTCATGCGGCGTCGTCGCCGGCCGAGCCCGCGACCTCCTCGAGGACACCGCGCGGGCGGGCGGTCTCGGGGACGCGACCCCGGGCCACGAACTCCTCGACGATCTCCGGGACGCCCGCGGCGGGCTCGCGGACGATGAGCGCCTCGGGAAGGGCCTGCAGGAAGGTGGGACCGTACTCGCGGCTCTCGAGGCGGGGGTCGCAGAGCACGACCGCGCCCCGGTCGGCGGTCCGCCGGATCAGCCGTCCGAATCCCTGGCGCAGCCGCAGCACCGCGGTGGGCAGGGCGAGCTCGGCGAAGGGGTCGCGGAGCAGGGCCCCGCGCGCCGCCACCAGCGGATCGGTGGGCACCGGGAAGGGGAGCTTGGCGATGATCACGCAGCTGAGCGCGTCGCCGGGGACGTCGATGCCCTCCCAGAACGAGGTGGTGCCGAGGAGCACGCTCCGCGTGTTCCGGACGAAGCTGGCAAGTACCTGACGGCGGGTGCCGTCGAGGCCCTGCCCGAGGATGGCGATCCCCTGCGCCTCCATCCGCGTCGTCATCAGCGCGTGGACGCTGCGCAGCGGCGCGTAGCCGGTGAAGAGGACGAGGGTGCGGCCGCCGAGCCGGCCCGCCACCCCGGCGGCGAGGTCGGCGAGGGCGACGGCATGGGCCGGGTCGTCGTAGCCGGGCACGTCGGTGGCGACCACGCACAGCGCCTGGGAGAGGAAGTCGAAGGGCGAGGGCAGGACGAGCGCCTCCGCCCCCTCCCCCACCCCCGTGCGACGGCGCACGAAGTCGACCGAGCCTCCGACCGAGAGCGTCGCCGAGGTGAGCACGGTGGCCTCCACGTGGTCGAAGACGTTGCCGGAGAGGCGGTCGCCGACCTGCAGCGGTGCCTCGTGGAGCTCGCCCTGCTCGGCCCGCAGCTCGAGCCAGGAGACGCTCTCGGGCACGGGGTTGCAGAGGATCCGGTCGACGATCGCCGCCGCCTCGTCGAGGGTGGCGGCGGCGAGGTCGAGCTCCTCGTCGAGGCGGTCCGGCTGGGGGAGCAGCGCCCCCTGGGGCGCGTAGCCGCCGCGGGCGTCGCGCAGCGCCTCCGCCGCCTCGCGCAGCCGGCTGCGCGCGTGGAGCGCCGAGCGCTCGAGATGGACGTACCCGGGGTCGGCGCGGGTGGCCTCGCCGAGCGCGAGGCTGGCGTTGCCCGGATGGTCGATCCCGAGGCTCGCGGCGACGAAGCCCTTGACGTCGCCGAAGAGACGCTGGACGGCCTCGCGTCCGCGGGCGAGGGCGAGGGCGAGCTCCCCCTCGTCGTCGGGCCGCAGCCGGTCGAGCACCGCGAGCACCGTGCCTGCGCGGAGCTCGTGGCCGAGCTGCCGGGTCGCCGCCTCCTCGAGGCGGTGGGCCTCGTCGACGACGAGCGCGGAGTACGGGGCGAGCACCTGCCCCTGGCGCTCGGAGTCGGCGAGGAGCAGCGCGTGATTGGTGATCACCAGCTCGGCGCCGGCGGCGGCGCGGCGGGCGGCGACCATGAAGCAGCGGGCGTCGCGCCAGTTCGCGCAGGCCGCGCCGAGGCAGTCGCCGGTCTCCGACCGCACCCGCTCCCACAGCGTCTCCTCGGAACCGGCGAGGCGGAGCTCACCCCGGTCGCCCGCCTCCGTCTCGGCGAGCCAGCAGAGCAGCTTGAGCTTGAAGCGCAGCGTCTCGAGGGGCAGGCCGTGACCGCCATGGTCGGGGGTGGCGAGGAAACGGTCCCAGCGGCGCAGCGAGATGTAGTGCTGGCGGCCCTTGAGCACCGCGTGCGCGACCCGGCTCCCGACGAGGTCGGAGACGGTGGCGAGCTCGCGGTCGGCGAGCTGCTCCTGGAGATTGATCGTGTGGGTGGCGACGACCGCCCGCCGCCCGGTCTCCCGCGCCCAGAGGGCGAGGGGGACGAGGTAGGCGAGCGACTTGCCGGTCCCGGTGCCCGCCTCGACGAGCAGCCGGCCGGAGCGCTCGAGGGTCTGGGCGACGGCGCGCGCCATCTGCAGCTGCGGCTCGCGGTACTCGTAGCCCTCCGAGGCGGCGAGTGGGCCCGACGGCCCGAGGAGGTCGACGGCGGCGCCGGCGAGCGATCCGATCACGGCGGGCGCGACGGCGCCGGCCGCCGCCGGCTCCGCCCCCCCGCGGCGGCTGAGCGCCGAGCCGACCACCAGGGGCACGCTCCGGTCGCCGTCGCCGCCGACCACCTCGACGAAGAAGTCGTGGAGCGGGCCGCGGATCCGCTCGACGAGCGCGCGCAGGGAGGCGAGCAGCGGCGACGGGAGGGCCTCGGCGGTCTCGACGAGGTGGGTGAAGAGCAGCCGGGTCGCCTCCGAGTCGCTGTCGGCGCGGTGGGGCCGGAGGTGCTCGATGTCGAGGGCCGTGGAGAGCAGCGGCAGGCTGTGGCTCGGCGCCAGCGGGAGGAGGATGCGGGCGAGTTCCAGGGTGTCGAGCACGGTGCGGCCGGCGAAGGCGCCGGGGACGAGCGCCGCGCAGAAGGCGAGGTCGAATGCCGCCCCGTGGGCGACGAGCCGCGCGCCCTCGCAGAAGTCGGCGAGCTGCGCGGCGCCCTCGACCCCCGACGGCGCACCGG
This sequence comes from Candidatus Dormiibacterota bacterium, assembly GCA_035544475.1. GTDB lineage: Bacteria > Chloroflexota > Dormibacteria > Aeolococcales > Aeolococcaceae > CF-96. Next base: position 3,803 of record DATKEY010000082.1, on the reverse strand, counting down.
TGACGTCGGAGTCGGCGAGGCCGGTGAGCCGCTGCACCGCGAGCGGCACCGGGACCCCCGGGTCGACGAGCAGGTCGAGCCGGTCGACCACGCGGAAGTCGCGGGAGAAGCGCACCGCCGCGATCTCGATGATCCGGTCGCTCTTGGGGGAGAGCCCGGTGGTCTCGAGGTCGAAGGCGACGAAGTCTGGGCCCAGCACGGTGCGGCGATTGTACGGGGGGGTCCGGACCTGCCCCGCCGGATAGACTCGTCGGCAGTGTCCAGCGCCGCCCCGCCGACGAAGCCTGTCTCCCTGACCCCTCCGGGCGCCGGAGGCATGGTGGTGCTCCGGTTCGCCGCGACCCCCACCGAGCGCGAGGCGGTCGACCGCTGGCTGGGAGAGGAGCGGGCCCGGCTCGGCGAGCGCGTCGCCGTCGTCGACGCCGGCGACGCGGACGCCCTCGGCGCGCGGCTGCGCGAGCCCGGCGGCGATCCCCAGGTGGTGCCGGTCCGGGTCGCCTGGCTGCCCCGTGAGCGCGCCCCCGGCGACCGCGCCGCGGGCATCGCCGACCTGCTCGAGCAGGCCCACGTGCTCCGCCGCGACCCCGAGCGGCAGCGCGTCGTCAGCGGCGACCCGGCCACGGTCAGCAGCCTGCGCACCCGCTTCGAGGAGGGCGTCAACGGTGGCGGGGGCGAGCAGTTCGAGAGCTTCGTCCACCGCCAGGCGGTGCTCGCCCTCGAGCGCGCCGAGCGGCGGCTCGTCGGCGACCGCTACAAGGTCGCACGGCTCGTCGGCGACGAGATCACCGCGAGCGCGCGCTTCAGGGAGAAGATCGCGACTCTCGCCGACGCGCTCGACCGCACCGAGGCGGACGTCCTCGCCGAGGCCACGGGCTATCTCCGCGAGATGGCGGCGAGCTCGAGCCGTCTCGCCATCGACGCCTGGGAGCAGCTGGTCCGCTTCGCGCTGCGCGGCCACTCGGTCGACGTCGACGTCGCCGGTCTCGAGCGGCTGCGCGCCCTCGGCCGGCGCCAGGCGCTCGTCTTCCTCCCGAGCCACCGCTCCTACGTCGACCCGCTGGTGCTGCGCACCGCGCTCCACGAGCACGGCTTCGCGCCCAACCACGTCCTCGGCGGGGTCAACGTCGCCTTCTGGCCGATCGGTCCTCTGGCCCGGCGCAGCGGCTACGTCTTCATCCGCCGAACCATCAAGGACAACGCCGTCTACAAGCTCACCCTGCGCGAGTACGTCGGCTACCTGGTGCGCAAGCGCTTCAACCTCGAGTGGTACATCGAGGGCGGCCGCACCCGGACAGGGAAGCTGCGCCCGCCGCGGCTGGGGCTGCTCGCCTATCTCGTCGAGGCGGTGATGGAGGGCGGCGCCGACGACGTGCAGCTGGTGCCGACGTCGATCGTCTACGAGCATCTCCCCGAGGTGGGGGCGATGGCCGAGGAGGGCGCCGGCGGCGCCAAGAAGGCGGAGAGCCTCGGCTGGTTCGTCCGCTACATGCGCCAGCAGGGGGACACCCGCAGCGTCGTGCACCTGCGCTTCGGAGAGCCGCTCTCGCTGCGCGAGGGGATGGCGACCTCGAGCAACGGCAGGGCCGGGCGCGCCGTCGAGAAGCTCGCCTTCGAGGTGCTCCACCGGATCAACCGCGCGACCCCGGTGACCGCGCCCTCGCTCGTCACCCTCGCGCTGCTCGGCGCCGAGGACCGCGCCCTCACCCTCGACGAGGTCTGCGCCAGCCTGCAGCCGCTCGCCACCTACGTCGAGCGCCGCGGACTGCCCACGACCGCCGGCGCCACCGACTCCGCGCCCCGGGCGGTGCGGCGCGCGCTCGAGGCGCTGCAGCGGCAGGGGCTCGCCGAGCGCTTCGCCGAGGGCGTCGAGCCGGTGTGGCGGGTCGCGCCGTCGCGTCACGTCGAGGCCGCCTTCTATCGCAACGGCATCGCCCACTTCTTCGTCAACCGCTCGATCATCGAGCTCATCACGGTGCACGCCGCCGAGGAGCGGATGCCGGATCCGGTCGCCTGCGCCTGGGAGGAGGCGCTGCGGCTTCGCGACCTCCTGAAGTTCGAGTTCTTCTTCGCCGGCAAGGCGGCGTTCGCCGGGGAGCTGCGCGACGAGGTCCACGTCGTCGACCCGGAGTGGGAGCAGCGCGGCGACCCCGACGAGGTGCTGCGCCGGCTGACCGGCTCGCAGCTCCTCGTCGCCCACCGCATCGTCCGCCCGTACTTCGAGGCGTACCTCGTCGTCGCCGACCGGCTGGCGGCGCGCGATCCCCGGAGCCCGGTCGAGGAGCGCGCCTTCCTGCGCGAGTGCCTCGGCGACGCGCGGCAGCGTCGGCTGCAGCAGCGGCTGCGCGGCGCCGAGGCGATCTCGACCGAGCTCTTCCGGAACGGGCTCGCGCTCGCCGCCAACCGCGACCTCCTCGACCCCGGCCGCGAGCCCGTCGCAGAGGGACGGCGCGCCCTCGCCGCCGAGCTCGGCGCGGTGGTCGGTCGGCTGGAGACGATCCGGACGCTCGCGGAGCGGGCCCAGCTCGCCGGGGCGGCGCGGTGAGGGGGCTCGACGCCCGACTCGCCGAGCTCGAGAACGGCCCGACCGGGCCGAGCATCGGCGCCTTCTTCGACTTCGACGGCACCCTGATCTCCGGCTACTCGGCGACGGTCTTCTACCTCGACCGGCTGCTGAAGCGCCAGGTGAGCGCTCGCGAGATCGCGAGCACCCTGATCGCCGGCGCGGAGATGAGCCTGCGCGGCGCCGACGTCACCGGGCTGATGCGGATCGCCGCCCAGGCGATGGCCGGGCACTCCGAGGACGAGCTCACCGAGCTCGGCGAACGCCTCTTCCTCCAGCGGATCGCGGGGATGGTGTTCCCCGAGGCGCGCGAGCTGGTACGCGCCCACCAGCGGCTCGGCCACACCCTCGTCCTCGCCTCCTCCGCGACCCCCTACCAGGCCGCGCCGCTGGCGCACGACCTGGGGTTCCGCCACCTCCTCACCTCGCGCGTGGAGGTGGTGAAGGGGGTGATCACCGGCAACCTCGAGGGTCCGGTGCTCTGGGGTGAGGGCAAGGCGCGGGCGGTGCGCGAGCTCGCCGCGCGCGAGGGCATCGACCTCGCCGCCAGCTACGGGTACGCGAACGGCGACGAGGACGTGCCCTTCCTCGAGACGGTGGGCCGTCCCCGCCCGCTCAACCCCCAGGACGGCCTGCGCCGGGTGGCGATGCGCAAGGGGTGGCCGATCGCCCGGTTCGCGAACCGCGGCCGCCCCGGCGCCGAGCAGCTGATCCGCACCGGCGCGGCGCTCACCGGGCTCGCCGCCGGAGGCGCGGTCGGCGTCGGGCTCGGCCTGCTCAACGGCAGCCGCCGCCAGGCCGCGAACCTCGCCACATCGGTGGGCTCCGACGTGAGCCTGGCGCTCGCGGGGGTGCGGATCGACGTCGTCAGCGGCGAGGAGAACCTCTGGAGCCACCGGCCGGCGGTCTTCATCTTCAACCACCAGAGCTCGATGGACGTGCCGATCCTCGCCAACCTCGTGCGCCGTGACTTCACCGGCGTCGCCAAGAAGGAGGCGGCGCGCGATCCCCGCTTCGCGCTGCTCGGCTACGTCGCCCAGGTCGCCTATGTCGACCGCGGCAACACCGAGCAGGCGAAGGCCGCGCTCGCCCCGGCGGTCGAGCGCCTCCGGCAGGGTATCTCCCTCGCGATGTCCCCCGAGGGCACCCGCTCGGCGACCCCGCGGCTCGGGCGCTTCAAGAAGGGCGCCTTCCACGTCGCCATGCAGGCGGGCGTCCCCATCGTCCCGATCGTCATCCGCAA
>DATKEY010000081.1:0-3601 GCA_035544475.1 Candidatus Dormiibacterota bacterium | reverse complement strand
TCGAAGACGTTGAGGTCGTCGATCCCCTCCCCCATCCCGACGAGCTTGACCGGGATTCCGAGCTCGGCCTCGATCGCGAGCAGGGTCCCGCCGCGCGCGGTGCCGTCGAGCTTGGTGAGCACGAGGCCGGTGACGCCGAGCGCGTCGTGGAAGGCGCGGGCCTGGGTCAGCGCGTTCATCCCGGTCGGCGCCTCGAGCACGAGGAGCGTCTCGTGCGGGCCGTCGGGGACCAGGCGCTGGACGACGCGCTGGATCTTCTTGAGCTCCTCCATCAGCGGCGCCTTGGTGTGGAGGCGGCCGGCGGTGTCGACGAGGATCACCTCGATCCCGCGGGCGCTGCCCGCCTGGATGGCGTCGAAGACGACCGCGCCCGGGTCGGCTCCATGCTGGTGGGCGACGACCGGCACCTTGGCGCGCTCCGCCCAGACCCGCAGCTGCTCGATCGCCGCGGCGCGGTAGGTGTCCGCGGCGGCCACGAGCACCGACCCGCCCTCGGTGCGCAGCCGGTGAGCGAGCTTGCCGATGGTGGTGGTCTTGCCGTTCCCGTTGACGCCGACGACGAGGACCACGGTCGGGCGGGCGTCGAGCCGGAGCGCGCGGTCGCGGCCCTCGAGGACGGCGACCATCTCCTCCTTCAACGCCATCAACGCCGCCTCCGCGTCGGGGATGCGCTCCTCGAGCACCCGCCGGCGCAGGGTCGTGATCACCGGCTCGGCGGTGGCCATCCCGACGTCGGCGGCGAGGAGGACCTCGAGGAGGTCGTCGTAGAAGCTGTCATCGAGGTCGCGGCGGAGCAGGACGATGTCCTGGACCTGCACCGCGAACTGCTCCGACGCCTTGTCCATGCGGCGCGACATGCGCCGCCACCACGCGACCCGCCTCTCTCCCTGCTCGTCCGTGCCCGCCACCCGGATCAGCCCACCGCCGCGGCGACCGACGTCCCGGCGCCGTTGCTCTCCGGCTGCGGCTGTGGGACGGTCCGGCCGCCCTCGAGGCGGACGCTGAGCAGCCGGCTGGTGCCGTCGGGGTTCGAGGTCACGCCGTAGAGAACGTCCGCCGCCGCCATCGTCGCCTGGTTGTGGGTGACGACGAGGAACTGCTGGGTGGCGGCGAGCCTGCGCAGCAGCCGGGTGAAGCGGACGACGTTGGGATCGTCGAGGGGGGCGTCGACCTCGTCGAAGACGCAGAACGGGCTCGGGTTCACCTGCTGGACCGCCAGGATGAGGGCGAGCGCGGTGAGCGCACGCTCCCCGCCGCTGAGCAGGCGCAGCGTCTGGAGGCGCTTGCCCGGCGGCTGGGCCAGGATCTCGATGCCCTCGGGCTCGGGCGGACGGGTGCGCTCCTCCTCCTCGGCGTCCTCGGCGGGCGGCGGCGGGGTCTGGAAGCGCAGGGTCGCCCGGCCACCGGGGAAGAGCTCCGCGAAGAGCAGGTGGAAGTGGTACGCGACCGCACCGAACACCGCCTCGAAGCGGCGCTCGATCTCGTCGGAGAGGACCGCTGCGAGCGCACGGAGATCGCGGCAGGCCGACGAGAGGTCGTGGTGGTCGGCGCGGAGCCGCTCGAGGCGGGCGAGCAGGGTGACGTGCTGCTCGGGAGCGAGGGCGTTGACCGGGCCGAGAGCGGCGACCCGACGCTCGAGGCGGGTGATCTCACGCTCGGCGCGCTCGGCGGCGTCCGCCTCGGGCTCGGGCCCCTCGTCGCGCTCGTCCTCGCGGACGGCCTCGGCGAGCTCGGCGATCCGCGCCTCGCAGGCGGCGAGCTCGGCGTCCGCGGCGGCGTGCTCGTCCGCGGCGCGGGCGGCGACCACGGCGACGTCGGCCCGCTCGGCGGCGAGCGCCGAGACCGCCGCCTCGGCGTCGGCGACGGGCCCCGCCGCCCTTCCGACCTCCTCGAGGCACCCGGCGAGCAGCCCGGCGACGCGCATCCGCCGCACCCCCGCCTCGTGGCGCCGCGCCAGGGCGGCGAGCACCTGCCCCTCGGCGGCCAGCCGTCGCAGGGCCGCCGCCTCCGCCCGCACCCCGGCGGCGGCGAGCGCCTGCCGGGCGGCGGTCGCCCGTGAGCGGATCTCGCGCGCCTGGGGCTCGGCGCGGGCGAGCTCGAGCTCGCGAGCGCGCAGCTCCACCTCGGCGGCGTCGCCTCGCTCGCGGAACCCCGCCGCACGGCGCCGCGCCTCCGCGACCACCGTGGACGCGGCCGCCACCGCCTCGGCGGCCCGCTCCTCCTCAGCGGTCGCGGAGGCCGCCGACTCCCGGGCCGCGGCACACCCCGCCAACCGCGCAGCGCCCTCGCCGTCGAGCGCCGCCGCCCGCTCCTCCTCGGCGCGCGCCCCGGCGGCGCTGCTCGCCGCCTCCGCCGCCGCCTCGGCGGCGGCCGCGCGGGCCCGGTCGTGGCCATCCTCGCACACCGCGACCCGGGCCTCGAGGTCGCGGAGCACCGCGCTCGCGCGCGCCGCCCCGGCGGTGGCGTCCGCCTCCGCGCGGACGGCGAGCGCCGAGGCCGACGCCGCCTCACGCTCGGTGGCGGCGAGGGCCATCGTCGTCCCCGGCCGGCCGCCACCGCGGACGCCCGCAGGGCCCGCCACGGTGCCGTCGGGGAGGACGCAGCGACGGGCGCCGGCGGCGAGCGCGGACCTGGCCGCGGCGAGGTCGGGGACGAGCAGCACCCCGGCGAGGCACCGGGAGAGCGCGCCCGCGGCGCCGGGCGTCGCCTCGAGCGCATCGAGGACGGACCGCGCCCCGGGCGGTGGCGCGGACGCCGGGAGCGGCTCCAGCCCCGTGGCCATCACCTCCTCCCGCGCCTCCTGGCCGGAGAGGAGCGCCACCGCGGCGTCGAGGTCGTCGACGAGCCAGGCCGAGAGATGCGGCTCGAGCGCTGCCTCGACGGCCGCCGCGTCCGCGGGGTCGAGGACACGCACCTGCTCGACCAGCCGCACCCCGCGCAGGCCGCCCCCCGACACCGCCGCGGCCACCGCGCCGGCCCCGAGCGCACCCTCGAGCCTGCCCCGGGCGGCGGCCGCCCGGGCCCCGGCCTCGCGGACCGCCGTGTGCGCAGCCGTCTCCGCGGCGCGCGCGGTGTCCGCCTCCCGGCGTGCCCCGGCCGCCTCGTCCCGGACCGCAGCGAGCCTCGCCTCCGCCTCCGACGACGCCGTGGCCAGGTCCGCAGCCCGTGCCGCCGCGTCGCGGGCGGCGTCGCCGAGGGTCGCGGCCTGGTCGCGGGCCTGGGCCGCCTCGGAGACCAGGCCCGCGGCCGCCTCCTCGAGAAGCCCGGCGCGCATCGTGTGGTCCCTCGTCGCCGCGGCGGCGGCGGCATGGCGTCGCTGGGCCGACGCGAGCTCGCGATCGGCGGCGTCGAGCTCCCGGGCGGCGGCACCGGCGGCGGCCGCCGCCTCCCGGTGCACCTCGCGGCCGGCGGCGAGGTGGCCCTCGAGCTCGGCGAGGAGCCGGTCGGCGGCCTCCTGCCGGTCGGTGAGCTGCTCGATGAGCGCCGTCTGGGCGGCGCCGTCGGCGGCCGCCACCGCCCACTCGACCCCGGCGGCGGCACGCGCCAGCCCGGCGGCGGCCGCGGCATCCGCCCAGCGGCGGAGATCGCCGGACGCGCGCTC
>DATKEY010000080.1:0-6179 GCA_035544475.1 Candidatus Dormiibacterota bacterium | reverse complement strand
CCCGCGTGCGTGCGGTCGCCTACCGGATGCTCGGCTCGCTGCCCGAGGCGGACGACGCCGTCCAGGAGGCATGGCTCCGGCTGAGCCGCACCGACGCGGGCGGCATCGAGAACCTCGGGGCATGGCTGACGACCGTCGTCGCGCGGGTGTCCCTGGACATGCTGCGTTCGCGCACCTCGCGGCGTGAGGAGCCGCTCGAGACGCAGGTCCTGGAGCCCGCCGCGGGCACCGACCCCGAGGGCGAGGCGGTGCTCGCCGACTCGGTGGGGCTCGCGCTGCTCGTCGTGCTCGACACCCTGAACCCCGCCGAGCGCCTCGCGTTCGTGCTCCACGACATGTTCGCCGTCCCCTTCGACGAGATCGCCGCCATCGTGGGCCGCTCTCCGGAGGCGGCCCGTCAGCTCGCGAGCCGGGCCCGGCGCCGGGTGAAGGGGGCGGACACGGATGCCGAGGTCGACCGTGAGCGTCAGCGACAGGTCGTCGACGCCTTCCTCGCCGCCTCGCGGGGCGGCGACATGGGCGCGCTCCTCGCGGTGCTCGACCCGGACATCGTCGTCCGCGCCGACGAGGCCGCGGTGAAGCTCGGCGCCCCGAGCGAGGTCCGCACCCCGGCGGCCGTCGCCGAGTTCTTCCTCGGCCGTGCACGCACCGCGCAGACCGCGCTCGTGGACGGCCTCCCCGGCCTCGTCTGGGCTCCGGGGGGCCGGCCGAAGGTCGCCTTCGGGTTCACCGTCGCGGACGGTCGGGTGGTCGAGATCCATCTCCGCGCGGACCCCGAGCGGCTCCGACCGGAGGCGCTGGAGATCCTCGACGACCCCCGACACAGCGGGGCATGATTCCCGTCCATGACCATTCCGCAGACCGGGATCTTCGCGTTGGGCACGGCCTCGCACGCCTACCTCGAGTTCGACCTCCGCGCCTCGGCGGACGAGCGCGCGCTGGTGACCGCCGTCGCCCGGCTTCGCGAGCCGCGCACCACGATGAGCGGTGTCAACCTCGTCGCCGGCTTCCGCCCCGAGCTGTGGGGCAGGGTGGCGCCCGCGGACGACGTCCCGGCGGACGTCGAGGGCTTCAACCGCGAGCTCGTCGGGACCGACGGGTACCGGATGCCGGCCACCCAGCACGATGCCGTGCTGTGGCTGTCGGGCAGTGCCTATGACGTGATCTTCGACGTTGCGCGGAGCGCGATCGCGACCCTCGAGCCGCTGGCCGGGGTCGCAGAGGAGGCGTCGAGCTGGCCGTACCAGCACGACCGCGACCTGACCGGCTTCATCGACGGCACCGAGAATCCGACCCTCTTCGACGCCGCCGACGTGGCCCTGTTCCCCCAGGGCAGCCGCGGTGAGGCGGGGTCGATCCTGCTGCTCCAGAAGTGGATCCACGACGCCAGGGAGTGGGAGTCGCAGACGGTCGAACGCCAGGAGCTGGTGATCGGGCGGCGCAAGCCCGACAGCGAGGAGCTCGAGGACAAGCCGGCCGACTCCCACGTCGCCCGCACCGATCAGGACGACTTCGGCAAGATCTTCCGTCGCAACATGCCGTTCGGGACGGTCACCGAGCACGGAACGATGTTCGTCGGCTTCAGCCGCGAGCAGCGCCGGCTGTCCCGGATGCTCGAGAGCATGGCCGGCATCGTCGACGGGATGCGCGACGCGCTCACCTACTACACCCGTCCGGTGACCGGCGCGTACTACGTCGTGCCCTCGATCCCCGCGATCCGGCGCTACCTCGGCGGCTGAGCCGTCGCGACGTAGAGCGAGGGCGGGCGACCGGTCCGCTCGAGCGCGGCCCGGTCCCATCCCGCGAGGTCGGCGGCGGCCTCGTAGGTCTGCTGCAGGAAGTCGAGCAGCGCGGCGTCGGGATCGGAGGCGCGCCGCATGTCCTCGTACGGCAACAGGAACTCCCCGAGGGTCGCGTCGTACCGTGCGCCGTCGACCGTGATCACGCGATCGCCGAACCCCGCCGGCGTGGGATATGCATAGGAGTAGAACGCCGCGTCGACGCCGTAGCCACCCGGCCAGAAGCCGCAGCTGCTCACCTCGTGCGAGTACGCCTCGATCATCACCCAGTTCGGACAGTGGGGGATGCCGCCCGGGTACTCGGGCGCGGTGCGCCCGGAGAAGCGGGTGACGGCGAGGTCCCCCCCGCCCCAGAAGAAGTGGATCGGGCTCGCCTTGCCGGTGAAGCGCGTGCGGAACTCCGAGAGCACCCGCTCGACCTGGAGCAGGATGCGCCAGAACCGGTTGGCGTACGCCGCGTCGTAGGTGCGATGCACCTCGTCCTCGGCGAAGGGGATGACGTCCGGCAACTCCACCGGGGTGGCGTAGATCGACACCTCGAGGCCGAGCTCGGCGAGGGCGCGCATCGTCCGCCGGTAGAACTCCGCGACCGAGAGGGACCGGAGGGCGACGTCGCGAGCGTCCCCCTCCGCGGTCGTGATCGCCAGCCGGTGGTCGACGAGGTCGAGATCGATCTGAAAGACCCGCGCTCCGTGGAACATCGGCCCCGTCGTCAGGCCCCGGGCGGTGAGGTGGAGCGCGGCGTTCCACCAGTGGTTCGTCGTCGGGGTCGACGCGAGCATGATCTTCCCGACGACCTGGGTCCACAGCCGCAGGGTCTCGAAGGTGTCCGACCAGTCGTCGAGGTGGAGCGGCGGCCAGACCGCCCGTGCGCGCAGGTCGCCCACCAGCCGGCCGGTCACGGGCGCGGGCAGGCCATGGCGCGCCGCGGCGCGGACGATCGCCCCCCCGATCGCCTCGAGCTCGATGGGACGCCCGTCGGCGGCGTCCCGCTGCATCGAGGACGTCATCGTCGCGGGCACGGCGTCGAGCGCGGCGACGGTCGCGTCGGGATCGACCGCCGCGCCCTCGGCGGTCGCGACCGCGGCGATCTCGCCGACGAGGGCGAGCATGTCGTCCCGCCGCTCGGTGCGCACCACTCCCGCGGGCGCGCCGGCATGGGTGGTGAGCAGCGCGAGCGGCGCGAGGAAGATGAGCTTGCTCCAGAGCACTCCGGCCTCGTCCTCGCGGACGGCGACCTCGAGACCGCCGCGCCGGAGGTGCTCCGCCAGCCGGGCCACCTCGCCCTCGACCTCGGGCCGGCTCGCGAGCTCGACCGACGCGAAGGGGCTGGTCTGCTCGATGCGTGCGGGCGCGGTGCGCGCCGACTCGACGCGGATGCTCGCCGCGACCACCCGCGCGCCGGGATACCGCCGGCGGAGGAGCTCGACGTGCTCGAACCCGTTGAGGAGCGGGACGAGCAGAGAGCCTCCGAGCGCGCCGGGGGGAACCCGCTCGAGGGACGCCTCGAGGTCGAGCGCCTTGACCGCGATCACGCAGACGTCGACGGGGCCGTCGAGCACCTCGCTGACCGCGACCGCCTCCCGCAGCTCGCCGACGAGGCGGCTGTGGAGCTCGATGCCCCGCGCCCGCAGCGCCTCCGCACTGCGACCGCCGGCGAGGAAGGTGACCTCGTCGGAGAGGTGCGCGAGCACGGCGCCGACGAGCCCGCCGACCCCACCGGCACCCAGCACCGCAACCCGCAGGGATTCGCCATCCATCGCGGACCCGATGATGAGGCTTCGGCGCGCCGCTGGTCAGCGACGCAGGGGTCGGAGGAAGGCGAGGATGTCCGCGGCGAGCGCCTCGGGCTGCTCGAGGGCGGCGAAGTGCCCGCCGCGCTCCATCTCCGTCCAGTGGACGATGTCATAGCGCTGCTCGGCGAGGCTCCGCGGCGGCCGGGTGATCTCCCGCGGGAAGGCGGCGTACCCGGTCGGCACCCGAACCCGATCGTCCGCGCCGATCCGCCAGCCGCCGTGGAGGCGGTCGACGTACGGCCAGAACGACGAGTTGATCGCCCCGGTGACCCAGTAGAGCATCACGTTGGTGAGGATCACGTCGGGGTGGATCGCCGGCTCGTCGCCGCCGCCTCGGTCGGTCCAGGTGCGGAACTTCTCGACGATCCAGGCCAGGAGCCCGACCGGGGAGTCGGTGAGCCCGTAGGCGAGGGTCTGCGGCTTGGTCCCCTGGATCGAGAAGTAGGCGCGCTCCTCCCGCTGCCAGTGCTGCACCTCGTCGAGGTGGCGCGCCTCCTCCGGGGTCGGCGCCGCGGGGTCGGGCGTGCCCGCCATCGCGAGCAGGTTGAGATGGATGCCGCAGAGCAGCTCGGGCCGGTCGAGGGCGAGGCGAGTGACCATGTAGGCGCCCCAGTCGCCGCCCTGCGCGGCGAAGCGGCGGTGACCGAGGACGCCGGTCATCAGGGTGGCGAGCACCCCGGCGGTCTCGGTGATCCCCAGGCGCGGCTGTCCGGGTCGGAACGAGAGCGCGTATCCGGGGAGTGAGGGTGCCACCACGGTGCAGGCGTCGGCGGGGTCGCCCCCGAACGCCGCGGGATCGGTGAGCCGGGGGATGAGATCGTGGAACTCCCACACCGAGCCGGGCCAGCCGTGGACGAGGAGCAGCGGCAGGGGATCGGGCCCCGCGCCCGGCTCGTGGACGGCATGGAGGTCGATGCCGCCGATCGGGACCGTGAACTGCGAGAGGCGGTTGAACCTGCGCTCGTGCTCCCGCCAGTCGTAGCCGGTGCGCCAGTGCTCGACGAGCCGGCGCAGGTAGGCGAGGTCGGTGCCGCGGCTCCAGCCGGTCCCGGGCGCCTCGTCCGGCCAGCGCACCCGGTCGAGGCGGGCGCGCAGGTCGTCGAGGACCGCCTCGGGCACGTCGAGCCGGAACGGCAGCGGCCGGATCCTCCCCCCAGTTTTCGAGGCGCCTCCCACCGGCATCCCCGGTATGCTCGCCGATCGTGGACCTCGACGACACTCCCGACCAGGCACGCTACCGGGCCCGGGTGAGGGCCTGGATCGAGAAGAACCGGGACGGGGCCCCGACGGCCACCGCCGGTCTCGGGAGCGGCGCCGACATCGCCGAGCGCCGCCGCTGGCAGCGGCGCCTCGCCGAGGCGGGACTCGCCGGGGTGATGTGGCCGAAGGAGTACGGCGGCGCCGGGCTCGGGCCGTCGGAGGCGGTGATCGCGAACGCCGAGCTGCAGCGCGCCGGAGTTGCGGGCATCGTCGACCACATCGCGATCGGCGACGTCGGGCCGGCGATCATCGTTCACGGCACCGAGGAGCAGCGCCGCCGCTATCTCGGGCCGCTGCTGCGAGGGGACGAGGGCTGGTGCCAGCTCTTCAGCGAGCCCGCCGCGGGCAGCGACCTCGCCGGCATCCTCACCCGCGCCCGCCCGTCGGGCGACGGCTGGCGGATCGACGGCCAGAAGGTCTGGACGACGCTCGCCCAGCACGCCGACCTCGGGATGCTCATCGCGCGCACCGACCCCGACGTCCCCAAGCACGCCGGGCTCACGATGTTCATCGTCCCGATGCGCGCCGCCGCGGTCACGGTGAGGCCGCTCCGCCAGATCTCGGGCGAGGCCCACTTCAACGAGGTCTTCTTCGACGGCCTCGAGGTCGGCGCCGACGCGGTGCTCGGCGGCGTCGGCGACGGCTGGGGTGTGGCGACGACGACGCTGATGTACGAGCGGCTGATGGCGATGGTCGCCTTCGACGAGCTGCTCCAGGGCCCGGAGCAGCTGCTCGCGCCCGTCCTCGACCACCCGGGGGTCGACGACGCGCGGGTCCGCCAGGCGATCGCCGAGGTGACGACCCAGCGCCTCGGGATGCGGTACGCCCTCTACCGCGTGCTCACCGCGCTCGAGCGCGGCTCCATCCCCGGGCCCGAGGCGGGGTTGGGGAAGATCGACGCCGTCGAGGCGAGCCGCCAGGCGTGCGCGCTCATCGCCGAGGTCCTGGGTCCGGACGCGCTCGAGGGCCCGCTCGGCGCCGCGACGGCGGAGATGCCGGGGATGCGCTCCGCCGGCGGGACCGAGGAGATCCTCCGCACCGCCGTCGGCGAGCGCGTCCTCGGCCTCCCCTCCGAGCCGCGGCTCGACAAGGGGATCTCCTTCAGCGAGCTGACCCGCCGCGCGGCCGCGCAGCGATGAACTTCGAGCTCTCCGACGAGCAGGTGATGCTCCGCGACGCGGCGGCGGCTCAGCTCTCCCGCCGCGACGGCGTCGGCGCGGCACGGGCGGCACGCGACGGCGCCGCCCTTCCCGACCTCTGGCCGCTGGCGCGCGACGCGGGCTGGCCGGGGATGCTCGTCGACGAGAGCCTCGGCGGAGCGGGG
>DATKEY010000079.1:0-6164 GCA_035544475.1 Candidatus Dormiibacterota bacterium | reverse complement strand
GCCGACCTCGAGGGTGACCCTCCCCTCCTCGGTGCCCGCGACCCGCTCGAGGCGCGCCGCGATCTCCCCGGCCATCGCCTCGAGCCGGTCGAGCCAGGCGGTCCGCTCGGCGGGGGTCAGAGGCGCCGTCCGCGAATGCGGGCGAGCTCGAAGCTCGCCGTGCTCGCGATCGCCATCACCGCGAGCACCCCGGCCTGCAGCGGGTCGGAGACGACGAGGTCGCAGACGTCGACGACCGAGCCGATCTGGCTGAGCGAGATCACCGGGATCCCGGTCGCCTGGACCTCGGTGACCGCATCGGCGATGTCCCCGCCCATCAGCGAGCCGGCGAGCACGAGGGCGCGAACCCGGGGAAGGCGCGCCACCGCGCGCACCGCCTCGGCGATGTTCGCCTCGCCGACGAGCGGGATGGTGTCGACGCTGATCCGCTCGCCGCGGATGTTGTGGCGGTCGGCCTCCTGCACCGCCCCGCTGGCGACCGCCGCCACCTGGGCTCCGCCGCCGATGACGATGACCCGGCCTCCGAAGATGCGCCCGAACGGCCGCGGCTCGGTGCACTCGACGACGAAGGGGAGTGCCCGCAGCCGCTCGGCGAGGCCGTCGACGTCACAGCGCTCGAGCTCGAGGTAGAGGCTGAAGACCCCGCCCGCCGCCTCCCGGGTCTCGACGGTGACGATGTTCCCGCCGGCGTCGACGATCTCCCCGGTGATCCGGTGGAGGACGCCGGGGTGGTCCTGCGCCCGGATCAGCAGGCTGCGGGTGTCGGAGGTCTCGGTCATGGTCGGGGCGATGGTGGCAGGTCGGCGCCCCTCAGAGCCCGAGCAGGCGGGCCGCGTTGCCGCCGAGGATCGCGGCGGTCGTCTCGTCCCCCAGCCCCAGGCCACGCAGCGTGTCGAGGTAGCGCGGCGCCCGGAGCAGGGGATGGTCGGTGCCGAAGAGCAGCCGGTCGGCGCCGACCGCCTCGACGACGGCGGCGTACACCGAGGGCCGGTAGAGGAACGGCACCGCGGCGGTGTCGAAGTACAGCGAGCCGCGGCAGAGGTCGCGGACCTCGGGCATGTGGGCGTAGAGCGGCAGCCCGCCACCGAGGTGGGCGCAGACGATCGTGAGCTCGGGGTGACGGGCGGCGAGGGCCACGACCCGGTCCGGGGTCGCGGTGCCCTTGCCCGGGTAGACGTGGCCGACCGGCTCGCTGCAGTGGAGGGTCCAGGGCAGGCCCGCGGCGACGGAGGCGCGCGCGACCGCGCCGACCGCCGCCTCGTCCTCGAGCGCCCACCCCTGGGCGTCCGCGTTGAGCTCGCCGAGCCCGCGCAGCCCGAGGCGGGCGCACCGCTCCACCTCGGCGGTGGCGCCGGGGTCGGCGGGCTGGACGCAGCCGAAGCCGACGAGCCGGCTCGGGAAGCGGCGCACCGCGGCGGCGAGGTAGTCGTTCCCCTCGGCGCACAGCGCGGGGTCGGCGAACGGCCAGGTGAAGCACACCGCCCGGTCGACCCCCGCGGCGTCCATCGCCTCGACGAGGTCCTCGGCCGAGGCCACCGCGGCGCCGGGCGCGTGGCAGGCGCCGAACCACGCGTCGGCGGCGCACACGGCGGTGAGGTCGCGCCGCACCCGGTCCGGGAGGATGTGGACGTGGGCGTCGACGACCGGGACGCTCATCCGAGCCACCTCCCGGTCGCGTAGATCCCCGCGCCGAAGGCGAACAGGCCGGCGCTCGTCGCCACCGCGGTGGCGCGCCAGTCCGGGCGGCGCGCGAGCAGGTCCCAGAGCGCGATCACCGCGGGGAACATCGCGATCTCGTAGCGGGGCACGGAGATCCAGTAGGAGACGCAGACCGAGAGCAGCCACACCGCCGTGCAGTACACGGTGAGCGAGGCGGGAAGCCGGCGGGTGATCCAGAGCGCGGCGACGACGGCGGCGCCGGCGATGCCCCAGACGAGCTCGAGGGCGAAGACGTACGTCGAGCTCGCGGGCAGCGAGCTGCGCACCACGGAGTCCCAGGTGGCGCGCCCCCCGACCCACGGCCAGTCGAGGTGCCGGTAGTCGAAGGAGACCGATCCCTCGGCGTGGAGCCAGGCGAGCCAGTCGCCGGTGTGGAGGCGAAGGTAGGCGCCGAAGAGGAGCACCGGCACCGGCACCAGGAGCAGCCAGGCGAGCTGCGGCGAGGGCCGCCAGCGCCGCCGGACGAGCTGCTCCACGAGCAGCGCGGGGACGAGCGCGAGCCCGGTCACGCGGGTCGCGCAGGCGAGCGCACCCACCAGGCATGCGGCGCCCATCCGGCCACGGCGGGCGAGGAGCAGAGACCCGGCGACCGCGGCGACGAAGGTGGCCTCGGTGTACACGAGCCCGAGGAAGGCCGCGTACGGCCAGAGGGCGACCGCCCAGGTCGCGAAGCGGGCGGCGTCGCGATCGCGCTCACGGAGGACGAGCCCGGCGAGCAGCCACAGCGCGACGAGCTCGAGGGCGGTGCTCACCAGCAGCCCGGCGACCACCGCATCACGGGTCACCACCATCACCGCCCGGATGAGCATCGGGTACCCGGGGAAGAAGGCGACGAGGTGGCCCGGCTGACCGAGGCCGAAGTCGAGGTGGGACGGGTATCCGTGCTCGGCGATCGCAACGTAGGACTCCGAGTCCCAGCGATCGAAGGCGGTGCGCAGCTCGCCCCAGGCGGGGATGCCGGTCGCCGAGCTCTGCTGCCAGGTGGCGAGAACGGGGACGACGAGGCCGACGAGGCGCGCGGTGAGGAACGGCGGGAGGACGAGCCGCCAGAGCGACCCCTCGACGGTCACCGCCGGCGCCGCAGCGGCGTGCCCGCCGGGCCGGTGCGGCCGGCGCGCATCCCCAGGAGCTCGACGAAGGCGCGGGCGACGACAGCGGGGCGCGCGCCGGTGGCGGAGCCGGTGGTGCGGGGATGGTGCGGGACGGCGACCTCGACGATCCGGCAGCCGCGGTCGCGGGCCCGGAGCGCGAGCTCGGTCGAGATCATCGCCCCCGTCGAGCGCAGACCCTGCCCGAGCTCGCGGGCGAAGAGCTTGTAGGCGCAGTTGACGTCCCGCAGGGTGGGCCCGTTGAGCGCGCGGACGAGGGTGAAGAACGCGGCGTGGTTGAGCTGGCGAGGCCAGGGATCGCGGCGCTCGGCGCGGTACCCGGCCACCAGCGAGCCGGGCTCCCAGGCATCGAGGAGGAGGCGGAGGTCGCCGGGGTCGAACTGCCCGTCGCTGTCGAGCAGCCACACCGCCTCGCCGGTCGCGGCCTCGAAGCCGGTGCGCAGCGCCGCCCCGTAGCCGAGGTTGCGGGGATGGACGAGCACGCGGGTGTGCGGCACCTCGCCGTCGAGCACGCGGACGGCGTCGCCGGTCCCGTCGTTGCTGCCATCATCGACCACAATCACCTCGATGGTGGCCACCCCGGAGGCGGCGAGCGCGGCGTTGGTGCGGCGGACGACATCGGCGATCACCGCCACCTCGTTGTAGGCGGGCAGGATGGCGCTGATCGACGCGGGGAGAGTGCTCACGGGTGCCGGACATCGTAGAGGGTGACCACCTCGCCCGGCGCTCCGAGCGAACCCCGGGGGCCCGGCCCCGGCGAGGGTGGCCCGCGGCGCCGACCCGCCCGGAGGCGGATCAGGGCACCGTCGCCGTACCTCCGGACAGGCCCGAACGGTTGAACGGACCGTGCCGCAGCGACGTCCCCCGACGAGTGTTGCTCATCGGACGGGAGGTCCACATGGCTCTCGGAGGCTCGATGGGGCGGAAGGTCGTCCTCGGCTCGTCTGCCGCCCTTGCGGCAATGACCCTCGTCGGAGGGGGCCCGTGAGAACAGGCAGGTTCTCCCGCCGCCGGTTCCTGGCAGTCTCGGCAGCGGGAGCCGCCGCGGGCGCTGCGGGTCTCTACGCCATCCACGGCGCACCGACGCGTTCCATCACGGCCGAACGGTCGACGTCCGAGGAGGACGAGTTCGTCGCCCAGGCGACGCCATCCCGGTATTTCATCCGTCGTGAGAACGGTTCGTACGAGATGAGATGGGGCCCGGTGGGCGAGGCTGCCCTCGGCGCCCCAGGCCCGCACTATGGGGACACGATTCCGAACGACCGGTCCTACATTCACAACCGGTCCGCACCACCCGCCATCGACGTTCGGACGTGGCGACTCACGCTGAGCGGCGACGCACTCACCCGTCCCCGGTCGTTCACCTACCCGGAGCTGCTGGCGATGCCCGCGGTGACATTGCGCCGCACGCTCGACTGCGGCGCGAACTGCGCGGCCTTCTTCCCCAAGCTCCCGCCGTCCGGGGCCGGCGATCGGTGGCTGCCGGAAGGCTTCACCCAGTGGCACTTCGGCGCCGTGACCGCGGCGGAGTGGACGGGGGTACGAGCCACAGACGTGCTCGCCGCAGCCGGGGCCCACGCCGCGGTCGACGTGGAGTTCACCGGCCTCGACGACATCTCCAACCCCGGCTTTCCGGGCGGAACGGCCCGCTACTCACAGGTCGTTCCCGCTCACGTGGCTCTCGCGGACGACACCCTGCTGGTCTACCGCATGAATGGAGCCACGCTGCCCATCGACCACGGGTATCCGCTCCGCGTCCTGTTCTCCGGATGGTCCGGCAACCACATGGTCAAATGGCTGGGTGAGATCAGGGCATCGAGGCACCGCATTCCGGTGACGGGTCCGGCGCAGAACCAGGTGCTCATCGGGCCCCACTACCCCACCCCGATCCGCCCGACCGTCGCCCCGGTTCGCAGCGCCCTCGAGCACGACCCCGAACGCACCCTGGTGCCGGGCGATCACACGCTGTACGGTCGCGCCTGGTCCGGTGCCGGGGCGATCGATCGGGTCGACGTCAGCGTGGAGAGACTTCTCGAGCCCGGACGGTGGGCCACCGAGATACCGTGGCGCGAGGCGAGGCTCCTGAACACGCCCGAGCCCTTCATGTGGGTCCGTTTCGCCCTGCAGTGGCAGGACGTGCAGCCGGGGTATTACCGGATCATGACGCGCGCCAGGGACTATGCCGGCAACGTCCAACCTCGCCCCGAGGATGTGGTGTGGAACCAACACGGACTGGGGTACAACGGACATCACCCGCTCGACCTGATCGTCGACCCCGCCGACGACATGCCATAGCGGCGCCGCAGTGCGCTACCGCACGTCGTAGACGGTGATGTCACCGGAGCGGACCAGCACCGGGTAGTGCGCCGCCCACCAGGAGTCGTTCGCCGACTGGTTGTCCTTCTCCCAGCCCCCGAGCTCCACGAACGACACCCCGTAGCGCCGAAGCAGACCCTGCACCGGGCAGCTCGAGGCGTTGGTGGCGCAGCCGGTGTACATCGCGCGCACCTCGTCGGGCCGGGTGCCGAAGTCGGTGCCATAGCTGTTCAGCCAGCCCGGGTAGCCCATGACCGCGGTGCGGCCGGCGAGGGTGAGCAGCGGGTCGTTGGGCCGGCCGCCGGTGAGGATGACGGCGGTGCGCGGGGTGCGGGCTTCGACCTCGCCGGCGAGCACACGGTCGTCGTGGCTCGCCCAGGTGAAGCTGCCGGGATTGGCATCGGCCGGCGTCCAGGGCAGCTGGCGGAGCATCACCAGACCACCGGAGAGGAGAACGCTGGCGAGCGCGACCGTCGCCGCGATCGCCCGCCACAGGCCCGCCCGCCACCAGCGCACGACCCAGGCGCCGACGAGCAGTGCGGCCGCCAACTGCCAGTAGGCGAAGAGCTTGGTGTTGTCCCAGTCCCACGACTGGAAGATCACGACGTTGGCGATGAGGAAGAGGAGCATGAACGGGGCGCAGAGCAGGGCGAGCGCATCGGGGATCATCGGGTCGGGGGGGCGTGCGCGCTCCTCCTCTGCGGCCATCGGACGGGCGAGGCGCATCGCCGCCGTCCCCAGGAGCACCGCGCAGGCGGGGAGGAGGATCCCGGTGTTGAGCAGCCAGAACCCCCAGAACCCGGGGGTGAGGAAGACGTGGACGATCCGGCTCGCCACCCCGCCGAGGCCGTTCGTGGAGAGGCTGACGATCCTGCCCGGGTCGCTGTCGAGGTTCCACTTCCAGCCCGGCTCGAGGTACGGGAAGGCGTTGCTGCCGAACGGCCCCTGGTCGACGCCGTGGCCGCCGCGGGCGATCTGCGCCAGCCGGGGCACGGCGAGCACGAGGGTGACGCCGAGCAG
>DATKEY010000078.1:0-17529 GCA_035544475.1 Candidatus Dormiibacterota bacterium | reverse complement strand
GCCTCGCGGGCGGGCGAGGGCGCTGAGCACCCCCGGAGGTCTCCTCCTCGCCGCCGCCCTGCTCATCGCGGTTCTGCCCGTCACCGGCCCGATCCGCGACCCCGACTTCTGGTGGCACCTGCGCACCGGGCAGCTGATCCTCGACCGCCACGGCCTGCTCGGCACCGACCCGTACACGTACACCGCCATGGGTCACGTGTGGGTGATGCACGAGTGGCTCACCGAGGTCCTCTTCGCGCTCCTCCACAGCGCCGGCGGGCTCGCCCTCATCGTCGTCGTGCTCAGCGTCGTCACCTGGCTCGGCCTGGTGCTCCTCGTCCAGCGGGCCCTGCTTCACCGGCCGAACAAGGTGACCGTCGCCCTCGGCCTGCTCCTCGCGACCGTCGCCGGCTACCCGATCTGGGGGCCGCGCGCCCAGATGATCACCTTCGCCCTGACCTGCCTGGTGCTGCTCCTCGTCGAGCGCCACCTCCGGGTCGGCGGGCGGCTGATCTGGACGCTGGTTCCGCTCTTCCTGGTCTGGAGCAACCTCCACTCCGGCTTCATCATCGGCGCCGCCTTCATCGTCCTCATCATCGCCGCGGAGTGGATCGCCGGCCGGCTCGGCATCCCCGGGGCCGCGCCCCGAGCCCGCGTGAACGACCTCATCCGGGTCGCCGCCGCGTGCCTCGCGGTGGTGGTGATCAACCCGAACGGCCCGGGGATCTACCTCTACCCCTTCGAGACCCAGGGGTCGGGCGCCCAGCAGGCACTGATCCTCGAGTGGCAGTCCCCGGACTTCCACATCAGCCAGCTCCTCCCCTACGGGCTGATGCTCCTCAGCCTCGCGGTCATGGTCGCGACCAACCGCCGGCTCACGCCCCGTGACGCGGTGCTCGCACTCGCGACCACCGCGCTGTCGCTCCAGTCGGTGCGCCACGTCGCCCTCTTCATCGCCGCCTGCACCCCGCTCTGGATCCAGCAGGCGGAGATGACCCGGCTGCGGCTCGGCGCCTGGTGGCGCGGCCGCCGCCGTGGCGGGCGCCGCTGGGTCGCGCCCCCGGCGCGGCTGATGACCCTCACCTCGGTGCCGGTGCTCGTCCTCGTCGGCCTGATCGGCGCCGGCCGGATGGCCGCGGCCGCGACGACCAGGGAGGACTCCTCCTACTACGCGAAGATCTTCCCCGTGTGCGCGGCGCAGTGGCTCAAGGGCGCGCCCGACGGGCTGCACATCTTCAACCAGTACGGTGAGGGCGGCTACCTCGCCTCGGAGCTCGGCGGCAGCAAGGGCGACCGGGTCTTCATCTTCGGGGACGCGGCGCTCATGGGCGACCCCCTCCTCCTGGAGGCGGGCGCGGTCGAGTCCGTGGACCCGGGATGGGAGACGACGCTGCGCACCTCCGGCACCGACATGGTGCTCTTCGACCGGGGCACCGCCCTCGACAACGCCCTGATCGCCAGCCCGCACTGGATCCGCGTCTACCGCGACGCGCTCAGTGACGCCTTCGTCCCCGCCACCCCGGCGGGGGAGGCGCTGAAGGCCAACCTGCCCGCGCAGCCGGTGTTCCCCTCGACCAGTGCCTGCTCGGAGCACCCGAGCGCCACCGCGCAGGCCGGCTGATGTCCCCCGAGCTCCTCACCCGCTCCGACGCCACCGAGGCCTCGGCCGGGCAGGCCCGCCCCGGCGGGCACAGCTGGACGGCGGGCCGCTGGTGGCTCGCCGCGGCGGTCCTGCTCAGCCTCGCGGTCACCGTGCGCAGCCTCGGCGACGCCGACGCGTACTGGCGGCTCGCGCTCGGACGGCTGATCACCGGCCACGGCCTCCCCTCCACCGAGCCCTTCAGCTTCCAGGCGGCGGCCCACCCCTGGGTCGCTCAGGGCTGGCTCACCGACGTGCTCCTCTCCCGTCTCTGGGCGCTCGGCGGCGCCGGGCTCGCGATGCTCGTCTTCGGCATCGCCGGCAGCGGCGCGGTGCTCGCGGCCGCCCTCGCCGTCCCGCGCAGATCGGCGCTGCCGGCGCTCGCCCCGGCCGCGGCCGCGGTCGCCGGCGCCGTGGTCGCCGCACCCCTGCTCGGGGTGCGCAGCCAGACCCTCGGCATCCTCGGCCTCGCCCTGACCCTGCTGCTCCTGAGCCGCTGGCGCGAGGGCTCGACCCGGGCGGTGTGGTTCCTGCCGCCGCTGCTGCTGCTCTGGGCCAACCTCGACGCCGGCTTCGTGATGGGGCTCGCCGCGATCACCCTGACCGGTCTCACCGCCGGACTGCATCGCAGGTTCGTCCCGGGCTCGGAGCCCGACGCGCGGCTGCGCCCACTGTGGCCCGCACTGCTGCTGGCGGCAGCCGCGACCCTGGTCACTCCTGCCGGGATCCACCTCTACGGCTCGCTCGGCCAGGATCTCGCCGGCGCCGGACTGGGGATCAGCGGCTGGCAGTCGCCCGCCTTCCACACCTGGCCGATGCGGCTGGTCGAGCTCGAGGCGGTGACCCTGGTCGTGCTCTGGGCCGCGGCCGGGAGACTCGACCCGGTCGACGCCGTCCTCGCCCTCGCCGCCCTCGTCGCCACCCTCTACGCGCAGGGCACCGCCGCGGCCCTCGCGATCGTCGCCATCCCCCAGCTCGCCCGCTACGGGGCGCTCACGGTGGCCCGGTACGGCCCCCTCCTCGCCGAGGCGCTCGGTCACGGCGGGGTCGTCGAGCGGCGGCTGCCGCCGCGTCCCCGGCGCCTCCCCGCGGTCTCGCTCGCGCTCATCGTCGTGGCGGTCGCCGCGATCGTCGCTCCCCGTCTGACCGCCTCGCGCACCGCCGGGGTGGAGGCCTCGACCCAGCCGGTTGCGGCGGCCGACTACGTCGCGGCCCACCTCGCCGGCGACCGCCTGTACAGCACGGTCGAGTGGGGCGGCTACCTCGCCGAGCGCTTCCCCGACGGCCGGGTGGTCGACGTCTACGGCCCGCCCGCCGCCATCGGCCAGGCGGCCCAGCAGCGCTACCTCGACGTCCACGACCTGACCCAGAACTGGCGGAGGATCCTGCTCCAGGACCGGGTGACCCACGCGGTCCTCCCCCAGGGATCGCGGGAGGTCGCCGCGCTCGAGGAGGTCGGCTGGCACAGCCTCTGCCACGACGCCACCGCCGGTGCGGTGGTGATGGCGGCGGGGCAGGTGCCGGCGGCCGACGCCCCGGTCCCGGACGCGACCGCCGCCCCCGCCTGCTGACGGCGGCCACGAAAAAGCGCCCACCCGCACGGTGCGGATGGGCGCTCGGGGGTTCCGCGTCAGGGGGTCAGCCGCCCCACCAGGAGCCGCCGCCCCAACCGCCCCAGCCACCCCAGCCGGGCCGGGACCAGCCTCCCCAGCCGAAGCCGGTCGAGGAGGTGGTCATCCGCGAGGAGGTGGTGCCGCCACCGAACCCGGCCTTCTTCGCCTGACCGGGCGGCATGCCGCCGTGGCCGGGCGGCAGGGACGCCTGCTGGTTGCCCTGGTTGTTCTCGTTGCCGTTGCCCTGCGCCCAGGCCGGCTGCTGCTGGGCGGGTGGCGGGGCGGTGGTCACCGGTGCCGGCTTGGCCTTCTTCACCTTGGCCGGCTTCGGCGGCGGTTGCGGCGCCGCGACCGCCGGGGCGGGCGGCGGGGCGGGCGGCGGGGTCACGACCGCGGGCGGGGCCGCCTTGATCGCCGCGGCGGCGACCGGGGCGGGCGCCGGCGGCGTCGCGGGCTGGGCCGGCTGGGCCGCCGCCTTCTGCGCCTGCAGGTTCTGGGCCGCGAGCGGGGGCGGGAGCGCCGGGGCCGGGAGGACGATCGGCGCGGGGACGAGCGGGGCCGTGAACCCGACGCTCGGCGCGCTCTTCGCCTGGGGCACCATCGCGCTGTAGTGGACGATGGACACATCGGGTCCCCGGGTCGAGAACACGATCCCCCCGGTCACCCCTCCCGCGATGATCGCGGCCCCACCGGCGGCGGCGAGCCGCCGCTGGCGGATTCGCTCGGCCTGGCGGACGGGATCCGAGGGCGCGCGCTGTTCAGCGATCATGGGCGAAAACGCCTCCCTGTGCCGGGGCCGCGGGCGAGCACGGCCCATCACCTCATGCCGGCCTCCCGCCCGAGGCGCGGCGTCCTTCCGACTCGGGATGCTACCTCCCGGTCGGGCTGGTGACAACCTCAGAGGCGCCGGAAGCGGAGGAGGACGAGATCGAGGAGCATCCGGGAGGCGTCGCGCAGGGGGTGGACGCGGGAGGCCTCGACGTGGCGCCAGCGCACCGGGACCTCGGCGATCCGCCAGCCGTGACGGCGGGCGCGGACCAGCACCTCGGCGTCGAAGCCGAAGCGCGGGGTCTGCAGCGGCCCGAAGCAGGTCTCGGCCGCGGTGGCGGTGAACACCTTGAACCCGCACTGGCTGTCGTGGATCCCGGGGAGGACGAGGACCCGCAGGAGCAGGTTGTAGGTCTTCCCCATCAGCTCGCGTCGGAAGTCCTGGTGCACCTCGATCTGGGCGTCGCCCGCCCTCGACGCGATCGCCACCTGGCACGCGCCCTCGAGGTGCGCCCGCAGCCGGGGGAGCTCGTCGAGAGGGGTGCTGAGGTCGGCGTCGCTGAAGGCGCGGTGCTCACCGCGCGCGGCGAGCATCCCCGCCCGGGTGGCCGCGCCCTTGCCCTGGTTGCGCTCGAGCCGCAGCAGCCGCAGCTGGGGCCAGCTCTCGGCGGCGCGCTCGACCGCCGCCGCGGTGCCGTCGCTGCTGCCGTCGTCGACGACGATCAGCTCGTACTCCTCGCCGGACGCGTCGAGGTGCTCGCGCATCCGGACCAGGCTCGGGGGCAGGCGGTCGGCCTCGTTGTACGCGGGGACGATGAGGCTGAGCACGGCTAGGCGCCGCCGCGCGGTGGCGGGGCCGACGCCGCCTCGCGCCGCTCGAGCCACCAGAAGAGGGGGAGCACGGCCTGGCGTCGCAGCCGCCAGGGCTGGAGGAAGAGCCGCCAGGCCCATTCCATCCCCGCCCGGCGAACCGCCGCCGGCGCCCGGCGCACCCGTCCGGCGAGGAAATCGAGGGCTCCACCGACCCCCATGCCGACGCCGGCGCCGGTGCCGGCGAGGTGGGAGGCGAGGAAGGTCTCCTGCCGCCCTCCCCCGTAGGCGGCGAACACCGCGTCGGGTGCTGCGGCGCGCAGCCGCTCGGCGGTCTCCACGCCGGGGTCGCCGGCGTCGGCGGCGACCACCCGTAGCCCCGGATGCCGCCGCTCGAGCTCGGCCGCGGCGGCAGTGGCGACCCCTGGGGCGCCGCCGACGAGGGCGAGCCGCTGGCCGAGGGCTGCCGCTCGCTCCGCGTAGCCCACGAGGAGGTCGGCGCCGGCGACCCGCCGCGCCGCGGGATGGCCGCGGCGGCGCATCGCGAGCACCACGCCGATGCCGTCGGGCACCACCAGCCCCGCCCCCTCGACGATCGCGCCGAGCGCGGGGTCGCGACGGGCGCGCATCAGGATCTCGGGATTGAGGGTGACGACCTGGAGCGGAGCGCCGAGGCGCGGGCTGCGTGCCGCATCGACCACGGCCTCGAGCGCCGACTCCATGTCGACGACGTCGACGCCCACACCGAGGACCCGTACCCGGGACGCCCCGGTCGCCGAGGATGCCGTGGCGCTCAGCGCTTGGTGTACTGCGGGGCCTTGCGGGCCCGCTTGAGGCCGTACTTCTTGCGCTCCTTCTCGCGGGGGTCGCGGGTCAGGAGCCCGGCCCGCTTCAGCGGCTCGCGCAGGTTCTCGTCGGCGACACAGAGGGCGCGGGCGATCCCGTGGCAGACCGCCCCGGCCTGGCCGGAGACGCCGCCGCCCTGCACCTTGATGCTGGCGACGTAGCGGCCGATGGTGTCGGTGACCCGCAGCGGCTGGGTGACGATCGTCTCCAGGTCGCGGCGCCCGAAGTACTCGCTCGGCGGCTTGCCGTTGATCACCAGGACGCCGTCGCCGGGGATCAGCCGGACGCGCGCCACCGCGTTCTTGCGCCGGCCGGTGCCGTTGTAATAGTGCTCGCTACTCGCTGGCACGGATGATCTCCCCGAGCTCGCCGAAGGTGATCGGCTGTGGCTGCTGCGCCTCGTGCCGGTGCTCCGCGCCCGCGTAGACGCGAAGCCGCCTGAGCTGGTCGGCTCCCAGGCTGTTGTGCTGGAGCATCCCCCGCACCGCGTGGGCGACGGGATGGGTGGGATGCTTCTCGATCGTCTGCTCGAAGGTGCGCACCCGCCGGCCGCCCGGATACCCCGAGTAGCGGTCGTACGTCTTCTGGCTGCGCTTGCGACCGGTGACCACGATGTCGCGGGCGTTGATCACGATGACGTGGTCGCCGGTGAGCATGTGCGGGGTGTACTGGGGACGGTGCTTGCCGCGCAGCACCCGCGCGATGTTCACCGCGAGCCGCCCCAGGGTCTGTCCCCGCGCGTCGACGAGATACCAGTTCGCGGGCACCTCCCCGGCGCTCGGCTGATAGCACTTCTGCGTGTTCATCGGGTCTCGTCCTCGTCGCCGGAGGTGAAGTCGTAGGTGACCGCCCACTGGTGCAGCCCATGGGCCGGGGCGGAGGGAAGGCGGCGCGCGCCGCGGGGCGCGTCGAGCAGCGACGCCACCGACGGGGCGTCGAGCCGGCCGTCGCCGACCGCGACCAGGGTGGCGGCGATGGCGCGCATCATGCCGTAGAGGAAGGCGTCGGCGGTGACGTCGATCGTCACCAGCGTGCGCGGCTCCAGCGTGGGCTCGCCGTGGGCCTCGGGCACCGCGTGCGAGCTCACCGAGAGCGAGTGGATGGTGCGCACCGTGCTCCCGCCGGCGCGGGGCGAGCGGCCGAAGGCGGCGAAGTCGTGGGTGCCGACCAGCTGCGCGGCGGCGCCGCGCATCGCCTCGAGATCGAGCTGCCCGGCGACCCTCCAGGCGTGGTCGCGGGCGACCGCCGCGCGCTCCGACCGGGGGGCGACGAGGTAGCGATACGTGCGGGTGCGCGCGTCGAAGCGCGCGTGGAAGCCGTGGGGGGCGAGGCGCACGTCGAGCACCACGACGTCGTCGGGGAGGTGCCCGTTGAGCGCGCTGCGCAGCCGTCGCGGCTCCCAGGAGCGGCGCAGTGTGCAGCCCGCCACCTGGCCGTGGGCGTGCGCCCCCGCGTCGGTGCGACCGGCCGCGGTGAGACGCACGACCTCGCCGGTCGCGGCGGTGATGGCGTCGAGGACCACGCCCTCGACGGTGCGGCGGTCGGGCTGGCGCTGCCAGCCGTTGAACCCGCTCCCGTCGTACTCGAGGGTGAGGGCGTAGCCGTGCGTCGCCTCGGCGACCGCCTCGGTGGCGGGATCGAGCATGGGGTCCTACTCCACCAGCTCGATGATCGCCATCGGGGCTCCGTCGCCCACCCGCGGGCCGAGACGGTAGAGGCGGGTGTAGCCGCCGGGACGCTCGCGGTACCGGTCCATGTACGTCGAGAAGAGCTTCTGGCTCACCTCGCGGTCGTTGACCCAGAGCGCGACCCGACGGTGGGCGTGGACGTCCCCGGGCTTGGCGCTGGTGATCACCCGCTCGACCCAGCGGCGCAGCTCCTTCGCCTTCGCCTCGGTGGTCCGGATGCGGCCGTGGCGAAGCAGCGCGGTGACCTGGTTGCGGGTCATCGCCTGGCGGTGGTCGGCGGTGCGGCCGAACTTCCGTCCTGCCTTCTGATGGCGCATCTCGGGTTCCCCTTGTCGGCGACCGGCTAGCGGGCGGGCTGGAAGAGGGTCTCCAGCTCCTCGGGGGTGACGAATCCCCGCTCTACCAGCTTCTCGCGGATCTCGTCGAGCGACTTCTGGCCGAAGTTGCGCAGCGAGAGCAGCTCCTCCTGACGCATCGCCACCAGCTGGCCGATGCGGGTGACGTCGTTCGCCTTCAGGCAGTTGAGCGCGCGGACGCTGAGCTCGAGCTCCTCGACGGGGACGTCGGCGAGGCGGCTCGGCAGGTCGTTGCCCCGCTGCTGCGCGACCGGCTGCACCGCGAGGTTGTCGCCGAAGCTGACGAAGAGCTCGAGGTGACGGGTGAACAGCGAGGCGGCCTGGCTCACGGCCTCGACCGGGGGCATGGTGCCGTCGGTCCAGACCTCGACGAGCAGGCGGTCCCACTCGGTGTCCTGGCCGACGCGGGTCTTCTCGACCGAGAAGTTGGCCTTGCGCACCGGGGTGAAGATGGCGTCGATGGGGATCACCCCGATCGGCTGCCCCTCCTTCTTGTTGCGCTCGGCGGGCACGTAGCCCTTGCCCCGCTCGACGGTGAGGTCCATGCGCAGCTGCGCCTGGGGACCGTCGAGGGTGCAGATGTGGAGGTCGGGGTTGCAGATCTCGACGTCGCTGGTGGTCTCGATGTCGCCGGCGCGCACCTGCCGAGGACCGCGCGCGTCGAGGGTCATGCGCACGGGCTCGTCGACGTGGCTGATGACGTTGAGCCCCTTGATGTTGAGGAGGATCTCGGTGACGTCCTCCTTCACGTGGGGGAGCGTCGAGAACTCGTGCGACACGCCCTCGATGGACACGGAGGTGACCGCGGCGCCCGAGAGCGACGAGAGCAGCACCCGCCGCAGCGAGTTGCCGAGGGTGGTGCCGAATCCAGGCTCGAGCGGCTCGATCTGGAAGCGGCCGTAGTCCGTGGTGCTCTGCAGCTCGCGGACGGAGGGGGTGTGGGTGGTATCGACCATGCGGTGGGTGTCGGCCTCTCTTGACAGGACTTATCGGCTGTAGAACTCGACGATCAACTGCTCGTCGATGATGGCGTCCATCTCGGTGCGCTCCGGCAGCCGCTGGACGATCCCCTTGAGCGCGTCGGCGTCGAGGGTGAGCCACTCGGGGACGGGGCGGCCCTGGATCAACGCCTGGGCGGTGTCGATCGGCTGGACCTTCCTCGACTTCTCGCGCACCGCGACCACGTCACCGGGGCGGACCTGGTACGAGGGGATGTTCACGGTGCGGCCGTTGACGCTGAAGTGGCGGTGGCTCACCAGCTGGCGCGCCTCGGGACGGGAAGCGGCGAACCCGAGCCGGTAGACGACGTTGTCGAGCCGCCGCTCGAGGTTCTGCAGGAGCACGGTGCCGGTCACCCCGGTGCTGCGCTCCGCCTTCTCGAAGTAGTGGCGGAACTGGGTCTCGAGCACGCCGTAGAGCCGCCGCGCACGCTGCTTGGCGCGCAGCTGGATGCCGTAGTCGCTCACCTTGCGGCGGCGCGCCATGCCGTGCTGCCCGGGCGGCGTCATGTTGCGCCGGTCCAGGGTGCACTTGGTCACGCACTTCTCGCCCTTGAGGAAGAGCTTGACGCCCTCCCTCCGGCAGAGACGGCAGACCGGGTGATGCGGATTGGCCATGGTGTCGGGGGCTCCTCGGGCTCTAGACCCGGCGCCGCTTCGGAGGGCGGCAGCCGTTGTGCGGGATCGGGGTGATGTCGGTGATCGCGGTCACGTCGAGGCCGGCGGCCTGGAGGCTGCGGATCGCCGCCTCACGTCCGGCGCCGGGACCCTTGACGAAGATCTCGATGCTGCGAAGACCGTGCTCCATCGCCCGCCGGGCGGCCGCCTCGGCGGTCACCTGGGCGGCGAAGGGGGTGCTCTTGCGCGAGCCCTTGAAGCCCTGGCCGCCCGCCGACCCCCAGGCGATCACGTTGCCCTGGGTGTCGGTGAGGCTGACGATGGTGTTGTTGAAGGTCGACAGGATGTGCGCGTGACCGACCGCGATGTTCTTGCGCTCACGGCGCCGCGTCCTGACGACCTTCTTCTTCTTGCCCATTACTTCTTCTTCCTGCGGACGCCGACGGTACGGCGCGGTCCGCGCCGGGTGCGCGCGTTGGTGCGGGTGCGCTGGCCGCGCACCGGGAGCCCGCGGCGGTGGCGGAGCCCGCGGTACGTCCCGATCTCCATCAGGCGCTTGATGTTCAACGCGATCTGACGGCGGAGATCGCCCTCGACCCGGCCCTGGAGCTGCTTGGCGATGATGTCGCGCAGCTTGCCGACCTGGGCGTCGGTGAGCTCCCGGGTGCGCAGGTCGGGGGAGATCTGGGCGAGCGCGAGGATGCGCTTCGAGGTGGTGGGACCGATCCCGAAGATGTAGGTCAACGCCACCCCGACGCGCTTGTCGCGCGGGATGTCGACGCCGGCGATTCGTGCCATCTGCCGCCTACCCCTGACGCTGCTTGTGCTTGGGGTTCTCGCAGATCACGCGAACCGCACCACGGCGCTTGATGATCTTGCACCGGTCGCAGATCTTCTTCACCGAGGCCCGTACCTTCATATCGCTGCGTTCACCCTTTCGATGGTTCCTGTCATCAACCGAGCCGCTGGAGGATGCGCCCCCGGCCCGGGTCGCCGGCGCTGAGCTCGATGCTCACCCGGTCCCCGGGAAGGATGCGCACCGCCTGGAGGCGGGCCTTTCCTGCGGGATGGGCGAGCACCCGGTGCCCGTTCTCCAGCTCGACCCTGTAGAGCGCATTGGGAAGCGGCTCGATCACGCGCCCCACCAGGGGGCCTTCCCGCCCACTCACCGGGCGCGCCAAATCCGGCCGGGGCTCGACCGGCGAGTATACACAGTCGGGAGGGGTGGGGCGGACGATCGCACCGATCACGCCGCCTCCTCATCCCGGAGGGTGAGGACCACCGGCCCCTGCGGGGTCACCGCCACGGTGTGCTCGAAGTAGCAGGAGCGGCGCCGGTCGCAGGTGACCACCGTCCATCCGTCGTCGAGGACCCGCACCTCGGCGCCGCCGGCGTTGACCATCGGCTCGATCGCGAGCACGTAGCCCGGCTTGAGCTGGTTGCCGGTGCCCGGGCGGCCGTAGTTCGGCACCTGGGGTGGCTCGTGCATGTTCCGGCCGATCCCGTGCCCGACGTACTGGCGGACGACCGAGAAGCCCTCGGCCTCGACGTAGGTCTGGACCGCGTGGCCGATGTCGCCGATGTGGTTGCCGGGACGCGCCTCGGCGATGCCGCGGCGCAGCGCCTCGCGGGTCACCTCGAGCAGCCGCCGGGTCTCGTCGGAGGCGGGCCCGCAGGAGACGCTGAGCCCGCTGTCCGCCCACCAGCCGTCGAGGATGAGGCCGCAGTCGAGGGAGACGAGGTCGCCCTCCTCGATCACCCGGCTCCCGGGCATCCCGTGGACGACCTCCTCGTTCACCGAGACGCAGAGCGAGTTCGGATAGTCGTAGTAGCCGAGGAAGCCGGGGATGCAGCCGTGGTCGCGGATGAAGGTGTCCGCCTCCCGGTCGAGCTCGAGGGTGGTGATCCCCGGCCGGATCGTCTGCGCCAGGTGGCTGAGGCAGGCCGCGAGGATGCGCCCGGAGGTGTGCATCTTCGCGATCTCCTCCGGCTTCTTCAGCCGGAAGGTCGGCTCGGCCCTCATTTGATGAATCCCTTGTACTGGCGCATCAGGAGCTGCGTCTCGATCTGCTGCATGGTGTCGAGGGCGACGCCGACGACGATGAGGATGGCGGTGCCGCCGAGGTAGAGCGAGGTGGTCGACACCCCGGTGGCCAGACTCGTCCCCAGGGGGAGCACCACCGTGATCACCGCCAGGAAGAGCGCGCCCGCCAGGGTGATCCTACCCATCACCTTGCCGAGGTAATCCGCGGTCCACTTCCCCGGGCGGATGCCGGGGATGTAGACGGAGCGTTTCTTGAAGTCGTCGGCGACGTCGTTGGGATCGAAGACGACCGCCGTGTAGAAGTAGGTGAAGCCGAGCACGAGCATGAACTCGATGCCGTTGTAGGCGATGTTGGAGAGGAACGACGGCCCGTTCGGCTGCCAGTTGGTGGTGATCCACGACGCCAGCCGGCCCGCCACCCCGCCGCTGTTGCGGAAGAAGTTGGAGAAGATCGTCGGGAACGCCATGATCGAGATGGCGAAGATGATCGGGATGACGCCGCCGGCGTTCACCCGCAGCGGGAGGAAGCTGCGCCGCCCCTGCACCGCCTGGCCGGCGCGGGGGTTCACCACCCGCTGCGCCGACTGGATCGGGATCTTCCGCTGCGCCTGCTGGACCTCGATGATGAAGGCGGTCACCGAGATCGCCACCACCGCCATCACGATGAGCTGGAGGACGTGGCCGGTGCCGCCGGTGCTGCCGTAGGTGTAGAGGGCACCGGGCAGCCGGCCGATGATCCCCGAGAAGATCACCAGCGAGACGCCGTTGCCGACGCCGTACTCGGTGATCAGCTCGCCGAGCCACATCAGGATGATGCTGCCCGCGGTCAGGGTGATGATGATGCTGAGCACCGTGCCCGCGCTCGGGCTGCTGAGCACCCCCTGGCTCGTGAAGAGCACCGTGTATCCGTACGCCTGGAGCGCCGCGAGGGCGACGGTGAGCCAGCGCGTGTAGCGGGTGATCCGCTTGCGTCCCTGCTCACCCTCCTTGGAGAGCTCCTTGAGACGCAGGGACACCACCGTCATCAGCTGCATGATGATGGTGGCGTTGATGTACGGGTTCATGCCCATGGCGGCGACCGAGAAGGTGCTCAGGCCACCGCCGCTGAAGAGGTTGAGCAGTCCCAGCAGCGAGTTGTTCGCGAAGAGCTGCTGGAGCGCCTGGGGGTTGGCGCCGGGGACCGAGATGCTCGCCAGTACCCGGAAGATCAGGAGCAGCATCAACGTGAAGAGCAGCTTGCGCCGCAGCTCCGGGATGCGGATCGCCTGACCGAGGGCCTGGATCATGTTCATGGTCCGAGCCTACTCCTCGTCACTCTCGGCATCGGCATCGGCGTCGTCGGCGGCGGCCGGGGAGGGAAGCTCCTCCTCGACGGCGGCCTCGAGCTCGGGCTCCGGCTCGGCCTTCGGACGGCGCGTCCGGGCCGGCTTCGGCTCGGGGGTCTCCTCGACGGCGGCGGGCTCGGGCTCGGCGACGGGCGCGGAGGCCTCGGCGGTCTCCGCCGCGGCGGCGGGCGCGCCGAGGAGCTCGAGGGTCCCTCCGGCGGCCTCGACCGCGGCCCGGGCGGCGGCCGAGGCTCGGGCGACCCGCACCGTCAGCTTCCGGCTCAGGGCCCCGGCGGCGAGCAGCTTGACGCCGTCGCGCGCGGGACCGATGAGCCCCGCCGCCTTCAGCGTCGCGGCGTCGACCACCGAGCCGCTCTCGAAGCGGTTGAGCTTGCCGAGGTTGACGACCGCGTACTCCTTCTTCCATCTGTTGTGGAAGCCGCGCAGCTTGGGCAGGCGCTGGGACAGCCGCATCTGGCCGCCCTCGAAGCCCTTGGGGAGGCCGCTGCTGCTCCGCGAGCCCTGGCCCTTCTGGCCGCGGCCGGAGGTCTTGCCCTGCCCGGCGGAGATGCCGCGGCCGACCCGGGTGCGCGCCTTGCGGCTGTTCGGCGCCGGCTGGAGCTCGTGCAGCTTCACGCTCGCGCCTCCGAGGCGGGCAGCGGCCGCGTCAGCAGGCTGACGCCCTCGGGCGAGTCCGCGGGCACCCCGTCGACACTGACGAGGTGGCGCACCTTCTGGATCATCCCCCGGATCGGGGCGGTGTCCTCGTGCTCGACGGTCTGGTGGAGCCGCTTGAGCCCGAGCGCGGCGACGGTCGCCTTCTGGTCGCGCGCGTAGCCGATCGCGCTCTTGCGGTAGGTCACGCTGAGCCTGCTCATGTCGCCACCGGCGCCTCGGCGAGCGGCTCACCGAGCATCACCGCCGCCCGCCGCCGTCCGACCACCTCCTCGGGGGTCTTGCCGCGCAACGCGGCGACGTCGCGGAGGGTGCGCAGGCTGGCGAGGGCGCCGACGGTGGCGCGGACCACGTTGATGGGGTTGTTCGTCCCCAGCGACTTGGTGAGGATGTCGTGGATCCCCGCCGCCTCGACGACGGCGCGCATGGCGCCGCCGCTGATCACGCCGGTGCCGGGGACCGCGGGCTTGAGGAGCACCTTGGCGGCGCCCTGCTTGTAGCGGACCTCGTGGGGGATGGTGGTGCCCACCATGGGCACGGTGATCATGTTCTTCTTCGCGTCCTCGACCCCCTTGCGGATGGCGTCGGGGACCTCGCCTGCCTTGCCGAGGCCGGCTCCCACCCGTCCCTGGCCGTCGCCGACGACGACGAGGGCGCTGAAGGAGAAGCGGCGGCCGCCCTTCACCACCTTGGCGACACGGTTGAGGGAGACCACCTTCTCCTGGAGGTCGGAGCCGCCGCGGTCGTCGCGGCGATCCATGCGCATACCCATCGTCAGAACTCCAGGCCCGCGGAGCGGGCCGCGTCGGCGAGCGCCTTGACCCTCCCGTGGTAGAGGTAGCCGGCGCGGTCGAAGACGACGGTGGCAGCCCCGGCGGCGACGGCGCGCTCCGCGACCGCCTTGCCCACCGCGGCCGCGGCGGCCGAGTTGGCGGTGCCCTTGAGGTCCTTGCGCAGCTCCGGCTCGTACGTCGAGGCGGCGGCGAGGGTGACGCCGGCGGTGTCGTCGATCACCTGCGCCGAGATGTGGTGCAGGCTGCGGAAGACGGCGAGCCGGGGGCGCGCCGGGGTGCCGGACACCACCTTGCGGACCCGGCCGTGGCGCCGGTCACGTGCGACGCGGCGATCGTGCTTCGTGTACATCTACTTTCCCTTGCCCGCCTTGCCGGACTTGCCCGCCTTGCGGCGCAGCTTCTCGCCCCGGTAGAGCACGCCCTTGCCCTTGTACGGCTCGGGCTTGCGGAAGGAGCGGATCTTCGCCGCCACCTGTCCCACCACCTCCTTGTCGCTGCCGCTCACCGTGATCTGGGTGGGCGCGGGCACCTCGATGGTCACCCCGGGCGGGGGCGTGTAGCGGATGGGATGCGAGTAGCCGAGGGTGAGGACCAGGTCGTCACCCTGCTTGGCGGCGCGGTAGCCGACGCCGACGAGGTCGAGCTGGCGGATGAAGCCCTTGCTGACCCCCTCGACCATGTTGGCGATCAGGGTGCGGGTCAGGCCGTGGAGGGCACGGTGGGTGGTCGTGTCGCTGGGACGCTCGACGGTGATCGTCGAGTCCTCGATGCGGATGAGCATCGACGGCGCGAGCAGCCGCTCGAGCGTGCCACGCCCGCCCTTGACCGTCAGGTGGCTGCCGGTGAGGCTGACGTCGACCCCGGCGGGGACGGCGACGGGGAGGCGACCGATGCGCGACATCTCTCAGCTCACCACACGTAGGCCACCACCTCGCCGCCGAGGCCGGCACGCTGGGCGGCGTGACCGGTCATCAGGCCCTGCGAGGTGGAGATGAGAGCGATGCCGAGCCCGCCGAGCACGCGGGGGATCTCGGACTTGCGCGCGTACACGCGGAGCCCCGGCCGGCTGATCCGGCGCAACCCGCTGAGCGCCCGGCCCCGGTTGGTGCGGGGCTTCAGCTCGACGGTGAGCAGCTGCCCCGGCCCCGGCTCGCCGGCGCTGAAGGACTCGATGTAGCCCTCCTCGACGAGCACCCGAGCGATCTCCACCTTCATCTTGGAGGCGGGCATGCTGACGCTCTTGTGGTGGGCGGTGTTGGCGTTGCGGATACGGGTGAGCATGTCCGCGATCGTGTCGCTGGTCATCGGCTCACCAGGAGGACTTCTTGACGCCCGGGATCTGTCCCAGGCTGGCGAGGCCCCGGAAGCAGATCCGGCACATCCCGAACTTGCGCATGAAGGCCCGCGGCCGGCCGCACAGCCCGCAGCGGTGGTACTCCTGGACCCGGTACTTCGCGGGTCGCAGGCTCTTGGCGATCAACGACTTCTTAGCCACGTGTCACCTCGCCGCGCCGTATCGGCCCAGGGCCGACGCGCGCGGTGCAGAAAGGTTTCGGAATGCGTTCACAGCTGCTGCCCCGGCTTGCGGAAGGGCATCCCGAAGTGGGTCAGCAGCGCCCGGCCCTCGTCGTCGGTCCTCGCCGTGGTCACGACGCAGACCTCGAGGCCGCGGAGCTTGTCGATCTTGTCGTAGTCGATCTCCGGGAAGACCAGCTGCTCGCGCAACCCCAGGGTGTAGTTGCCGTGCCCGTCGAAGGCCTTCGGGTCGACGCCGCGGAAGTCGCGGATCCTGGGGAGGGCGACGTTGATGAGCTTGTCGAGGAACTCGTACATCCGCCGGCTGCGCAGGGTGACCTTGATGCCGATCGGCATCCCCTCGCGCAGCTTGAATGCGGCGACCGACTTCCTCGCCCGGATGACGATGGGGTTCTGGCCGGTGATCTGCCGGATGTCCGCGCTCGCCGCGTCGATCGCCCGGCCGTTCTGGATCGCCTCGCCCATGCCGATGTTGACCACCACCTTCTCGAGGCGGGGCACCTCCATGGCGTTGGCGTAGCGGAACTCCTTGACCAGGGCGGGAACGATCTCGT
Source organism: Candidatus Dormiibacterota bacterium (assembly GCA_035544475.1). Classification (GTDB taxonomy): domain Bacteria; phylum Chloroflexota; class Dormibacteria; order Aeolococcales; family Aeolococcaceae; genus CF-96. The sequence goes on along the minus strand of DATKEY010000078.1, from coordinate 1,286 downwards.
CCTGGTAGCGCTGCGCGAGGCGCGGCTTCTCGATCGGTTGTGCGAGCGCCATCAGACCGCCGTCCTCTCGTAGATCTCGCCGCACTTCTTGCAGACCATCGCGTAGGTGCCGTCGGCCTGCAGGGTCCTGGCGATGCGGGTCGGCTTGTCGCAGCGGTTGCAGACGAGCATCACGTTGCTGTACGCGATCGGGGCGTTGAAGTCGATGACGCCGCCCTGCATGTTCCCGCGGACGCCGGCACGGGTGTGGCGCTTGAGGATGTTCACTCCGCGTACCACGATCCGCTGCTCGTCGGGGAGCGTGCGCTCGACGACGCCGCGCTTGTCCTTGTCCTTGCCGGCGAGGATCACCACCGTGTCACCGGTGCGGATGTCGAGTGGACGGGCTTCACCGTGAGCCCAGCCCTGACGGCGCAGGTTGGTCCGCCGGCGCTGCTCGGGGGTGCGACGCGCGCCCATCAGATCACCTCCGGGGCGAGGCTGACGATCTTCATGAAGTTGCGCTCGCGGAGCTCGCGGGCCACCGGACCGAAGATGCGGGTGCCGCGCGGATTGTTCTGCGGGGTGATCAGCACCGCGGCGTTCTCGTCGAAGCGGATGTGGCTGCCGTCGGGACGGGGGAACTCCTTGCTCACCCGGACGACGACGGCGCGGACCACGTCACCCTTCTTCACCTGCGCGTTGGGCTGGGCGACCTTGACGGTGCCGATGATGACGTCGCCGACCGAGGCGTACTTGCGGTAGCTGCCGCCGAGCACGCGGATACAGAGGAGCTCGCGCGCTCCGCTGTTGTCGGCGACCTTGAGGACGCTCTCCTGCTGTATCACGGTACTTGTCCCGTTGTCCCTGTGCCTGCTACTTGGCCTTCTCGAGGATCTCGTCGACCCGCCAGCGCTTGTCCTTGGACAGCGGGCGCGTCTCCACCACCCGTACCCGATCGCCGACACCGCAGCTGTCGCTCTCGTCGTGGACCTTGAGCCGGGTGCGGCGGCGGACGACCTTCTTGTACAGGGGGTGCGGCTTCAGCTCCTGGATGACGACGACCACCGTCTTCTCCATCCGGTCGCTGACCACCAGGCCCTCGCGGACCTTGCGACGTGCACGCGTGGGCGTGGCGGCGACGGCTGCCTGACTCTCGGCCACTGCGGCTACTCCTCCTCCTCGGCGGCGGCAGCGGCGCGCTCGAGCTCGATCTGGACGGTCATGGTGCGGGCGATCTCACGCCGCAGCGTGCGCACCTGGCGGTGGTTCTCCACCTGGCCGGCGGCCTGCTGGAAGCGCACCTC
>DATKEY010000077.1:0-7984 GCA_035544475.1 Candidatus Dormiibacterota bacterium | reverse complement strand
AGTGACGGGGCGAAGATGGCGGCCGCCGCGACCACGCCGCCGGGGATGCCGGCCACCTGGACGCCGAGGTACGCGGCGGTCGCGAACACCGGTCCCGGGGTCGCCTGAGACACCCCAAGGGCGTCGGCGATCTGGTGGTCGGTCAGCCCGAAGCGGCCGCCCACGAGCTCGGAGTGGAGGAGGGGGAGGAGGACGTATCCGCTCCCGAAGGCGATCGCGCCGATCTTCAGGAAGGTGAGCCCCAGCGGTACGAGCGAGCCGCCGCCACCTGCTGCGCCGGTCGCGAGGACGAGGGCGCGGGCGCGCCCGCGGTCCGTTTCGCCCCCGAGCATCCGCACGATCGCCGCCGGCCGGAGGAGGAGCACCCCGGCGGCGGCGCCGCCGGCGAGGACCGGTGCCGGGCCCGCCCCGAGCGCCCCGGCGAGGCAGGCGGCGGCGCCGATCAGCGCGGTGGGGGCCCGGCGAAGCCCGAGCCGGGAGAGGTCGACGACGGCACGGACGAGGATGGCGACGACCGCGGCGTCGATACCGAGGAGGAGCGCGGCCACCTGCCGGCGGCCGCCGAGGTGGAGCGAGAGCTCGCCGAGCACGAGCATGCAGAGCACCGCGGGGCCGATGAAGAGGAGCGCCGCCAGCCCCAGACCCGCCCATCCGGCGCGGCGCAGGCCGAGGAGCAGGGCGAGCTGGGTCGACCCGGGGCCGGGGACGAGGTTGCACGCGGCGAAGAGCTCGCCGAACTCTCCGGCGTCGAGCCAGCCACGGCGCCGCACCACCTCGCGCTCCATGAGTGCGACGTGGGTCGCCGGCCCGCCGAAGGCCACCCAGCCGAGCCGGCCGAAGACCGCCGCCACCTCGCCGAGCCTCTCGCGCCGGGTCGCTTCCACGGCGGGATGATGCCGGGGCGGCCGCCACCGCCGCCCGTGGAGAACTCTTCACTGATCCTTCATCGGATCCGAACGGCGGTGACGCGATGCTCGGTGGATGCAGGATCGGTCGACGGCGGTGAAGGTCGGGGCGGCTCGCGCGGCCGCGCCGGCGATCGCCCTCCCGTCGGAGAGGCGGGGGGTGATCCGCCCGTTCCTCAACGCCGTGAGCGCGGTCGGCGCCGTGATCCTCCTGATGTCCTGCGGCGATCTCGACACCCCGGTGCCCTACCTCTGCGGCGCCGCGACGCTCCTCGCGGCCCTCGGGGCGGACCTCGCGGGCTAGTCAGCCCGGGTCGGACGTCGGGTCGACGATCCCCGCGGTGCGCCGCACCGCGTAGGGCGGCCGCCTCCCCACCTCGTGGTAGATGCGCGTGAGCAGCTCGCCGAGCAGGCCCATCGAGATGAACTGCACGCCGAGGATGACGAGCAGCACGCTGAGGACGAGGAGCGGCCGGTCGGCGATGCCCGCGCCGGCGACGAGCTTGTAGGCGACGAGCGCGGTGAGCGCGGCGCCGCCGACGACGAGGCTGACGAGCCCGAGCACGCCGAAGAGCTGCATCGGCCGGGCCAGGTAGCGGAGCAGGAAGCGCACGGTGAGCAGGTCGAGCACGACGCGCAGGCTGCGGGTCGCCCCGTACTTCGAGCTGCCCCGGGTGCGGGGCCGGTGGTTGACCGGGACCTCGGCGACCCGGGCGCCGACCATGCCGGCGAGCGCGGGGATGAAGCGGTGCAGCTCGCCGTACAGATGGAGCTGGCGCACGACGTCGGCGCGGTACGCCTTGAGGGTGCAGCCGTGGTCGTGGAGCGGCGTGCGGGTGATCCGCGAGACCGCTCCGTTCGCGAGCGTCGACGGCAGCCTGCGGGTGAGCATGGCGTCGCTGCGCCCGCGGCGCCAGCCGCTGACGACGTCGTGGCCGCCCTCGTCCATCACCGCGAGCAGGCGAGGGATGTCGCGGGGGTCGTTCTGCTGGTCGCCGTCCATCGGCACCACTGCGCACCCGCGTGCGAAACGGAAGCCGGCGCTGATCGCCGCGGTCTGTCCGAAGTTCCGCCGGAACTGGATGACGCGGACCCGCTCGTCACGGCGGTGCCAGGCGAGCGCGCGCTCACCGGTGCGATCGCGGCTGCCGTCGTCGACGAGGAGGACCTCCGACGACTGCGGCATCGTGTCGAGCACACCGAGCAGCTCCGCGACCACGGGGTCGACGTTCTCCTCCTCGTCATAGAGGGGGACCACGACGCTCAGGTCGACACCTCGTCCCATCCTCACCGATGATGCCCGGTCCACACCCGGTCGGGGAGCGTCCATCTCGGTGAACAGGAAAAAGGCGGTGACACCGCGTGTGTCACCGCCTTTCGCCCCGGTCGTGACCCGGTCGGTCACCCCCGGGTCGACGACCCGTGGGAGGGTCGGGCGACGTCAGCTTCGCCCGGCCCTCCCTGTGGACCTGGTTCTAGTCGCTGGTCTTGCTCTTGGCGCTGCCGCCGGTGGCCTTGGAGGAGCCGCCGCTGCCGCCGGTGCCGCCGGTCGCCGAGCCGCCCCTGGCGCCGCTGCCGCCGTCGCCCGCGCCGCCGCACGCCGCGTTGCCGGTGCTGCCGCTGGTCGAGGCGCCACGGTTGCCGCTCATCGACGAGCCGTTCGCGTTGGCGCTCTGGCTCGGCTTGCTGCCCGGGCTGAGAACCGGCACGAACAGGTTGTTGATGAGGTTGGTGCCGTTCAGGAGCTGGTTCTGGCCACCCAGAAGGTTGTTGATGTCGTTGCTGGCGATCCCGCTCAGCACGCCGCAGAGGATGCCGTTGCCGCCGGTGCTGTCACCGCCGGTGCCGCCGTTCGCCGTGGCCCTGCCGCCGCTGCCGCCCTTCGAGGACGAGTGAGCGCTGCCACCGTGCGCCTTCGACGCGTGGCTGGTCAGCGTCATCGCCGTGCTGCCGAGAAACGCCGCGGTGGCGATGGCAGCGATGCCCATCATGCGCATTGGAAAGCTTCCCTCCCTGATTTGGTTGCCCCCGGGCCTGCGCGGATCCGGGGCAGTGACCGTTGCTTTCCCTGCATACGCTCGAGGCCCCCCGGACCTTGCACACGAATCTCCGCCGGGCCTGCGTCCCTCGGACGGGCGGCGGCGTTCACCCTCGGGAGTCCCCCCGCGGGGTGATTGACCCTCACCGGACACCCCCCGGAGGATGGGTCGATGGCAGAGCTCGGCCGCCGCGTCCGCGTCGGCGGACCGCACTTCGAGGACCTGGCCCATGGCCAGGTGTTCGACGACGCGCCGTCGGTGACGCTGACCGACGGCCACGCGGCCGTCACCCAGGCGATCTTCGGCGACCGCCTGCGGCTGCCTCTCGACGCCGTGCTCTGCGCCGCGGTCACCGGCTCGCCGGCGCCGCTCGCCCATCCGATGCTCGTGTGCAACGTGGTGATCGGCCAGAGCACCGGGCCCTCGCAGCGGGTGCGCGGCAACCTCTTCTATCGCGGCCTGGTGCTGCTCCGTCCGGTGTTCATCGGCGACACCCTGCGCACCCGCACAGAGGTGGTCGGCCTGAAGCAGAACGCGGTCCGCGAGGGGAGGCAGCCGACCGGGCTGGTCGCGCTGCGCGTCAGGTCCGAGAACCAGCGTGGCGAGCCGGTGCTCGACTTCTGGCGCTGCCCGATGCTCCCGCTCGCGACCCCCGGTCTGCGCACCGGCCACGCCGACACCTTCGACGGCATCCCCGAGGAGCTCGACCCGGCGATGGTCGCGGCCGCGGTCCCCGCGGGCTGGAGGCTCGACGCGTTCCGCGCCGCCTGCCCCGGGGCCCACTTCTCCGACCTCGAGGAGGGCACCCTCTACGAGGTCGAGGGTCGGGACACCGTCACCTGCGCGCCGGAGCTCGCCCGTCTCACCCTCAACCTCGCCCAGACCCACACCGACGCCGGTGCGAGCGCCTACTCCCGCCGGCTCGTCTACGGCGGCCACACGATCTCGATCGCGGCCGCGCAGATGGTGCGTGCGCTCCCCAACCTCGTGACCATCCTCGCCTGGCGCGGCTGTGACCACCTCGCGCCGGTGTTCGAGGAGGACGTGCTCCGCTCCGACGTCGAGGTGGCCGGCCTCCGCCGGCTCGACGCCGGCGGCGGTCTGGTCGACCTCCGCGTCCGCGTCCACGCCACCCGCGCGCGTGAGGACGAGCAGGGCGGGGGAGAGGTCGAGGTGCTCGACTGGCGACTGTGGGGGTTGATGGCATGACTGGAGTACTGGAAGGCATGCGCGTGGTCGAGGGATCCGCGTTCGTCGCCGCGCCGCTCGGGGGGATGACCCTCGCCCAGCTCGGCGCCGACGTCATCCGCTTCGATCAGATCGGCGGCGGTCTCGACTCGCGACGCTGGCCGGTGACCGACGACGGCCGCAGCCTGTTCTGGGCCGGGATGAACAAGGGGAAGCGCTCGATCGCGGTCGACCTGCGCTCGCCGCGCGGTCGCGAGCTGCTCACCGCGCTCATCACGACGCCCGGCCCCGACGCCGGGCTCTTCCTCACCAACTTCCCGGCCGGCGGATGGCTCGGCTACGAGCGGCTGCGCGGTCACCGCGAGGACCTCGTGATGGTGAGCATCACCGGCAACCACGACGGCTCCTCCGCGGTCGACTACACCGTCAACCCGGCGACCGGCTTCCCGTGGGCGACCGGTCCGGTCAACCTCGCGGTGCCCTTCAACCACCTGCTCCCGGCCTGGGACGCGATCACCGGGACGCTCGCCGCCGCCGGCCTGCTCGCCGCCGAGCGTCACCGTGCCCGCACCGGGGAGGGCCGCCTCGTGACCCTGGCGCTCAGCGACGTCGCCTTCGCCATGGTCGGCCACCTGGGAAAGATCGCGGAGGTGCAGGTCAGCCGCCACGAGAGGCCGAAGTACGGCAACTACCTCTACGGCGCCTTCGGTCGCGACTTCCTCACCCGCGACCATCGCCGGGTGATGGTGGTGGCGCTCACCACGCGGCAGTGGCGCAGCCTCTGCGACGCCACCGGGCTGCACGAGAGCTTCGCGATGGTCGAGCAGCAGTTGGGCGTCGATCTCTCCGAGGAGGGGGACCGCTTCCGCGCGCGCGAGGTGCTCGGCGCCATCCTCAAGGGATGGACGACGCGGTACACGCTCGACGAGATCCGCGCCCGCTTCGACGAGCATGGGGTGTGCTGGGGTCCGTACCAGACCTTCACCGAGCTCGTCGGCGGCGACCCGCGGTGCTCGACCGCGAACCCGATGTTCGAGGAGGTCGAGCAGCCGGGGATCGGGACCTACCTCATGCCCGGCTCGCCCCTGAACTTCGGCCCCGAGCACCGCGTCGAGGTGCGGCGGGCGCCGATCCTCGGCGAGCACACCGACGAGATCCTCGCCGGCTGCCTCGGCCTCGGTGACGGGGAGATCGGCAGCCTCCACGACGCCGGGGTGGTGGCCGGACCCGAGGTCTCAGGCACCGCCGTGCCCGTCACGCGCCCGGCCCGCGTCGCCGTGTAGCGGACCGAGGCCCGATCCGCGCGAACCGCGCAAGACCGCCGGACGTCTCCCGTTGTGCTCTCGTAGGGTCAGGGAGTCGTCAGCATCGGACTCCCGCCCGTCGACAACCAGGGAGGGAAGATCCATGCGTGTACTGGGCATTGCTGCCCTCGCCACGGCCGCACTCATGGGCGGCTCGGCGATCAGCATCACCACCTTCGCGGCCTCGTCCCCGTCGAGCCCGTCCAGCCCCTCGAGCTCGTCGAGCGGCTCCGGCTCGCACGGCAGCGGGACCCAGGGCGGCGGGGCGAGCTCCTCGTCGCACGGCGGCAGCGGCGGCGGCGCCACCTCGAACGGCGGCACCGGCGGTGACAGCACCGGCGGGAACGGCATCGCGTGCGGCGTGCTCAGCGGGCTGCTGAGCAACGACCTCAACAACGCTCTCGGCGGCCAGAACCAGGTCCTCGACGGCACCAGCCTCCTCAACAACATCTTCGTGCCGATCCTGAGCCCGGGCGCCCGCGCCAACCAGAGCACCAGCTCCGGCGGCTCGACGATCAGCAACAGCCACGGCTCCTCGAGCAATGGCAGCACCGGCACCACCGCCTGCGGCAACTCCGGCAGCGGCGGCACGGGCGGCACCGGCGGCAGCTCCACCGGCGGCACGGGCGGCAGCGGCGGCCACTCCCATGCCAAGGGCGGCAGCGCCAAGTCCAAGACCAGCAAGTAGACCCCGTCGCGTGGGGGCGGTCGCAGCGCAGTGCTGCGGCCGCCCCTCTCTTTGTGTCCGGGTCTCCCACGGACTGACCGGTCACCGGCAGTCCGTGGGATGAAGGGCGGCCGACCCCCTCTGCTACGGTGCACGCGGGTGCAGCATCGAGGAGGAGGAGTTCGCGTGGCCGTCCCCACCGCCGTCGACGTGCAGAACGTCGCCGCCCTGACCCGTCGTGAGTCGCAGTCGCTCGCCGGAGTCCTCGAAGGGCTCAGTGCAGAGCAGTGGCGGCTTCCCGCGTGCGGGGACTGGACCGTCGACCAGGTCACCGGCCATCTGGGGATCGTCCCCAGCAGCGTGCAGCAGTGGTACGACGCGGCGATCGAGGGCGAGGAGGTCGAGCCCCTCGACATGCGCGACCCCGAGTTCCAGGAGACCCAGCTCGACATGATCGGCGAGGCCGATCCCGAGGACCGCATCGAGGGTGTCCGCTACGCCTACGGCGCGGCGGCGGAGTACATCGACGAGCTCGGGACCGACGCTCTCGACCTGCCGACCTACACGCCCGAGGGGATGCTCCCCCTCAGCCTCGCGGCGCGGATCTCGCTGAGCGAGCTCTTCGTCCACGGCTTCGACATCCGCCGTGCCGCCGGTCTCGACGACCGGGGCGACGAGGAGGTCGCCGTCGCGGTGCTGCCCCATGCCGCGGCGGTGCTCCCGGCCTTCCTCGCCGGCGCGCGCGACCTCGCGGGACCCGTGGGACTCGCCGCGGGGGGTCGGAGCTGGACCGTCGCCGCGACGTCGGACGGGGTCACGGTGAGCGAGGGTGGCACGGCGGGGACCACCCTGCGGCTCGATCCCGGCGAGCTCGTCCTGCTCATCTGGGGCCGGATCTCGCTCGCCGACGCGCTCGCGCGGGGCGCCACGGTCGACGGCGACCCGGCGTCGCTCGAGGCGCTCCTCGCGCAGCTCGACCCCCTGTAAGAGGCGAGGGTGGCGGAGGTCGGGGGCCACTGCGACGCGCGGTTCACCCCGGTTCGCGAGGCCTTCACCGCGAACCTCGACCGCGGGCTCGACACCGGCGCCTCGGTGGCGGTGGCGCTCGACGGCGAGCTCGTCGTCGACCTCTGGGGCGGCAGCCGCGATCCCGAGGGCTCCGAGCCCTGGCAGGCCGACACCATCACCAACGTCTGGTCGACGACGAAGCCGATGGCCGCGCTCTGCGCGCTCATCCTGGCCGACCGCGGCGAGCTCGACCTCGACGCCCCCGTCGCCGACTACTGGCCGGAGTTCGCCGCCGCGGGCAAGGGGGCGGTCGAGGTGCGCCACCTCATGGCCCACACGAGCGGGCTGGCGGGGTGGGACGAGCCGCTCACCACGGACGACCTCTATGACTGGGAGCGCTGCACCTCGCTGCTCGCCGCCCAGGCTCCGTGGTGGCCGCCGGGCACCGCCTCCGGGTACCACGCGCTGACCCAGGGCTACCTCGTCGGCGAGGTGGTCCGGCGGATCACCGGCGAGACCCTCGGCGGCTTCCTCGCCCGCGAGGTCACGGGCAGGCTCGGCGCCGACTTCCACATCGGGCTCGCGCCCGAGCACGATGCCCGGGTCGCGCCGGTGATCCCCCCGGGGGGCGACCTCGTCGGCGGGCTCGACCCCGGCGGCCTGCCGGCGCGCACCCTCGCCAACCCGCGGCTGGACGCCCGGGTCGCATGGGAGCCGGCGTGGCGTCGCGCCGAGATCCCCGCCGCCAACGGCCACGGCAACGCCCGCTCGGTGGCCACGGTGCAGTCCGTGCTCGCCTGCGGTGGCGCCGCCCGAGGGGTCAGGCTCCTCTCCGAGCAGGGGTGCGAGACCGTGTTCCGCGAACAGGCGAAC
>DATKEY010000076.1:0-3159 GCA_035544475.1 Candidatus Dormiibacterota bacterium | reverse complement strand
CCCCGGCACCCGGACGTTGGTGCAGAGGCCGGTCTCGGGCGGGCCGCCGGAGGCGCTCGACGTTCCCGTCCCCGTCGCCGTCGCGGTGCCGGTGTCCGTCGCGGTCCCGGTGTCCGTCCCGGTGCCGGTCGCGGAGCCGGTGCCGGTCGACGACGAGTCGGAGCAGGCCTGGGTGCCGAGGATGCGGCAGAGCGAGCGGCCGATCCCCGTGGTCGTGTTCGTCTCGTTGGGGACGTCGACGGCGGTGAGCGCCGATCCCGGTGTGACCGGCGCCCCCGAGCCCCCGGCGGCGAGGACGCTCACCGGGACGGCGGCGATCACCGCCACGGGGACCCACAGCCGGGCCCGGGTGAGGATTCGCGCGAATCGATCGTGTGGTGGCACTGCGCCTCCCTCCCAGGGGAGACCGGGTCCCCCCGCCCCGCCCGGTGGCCGGGCGGCGTGCATATGTTCGCATCACGGCACCCCGCCGTGTCAGCGGACCGCGCGGCTGTGTCAAGGTCACGGGATGGGCAGGTCGGCGCGAACGCGTAACGTGCCGCGTGGGCGCGGATTCTGATGCCGGACCGCGTCCGCACGAGGCCCGGCTGAGTTGGCCCATCGCAGCGAGGCCGACCTCCTCGCCGAGCGCGACCTCATCCTTGCCGCGCAGCGTGACCGGGCGGCGTTCGCGCCGCTCTACGAGCGCTACGTCGACCAGATCTTCGCCTACGCGCTGACCCTCACCCAGAACCGGGAGCAAGCCGAGGACGTGACCGCCGCCACCTTCGCCAGGGCCGTCGAGGAGCTGCCGCGCTTCGAGTGGCGCGGCGTGCCCTACTCCGCCTGGCTGTATCGCGTCGCCGCGAACCTCGTCGCCCGCGACCGGCGGCGGCCCGGCTGGATCGAGCTCAACCCCCAGCTCGGCGACGACTCGCCGGGGCCGGAGGAGGCGGCGATCTGGGGCGACCGCGCCGCCGAGGTGCGCGCCGCCGTCGCCCAGCTCCCCTCCGACCAGCGCCAGGCGGTGCTCCTGCGCTTCGGCGGCGAGCTGCGCAACCGGGAGATCGCGGAGATCATGGGACGCAGCGAGGGGGCGGTGAAGCTGCTCACGTTCCGGGCGCTGACCGCGCTCCGTCGCAGGCTGGGGGCGCCGCTCCCGGCGGAGCGCCCGTCGCGTCGCAGCGGGGAGGGCGCCGGTGATCGATGACATCGACCGCCTCGACGACGCCCTCGAGGGGCGGTCGCTCGCGTCGGCGCTGCCGGAGCGCATCGGCGAGCTCGTCGGCGTCGCGGCCGAGGTGGCCCGGGCGCTCGCCGTCCCGGTGCTCACCGCCGACGAGCGCGAGCGCCTCTACCAGCGGGCCGTCCACGGCCGCGGCTGGAGCCGGCTCCGCCATGAGCTGCCCCGCCTGGCGCGCCGCCACGAGGTGATCGGCGGCGCCGCGGCGGTGACCCTCGCGGTGGTCGGCATCGCCCTGCTCCGCGGCCGGTCCCATCCCGAGCTGGGAGGCGCCGCGGCGTAGCCGCGCCGGACGATCCGCCGTACACTGATCGGCGCCATGGAACGCAGTGGCAGCGAACCGGGCGACGTCGAGGAGCTGGCCCCCAGCGAGGCTGCACGCACACGGCACCGCGACCGCAAGCGCACCGTGCGCATGGTGGTCGACAACGCGGGCGTGAAGCGGATCCTCCTGGCCAGGGCGGCTCGGCAGGCGGCGGCCCGAGAGGGTGACCACAAGACCCGCGAGCGGTAAGTCCTCCAGCCTCACCTCGCGGACGTCGTGGAGGTGGGCGCGATGACCACACCGCTCGGGGGAACGGTCGCCCTCGTCACCGGATCGAGCAGCGGGATCGGGGCCGCCACGGCGCGGAGGCCGGCCGCCGAGGGTGCCGCCTCGACACGCTGGTCGACAACGCCGGTCAACCAGCTGCTGGTCCGAGCGGCGGCGCAGACCTGGTGGCGCCCCTGTTACGAGGCGACCAGGACCTCCGGCTGATCGCCGCTGAGACGGTCGATCAGCTCCTGGGGGACGGAGCGGCGGTCGCAGGCGACGCCGTAGGCGTGGAGCCCCGCCACCAGGGTGTCGGGGAGCTCGTCGGAGCGGCGGCGGATCACCCACTGGAGGCGCTCGACGAGGTCGCGGCGGCGCACGGTGCGGGCGTCGTCCGCGGGGAGGAGGGGGAACGAATGGACGGTCATCTCGACGGCACATCGTGGCGCTCGGGCGGGGCGTCCGCGCGGGAGGTGACGGGACCCGCACCGGCCCCGCGGGGCGCCGCGATCCGTGTGACGGCCGGGGCACGCGGATGTCGGCGATCCGCGGGCGATCCCGGTGCACAATGGCCGCCATGCAGAGCGGCGAGCCGGAGCGCCCCGAGGTCCCGGAGGGCGCACCCGGGCCGCCGCCGGCGGTCCCGCCGCCCCCGGCGTGGCCGCCTCCGCCGCCCGGCTGGGCCCCCGCACCGCAGCCGGGCTGGGCGCCGCCCCCGGCGGGATGGGGGGCAGCGCCGCCGGCGGCATGGGGCGCCGCCCCCGCGACGGTGGGGTGGAACGCCGCCGCGCCCCGGCCCACCGGCTTCGGCCGGTTCCGGCCGATGGGGATCGGCGAGCTCCTCGACGCCGCGTTCGCCCTCTACCGGCGCAACCTGCTCCTCCTCGTCGCCATCAATGCCGTCGTCCAGGTCCCCTTCGCGCTGCTCAACCTCGCGCTGTTCCAGCTGCTCGGGGTCGGCGCCGACCTCGACACCGTGGGAACGCCCGGGTTCCTCGGCACGCCCGGCAACCCGAACGGCACCCTCTCCGACGCCCAGCTCAGCGCCGTGAAGGGCCTCGCCGTCTACTTCGGGCTCGTGGTCGTGCTGCAGATGCTCGTCGTGCTCCCCCTCTCCCTGGCGGCGATGTGCAGGGCGGTGAGCGACCGCTACCTCGACCGGCCCGCCAGCCTCGGCAGCTCGTATGCCGCCGCGCTGCGCCGGGGCGGGGCGCTCCTCGGCGCCATCCTGCTGCTCATCCTCATCGTCGTCGGGGTGACGGCGGGGCTGTTCGCGGGGGTCGCCGTGAGCGCTCTCGCCGGCCCCTTCGGGATCCTCCCGGCGATCGGCTTCGGCATCGCCTGGGTGGTCTCGCTGCCGCTGCTCGCCGTCCGCAGCACCCTCTTCGCCCAGGCCATCGTCGTC
>DATKEY010000075.1:0-2562 GCA_035544475.1 Candidatus Dormiibacterota bacterium | reverse complement strand
CTCTCGGATCTCGGCCTCCGGCCCCAAGACGAAAAGCGCGCGACGCGCGCGTCGGCCGGGAGTCCGGCCGTGGAGGGGGTAGGCCCCGGCATCGCGCCGCGTCAGCGAGCGCGATGTCTTGGGCCTGAGCGGGGGGAGGGGCACCCTCCCCCCGGTGGAAACCCATCCCCACCTTGACGCCCGCGTCAACTTTCCCCATGCTGACCCCACCATGAGCACCCGCCACTACGCCCTCCCGGTCGAGCAGACCCGCTGGCAGGTCGACGGGCAGCAGACCGTCGTCTTCAACTGGGAGTACGACGAGGGCCGCGACCGGATGCTCGGCCTCTACGAGAAGGGGAAGACGAAGCAGTGGAACGCGTCCGACCGGCTCGACTGGTCGCACGAGGTCGACCCCGACAACCCGCTCGGCGCCCACGACGAGAACATCAGCATCTACGGCTCCCCACTGTGGAACCGGCTCGGCCCCGAGCGGCGCGCGGAGATCCGCCGTCACCTCGGCGCCTGGTCGTACTCGCAGTTCATGCACGGCGAGCAGGGGGCGCTGATCTGCGCGGCGAAGATCGTCCAGACCGTCCCCGACGTCGACTCGAAGTTCTACGCCGCCACCCAGGTGATGGACGAGGCGCGTCACGTCGAGACCTACGCCCGCTTCCTCCACGAGAAGCTCGGCCTCGCCTACCCGATCAACCCACCGCTGCTCTCCCTGCTCACCGACGTCATCACCGACTCGCGCTGGGACGTCACCTACCTCGGCATGCAGGTGCTCATCGAGGGCCTCGCCCTCGCCGCGTTCTCGATGCAGCGCGACCACACCGACGATCCCCTCGCCAAGGCGATCAACGCGTACGTCATGCAGGACGAGGCGCGCCACGTCGCCTTCGGCCGGATCGCGCTGCGCGAGTACTACCCGCAGCTCACCGACGCCGAGCGCGCCGACCGCGAGGAGTTCGCGGTCGAGGCGTGCTACCACATGCGCGACCGCTTCCTCGCCGAGGAGCTGTGGGAGAACATGGGATTCACCCGCGACGAGTTCCTCGAGTCGGTCACCAACTCGCGGCGCACCCGGGAGTTCCGCTCGGCGCTCTTCAGCCGTATCGTCCCCACGCTCAAGGACATCGGCCTCTTCGGCCCCCGGGTCCGCGAGGCGTTCGTCGACATGGGGGTGATGCATCTCGCCGACCTCGACACCGAGGAGATGAGCGAGCGCGACGAGCGGGTGGCCGAGGAGATGGAACGGCAGCTGCGAAACCGCCGCGCCCGCGACATCGCCGCGGCGATCGAGGTCGGCGCCGCGGACTGACTCCGTCCGCTGAACTCTCGCTGACACAGTCCGGGCAGTCGCACGGGTGGCGCTGACTGCACGCTGACATGTACGAGGGCACATCGGAAAACGCCGCGTGGGCTTTGCAAGATTCGTTGTCCTCGTGCCGTTGTGCAGACGGCGCCGCCAACCGAGAGGGACACGAACCGATGCCACAGCCCACCCCGACTCCCCACGACGACACCGCGGTGCGGCTGAGTGACGCGCGCTGTCGCCGGGGCCGCCGCGAGGTGCTCGACGGCATCACCCTCGACATCGAGCGCGGACGGGTCACCGGCGTGCTCGGACCGAACGGCGCCGGCAAGAGCACCCTGCTCGGCATCGTCACCGGGCTGCGCCCGCTCACCGGCGGCGAGGCGTGGGTGCTCGGCGAGCGCCTGCCCTCGGGTCCGAGGCTGCGCCGCCGCCTCGGCGTCGTCCTCCAGGACACCGCCCTCTACGACGAGCTGACGACCCGGCACAACCTGCGCTTCGCCGCCGCCTTGTACCGGGTACCCGACGCCGACCGGCGCATCGCCGAGGTGCTCGAGCTGCTCGGGCTCTCCGACCGCGCCCGCCAGGTGGTCGGGACCCTCTCCGGCGGATTGCGGCGCCGGGTGGCGATCGCCCGCTCGCTGCTCCACGACCCCGAGCTGCTCATCGTCGACGAGCCGACCCTCGGGGTCGACGCCGAGGCGCGGCACGCGATCTGGGCGCACATCCGGCTGCTGCGCTCACGCGGCACGACGGTGCTGGTGGCGAGCAACCACCTCGACGAGGTGCTCGCGCTCTGCGACTCGGCGGCGGTGCTCCGCGACGGGAGGCTGCTCGCCCGCGAGTCGCCGCAGGCCCTGGTGGCGCGCGCCGGGCAGTGCATCGACATCGACTGCGACCCGGCGACCGCGGACGCGGTCGTCGCGGCGGTGGGGACGCTGCCCGGGGTGACGAGGACGGAGACGACGCCGAGCGGGACGTCGGTGTTCGTGACCGGCGAGGCCACCCCCGAGGACGTCGTCCACCGGCTTCTCCAGCGGGTCTCCATCGGCGGCTTCCGGGTGCGCGCCGCCGACCTCGCCGAGGTGTTCCGGGTCCTCGAGCCCGCCGAGGCGTGCGGGTGACGGACTCGCTCGCGGTGGTGCTCGCGGGCTTCCGGGCCGAGCTCGCGCAGCTGCGGCGCTCGCGGCTGCTGGTGCTGCTCACCCTCGTCCAGGCGGTCACCTTCCTGCTCATGGTCAGCGTCTTCGGGCTCACCGGCAGCC
>DATKEY010000074.1:0-5587 GCA_035544475.1 Candidatus Dormiibacterota bacterium | reverse complement strand
ACATCTCGCGAGCGAGCTCGAGGGTGGCGGCGTCCCGAGCGGTCGGCAGCTGCGAATTCATATACGGAATTGTAGCGAACACCTGTTCGAAATGCAACTCCGAGCACAGCATCCCGCGCACCTCGCGCAGCGCGGTTGCGGACGCCCGTGGCACAAATAGACAAAGTTGACACGAACGTCGCCCCGCACCGCAACCACCACAGGACGTCCGCAGCCGACATCGAAACGCCCGAGAAACCCCACGCCCCCCTGGCCAGATCCGGACGACCACTGAACGCCCGAGGTGCACCACACGCCCGCGCGCGGCGTCACACGCCGTCAGCAGCAGGCGCCCCCTCCCCGACCCCGAGCTCCCTCTGCATGATCACCGTGTCCACCCACCGCCCGTGCTTCCACCCCACCCCACGCAGCACCCCCACTTCCCGGAACCCCGCCGCGGCGTGCAAAGCCACCGATCCCGCGTTCCCGCTGTCCCCGATCACCGCGATCATCTGCCGCGCCCCGAGCGCCGTGCACCTCCGGACCAGCTCGGAGAGCAGCGCCCGTCCCACCCCGCGCCGCAGCGCCCCCGGAGCCACGTACACGGAATCCTCCACCGTGCTCGCATACGCCGGCCGCGCCCGGTACGGCGCCGCGTACCCGAACCCCAGCACCTCACCGTCCGGGCCCTCGGCCACGAGGAAGGGAAGCGACCGCGCGACGATCTCCCGCCACCGCCGCATCATCTCCTCGACGCCCGGCGGCTCGAGCTCGAAGCTCCCGAGCCCGTTCAGCACGTGGTGCGCGTACACCGCCAGCACACCAGCGACGTCCCCCTCCCCGGCGTCGCGCACGACCCCGACGTGAGGCCTCAGCCCCCGGCCCCGTCGGCGGCGCGGGCCCGCATCGCCCGCAGCGTCCGGTCGCGGTTCTCCATGAGGATGCGGTCGGCGATCGCCGGGAGCCCGAGGCCCAGGGCGCGGTCGGCGGCGGCGACGACCTCGTCCTCGGCGATCCAGGTCGGGTAGAGCCCACCGGTGAGCGCCATCGCCTCCTCGGTCTGGCGGTCGCGCCAGATCGTCCGGAGCTCGTCGACGTAGGGGTCGACGTACGCGCGCATCACGGCGTCCTGACCGGGGCGGTGGAACCCGCCCATCATCGCCTGCAGCGTCGCCAGCGGCTGCTCGCGGTCGGTGGTGATCCGCACCCAGGTCTCGCGTTTGACCGCGGCGTCGGGGATCGACGCGATCGCGCCCGCGGCGCGGCGGCGGCCGATGTCGCTCGGGTCGCGGTCGAGCTCGGCGTCGACGAGCTCGCGACCCGCGGCGCCCGCGGCGGCGAGCACGGCGACGATGTGCCAGCGCAGGTCGGTGTCGATGCCGAGGCCCGCGACCTCGATGCCGCCGTCGAGAAGGCCGCGCACCCAGGTGAGGCGCCCACCCGTCGAGGTGGAGATGAGGGTGCGCGCCCAGGCGAGCTGGACGTCACTGCCCGGCTCGGCGGCGTCGAGCGCCGCCTCGGCGCGGGCCGCGAGCTGCTCGCGGAGGGCGTCCCGGTGCCGGGGGTCGGCGTACAGGTCGATGGCGAGCTCGGCCTGGCCGAGGAGACGCTGCACGGTGCCGATGTCGCCCTCCCGGGCGACGTGCTCGGCGACGAGCGCGACCCAGCGGCTCGACGCCAGCTCGGCGTCGCGCGTCATGTCCCACGCGGCCGCCCAGCAGAGCGTGCGCGCGAGCGGCGCGTCGAGCCGGGAGAGGTGGCGCAGCACGGTGTCCCGCGACGGCGGGTCGAGCCGGATCTTCGCGAAGGTGAGATCGTCGTCGTTGACGAGGAGCAGCTCGCCGACGGCGGCGGGGCCGACACCGTCGACCTGGCTCAGAGCCCCGGCGACGTCGAGCTCGGTCCGCTCGACGCGGTGGAGCGCACCGTCGCTCACCGCGTAGCGGCCGACGGCGAGGCGGTGGCGCCGCAGCGGGGTGGGCAGGTGAGCCGGCGCCTCCTGGACGATCGCCACTCCGACGCCGGTGGCGGCGGGCACCGGCCGCAGGGTGTTCACCCCCGCGGTCTGCAGCCACTCGCGCGCCCAGCTGTCGAGCTCACGACCCGACGCCTCCTCGAGCACCGCGAGGAAATCGCGGAGCTCGGCGTTCGCGAAGCGGTGGCGGCGGAAGTAGGTGCGCAGTCCCGCGGTGAACGCCTCCTCGCCGACCCAGGCGACGAGCTGGCGGAGCACCGACGCGCCCTTGGCGTAGGTGATGCCGTCGAAGTGGGTGCGCACCGCATCGGTGTCGGTCATGTCGGCGACGATCGGATGCGTCGACGGCAACTGGTCCTGCGCGAGCGCCCAGGTCTTCTCCTCGTTCGCGAAGGTGACCCAGGCGTTGGTGAACCGGGTCGCGCGGGCGAGCGAGAGCGTCGCCATGTAGGTCGCGAAGCTCTCGTTCAACCAGAGGTCGTCCCACCAGCGCATCGTCACGAGGTCGCCGAACCACATGTGTGCCATCTCGTGGAGGATCGTCGACGCCCGCGCCTCGCGCGCCGCCTCGGTCACCCGGGCACGGAAGATGTAGCGCTCGGTGAAGGTGATGCAGCCGGGGTTCTCCATCGCGCCGACGCTGCACTCGGGGACGAAGACCTGGTCGTACTTGCCGAAGGCGTAGGGATGGTCGAAGAGCGCCTCGAAGAAGTCGAGGCCGCGCCGGGTGACGTCGAAGATCTCGTCGGCGTCGAGGTGCTCGAGCAGCGAGCGCCGGCACCAGATGCCCAGCGGGATGCCGCGGTGGTCCGCGTGCACCGGCTGGTAGGGGCCCGCGCACATCGCGTACAGGTAGGTGGAGATCGGCGGCGTGGGCGCGAACGCGTGCCAACCGTCCGCGGGCGGCCCGTCCGGCGCCGAGTTCGCGATCACCGCCCAGCCCTCGGGCGCCCAGACCCGCAGCGTCAGCGGGGCGCGGAGGTCGGGCTGGTCGAAGCAGGAGAGCACGCGGTGGGCATCGAAGGGCTCGAACTGGGTGTGGAGGTAGGTCTCGCCGTCGACGGGGTCGACGAAGCGGTGCAGCCCGGAACCGGTACGGCCGTAGGCACAGCGAGCGACGACGCGCAGCCGGTTGTGGGCGGCGAGCCCGTCGACCTGCAGGCGCGAGCCGTTGAACGCCTCCGCGGGGAGCGGCCGGCCGTTGAGCTCGGCGCTCACGACCTCCTGGGCGTCGATGTCGATGAAGGTCGAATCCCCCGAGCGGGCACAGTCGAACTCCGCAGTGGTGTCGCTGGTGAAGCTGTCGCCGTCCTCGAGCGTCAGCGAGACCGTGTACGACACGCCGGAGAGAAGCTGGGCGCGGAGACGCGCCTGGTCACGGGTCAGCGGCTGGTTCGGCATCGCCGGCTCAGCCTCTGCTCATCAGCTGCCGCAGCACCAGCGGCAGGACGCCGCCGTGGCGGTGGTAGTCGACGTCGGTGAGGCTGTCGAGCCGGGCGACGGTCGCGAACATCGTCTCGGAGCCGTCCTCCGCGCGTGCGGTCACCCGCACCTCACCGCCGGGGGTCAGCCCTCCGGAGATGCCGTCGAGGCGGTAGGTCTCGCGGCCGCTCAGGCCGAGCGACGCCGCACTCTCGCCGGGCCGGAACTGGAGGGGCAGGATCCCCATCCCCACGAGGTTGGCGCGGTGGATGCGCTCGTAGGACTCCGCGACGACCGCGCGCACCCCGAGGAGCAGCGGGCCCTTCGCCGCCCAGTCGCGGCTGGAGCCGGAGCCGTACTCGCGGCCGGCGATGATCAGCAGCGGGATCCCCGCCTCCTGGTAGCGCATCGAGGCGTCGAAGATCGTCGTCACCTCGCCGCTCGGGAGATGCTCGGTGAATCCGCCCTCGCGATCGCCGGCGAGCCGGTTGCGCAGCCGGATGTTCGCGAAGGTGCCGCGCACCATCACCTCGTGGTTGCCGCGGCGCGCCCCGTAGGTGTTGAAGTCGCGGACGTCGACGCCGTGCTCGGTGAGGTAGGCGGCGGCCGGGCTGGTCCGGGAGATCACCCCCGCCGGGGAGATGTGGTCGGTGGTGATCGAGTCGCCGAGCAGCGCGAGCACCCGCGCGCCCTCGATGTCGCCGGGGGTCCCGGGCTCGGGGGCCATGTCGGTGAAGAACGGTGGCTCGCGCACATACGTCGAGTCGGCCTGCCAGTCGAACATCGAGCCCGTCGGCGCCTCGAGGAGCTTCCAGTGATCGTCGCCGTCGAAGATCCGCGAGTACTCGCGGTCGAACATGTCCCGGCCGACGACCTCGCGCACCGTGGAGGCGACCTCCTCGGAGCTCGGCCAGAGCTCGTGCAGCATCACCGGCCGGCCGTCGCGGTCGCGGCCGATGGGGTCGCGGGTGAGGTCGCAGTGCACCGTCCCGGCGAGCGCGTAGGCGACCACGAGCGGAGGCGAGGCGAGGTACGAGGCCTTCACCTGCGGATGGATGCGCCCCTCGAAGTTGCGGTTGCCGGAGAGCACCGCGACGACGGCGAGGTCACCCTCCTCGACCGCTGTCGACACCGCATCGGGGAGCGGGCCGCTGTTGCCGATGCAGGTGGTGCAGCCGTAGCCGACGAGGTTGAAGCGCAGCGCGTTGAGGTGCTCGAGCAGGCCGGCGCGCTCGAGGTAGTCGGTGACCACCCGCGACCCGGGCGCGAGGCTGGTCTTCACGTGACCGGGCACGCGCAGGCCGCGCTCCACGGCGCGCTTGGCGACCAGACCGGCGCCCACCATGACCGACGGGTTGGAGGTGTTGGTGCAGGAGGTGATCGCGGCGATCACCACCGATCCCGCGCCGAGCCTCGCCGAGCCGGCGTGGGGATGGGGATGGGACTCGGGATCGGGGACTGCGGGGTGGCCGCCCTCGCCCGTCCAGCGGCTGATCTGCCCATTGCCGTCGGCGGGCGGCTCCGAGCCGCCGAAGACGGCGGTGAAGGACTCCCACACCCGGCTGAGGGTGACCCGGTCCTGGGGTCGGCGGGGGCCGGCGACGCTCGGCTCGACCGAGGCGAGGTCGAGCTCGACCATCTCGCTGAAACGGGGGACGCGGTCCTCGTCGGTGCGGAACATGCCCTGCTCGCGGCAGTACCGCTCGACCATGTCGACGTGGGCGGGGTCGCGACCGCTGTCCCGCAGGTAGCGCAGGGTCTGGGCGTCGACCGGGAAGAGCGACGCGGTGGCGCCGAACTCCGGCGACATGTTCGACATCGTCGCCCGGTCGGCGGCGGTGAGCGCCGAGAGGCCGCTCCCGCAGAATTCGACGAACTTCCCCACAACTCCGTGCTTGCGGAGCAGCTCGGTGAGGGTGAGGACGAGGTCGGTGGCGGTGACCCCGGGCTGGAGCGCGTTGTGGAAACGGACGCCGACGACCACCGGGGTGAGCAGGAAGAGCGGCTGGCCGAGCAGGCAGGCCTCGGCCTCGATGCCCCCGACCCCCCAGCCGAGGACGCCGATGCCGTTGACCATCGGGGTGTGGGAGTCGGTCCCGACCAGGGTGTCGGGAAGGGCGACGCGCCGGCCGTCGAGGTCGCGCAGCGCGATCACCGGGGCGAGGTACTCGAGGTTGACCTGGTGGACGATCCCCATCCCGGGAGGGACGA
>DATKEY010000073.1:0-6095 GCA_035544475.1 Candidatus Dormiibacterota bacterium | reverse complement strand
AGGAGGGACGGGTCACCCTCGAGGTCGGCGCCGGCGGTGACCGCACCGCGGTCGTCGACCGTCGCGCCGAGGACGTCGTCATCGCCCACTGCGAGGCCCTCGCGAGCGCCGGGGTCCACTTCCTGCTGCGCAGCGAGGAGCTCGGCGACCGCGAGTACGGCGCCGCCCATCCCGTGCTCCTCGTCGACCCGGTCGACGGCAGCCTCAACGCGATGCAGGGCATCCCCTACCACTGCACCTCGCTCTGCATCGTCGACGGCGATCGCGTCGAGGACGCCGCGGTCGCGGTGGTGCGGAGCCTCGCCCTCCCCACCGTGTACAGCGCCGTCCGCGGCGGCGGTGCCCGGCGCGACGGGCTGCCGCTGCGCCCTCTCAGCGTCGATCTCGACGCGCGCGGGCGCATCCCCATGCTCCTCCTCGAGGGGATGAGCACGGTGCGTAGCGCCGACCCGCTCCGCGCTCTGTTCGGCGGGGCGCGACGGGTACGCCTTCTCGGATCGGCGGCGCTCAGCCTCTGTCAGGTCGCCGGCGGCTCGGGCTCGGCGCTGGTGGCGCCGGGGGGGATGCGGGCCTTCGACTGTGCCGCAGGCCTGCTGCTGCTGCGAGAATCCGGCGCCGTGACCACCGACCTGGGCGGCGGGTCGCTCGACGGCCTGCCCCTCGACTTCGCCACCCGCTTCCCGATCGTCACCTCGCTGAGCCCTCGGGTCCACTCCCGGACCCTCGAGCTGCTCGCCGCGGGCGGGGTCACGTGAGCGCGGCGGTGGGGCCGGGGTCGCCGACCGCGACCCTGTTGATCTCCTGCCCCGACCAGCGCGGGCTGGTGGCGCGCACCGCCAAGTTCGTCGCCGACCGCAACGGCAACCTGGTGCACGCCGAGCACCACATCGACCCCACGACCGGCCTCTTCCTGATGCGCATCGAGTGGGAGCTCGACGGCTTCGAGCTCGCGCGCGACGAGATCGCACCCGCCTTCACCCCGCTCGCCGAGCAGATCCATGCGACGTGGCAGCTCCACTTCTCGGACACGGTGCGGCGGATGGCGATCTGGGTGAGCAGGCAGGACCACTGCCTCAGCGACCTCATCCAGCGCCAGCGCGGAGGCGAGCTGCGCGCCGAGATCAAGCTGGTGATCTCCAACCACACCGACCTCGAGCCGCTCGCCGCCGCGTTCGGAATCGAGTACGTGCACACGCCCACCGACAGCGCCAACCGCCACCGCCACGAGGCGGTGCAGCTCAGCCTTCTCCAGAACCACGGCATCGACCTCGTGGTTCTGGCCAAGTACATGCAGATCCTCACCCCCGAGTTCCTGGTGCGCTACCCCCGGGTGATCAACATCCACCACTCCTTCCTCCCCGCCTTCGTCGGCGCCAACCCCTACCTCCAGGCGATCCAGCGCGGGGTGAAGATCATCGGCGCCACCGCGCACTACGCGACCGCCGACCTCGACGCCGGGCCGATCATCGAGCAGGACGTGGTGCGGGTCAGCCACCGCGACTCCGTCGCCGACCTGATCCGCAAGGGCCGCGACCTCGAGCGCGTGGTGCTCGCCCGCGCGGTGCGCCTGCACCTCGAGAACCGGGTCATCGTCCACGGCAACCGGACCAGCGTCTTCGACTAGAGCTCCAGCGCCACCGGGTGCAGGAAGGGTTCGAGGACGGGGAGGAGCAGGTCGGGGCGCTCGATCTGGGGACAGTGGCCGCAGGCCTCGAGCACCTCGAGCCGTGAGCCCGCGACGGTGGCGGCGAGGGCCTCGCCGTGCTCGACCGGGACCATGCGGTCCTGGCGTCCCCAGACGACGAGCAGGGGGAGGTCGAGCGCTCCTGAGCGTTCGAGCAGCGTCCCCGACTCGAGCTCGGCGACGAGCCGGTGGCCGAGCTGATAGAGGTCCTCGACGTCACGTCGGGTGCGGTAGCGGCGGCCGAGCTCGCGCAGGGTCGCCCGGTCGATGCGCGCGGGGTCGTGCACGACGAGTCGCATGAAGATCTGCCGCGCCACCGACTCGACGAGCGGCGGGGGCACGACCTCGAGCGCCATCAGCACCATGCGCAGCGAGAGCAGCTGGCCGCTCAGCGCCCGCCACCAGATCGGGACTCCGACCCCGAGGCCTGCGGGTGCGATCGCCACCACGCGCTCGGCGTGCTCGGGGTGAGCGAGCGCGAAGCGCAGCGCCGCGGAGCCGCCCATCGAGTTGCCGACGAGGGCGACCGGTCCCTCGACGCCGAGCTCGGCGAGCACCCCGCGGATCACCGCCACCTGGCCGTCGAGGAGCGCGCCCGAAAGCGTCCGCGAGGCGCCGAACCCGGGGAGGTCGAGGGCGACGACGCGATGCCGGCGGGCGAGCGCGGGGACGACGTTGCGCCAGGTGGCGTGGGTGTCGCCGAATCCGTGGAGGAGCACCACCGTGCGCCGGCCGCGTCCCTCGCAGAGGACGTTCACGTCGGTGCCGGCCGCGTGGACGAGCCTGCATCCGGGTGCGTCGGAGCGAAGTGGCGCGATCGCCATGGACGCCGGCTCAGCCTCCTGCGGGGCGTGCGACGCCCATCGACACGGTGCCACCCGTCCCCCTCATCGCGACAGTGTGCCATGTCCGCGGCGCTGAGTACGCTTGCGGTGTGACGGAAGCCGACGCGCGCTTCACCCGGGCGCGACTCGCCGAGGTGAGCGGCCTCACCGAGCAGGAGGTCGAGGCCTGCGAGCGCGCCGGGATCGTCCGCCGCGACGCCGGCGGGTATCGCGGCATCGAGCTCGTGAAGATCCACCTGCTCCGTCAGGTGGCGGGGGCCCACGGCGGGCTCCTCGCGGTGCTCGAGAAGCTGCAGCGCGCGGGGTATACGCTGGAGTTCCTCGAGGCATTCCTCCCGCCGAACGGCGGGCTGCTCCATCAGAGCCTGCACGACCTGCTCGGCGACGACGTCTGGATGGGCGAGGTCGAGACGCTCATCCGCTCGGCCGGGCTGCCGCCGGTCGACCCGCACGCCCCGCTGCGCGCCGACGATCTCGCCGCCTTCATGGCGGCGGCCTCGCTGCGCGCGCTCGAGCTCCCCATGGACCAGCGGATCCACGCCACCCGGTCGACCTCCGAGGCACTCCGCCGCGCCGCGGAGGTGCAGGTTCGGCTCTTCCGCGACAACGTCGAGCCGATGATCAAGAACACCGTCGGCGACGACCCGGAGGGGTTCGCGGCGCTCGCCGCCCTCGCCGAGAAGACGGTGCCGGCGATCCTCGAGATCACGAGCTGGTTGTACGCGCGCCACCTCGAGCACTTCGTCCTCCAGGAGGTGCTCGCCGACATCGAGGAGGTCGTGGGGCCGGGCACGTCGAGGCTGCGCGGCGCCCCGGTCGTCGCCTTCGTCGACCTCTGCGGCTTCACCGCGCTCACCGCGGGCGCGGGCGACCACGGCGCCGCCGCGGTGGCCGCCCGATTCGAGGACGAGGTCGTCGAGCGCGCCCGCCACCACGGCGGCCGGGTGGTCAAGCTGCTCGGCGACGGCGCCATGCTCCACTTCGAGACCCCGGCCGGCGCGCTGCACGCGTCACTCGACCTCGTCCACGACCTTCCCCGCGCGGGCCTGCCACGCTGCCGCGTCGGCGCCCACCGCGGGCCGATCGTCAGCCACAACGGCGACCTCTATGGGAGCACGGTGAACATCGCCGCCCGGATCAACGACTACGCCCGCCCCGGAGAGGTCCTCATCTCCGACGCGGTCGTCGCCGACGACGGCGGCGTCCACGGCCTCGACCTCGAGGAGATCGGCGAGGTCAGCCTCAAGGGCGTCCCACTCCCGGTCCTGCTCCACCGCGCGCGCCGGCTTCGCACCGCCTGACGCCGCCGCCCGGTAGGGCGTCCGGCGGTCATCGATTCGAAAGACTCCGGGGCATACGGTGCCGTCATGGACCTCCACCCCGCTCTCCGCGGCGCCGCCTGGGCACGCAGCCTCCCGGCCGGCGGCCCCCCCGTCGACTCCGAGACGCTGGCTGCCCTCGTCGCCGAGCTCGCGGAGCGTCAGGACCTGTGGGCGCACCTCGTGCGGCACGACCCGCAGGTGCGCTGGTACGAGCGGGTGGCGCTCACCGACACTGTCGAGGTGTGGCTGATCGGCTGGTGTCACGGCCAGCACACCCCGATGCACGACCACGGCGGCGCCTCCGGCGCGGTCGGTGTCGTCGGCGGAGTGCTCCAGGAGACGATCCTGCGGCCTTCGCTGCCGCCGGTCTCGCGGCTGCTCCCGGCGGGCACGCTCATCGAGGTTCCGCCCTCGGCGATCCATCGCGTCGGCAACGTCCTCCCGATGCCGGCGACGAGCATCCACGCGTACTCGCCTCCCGGGCTCGAGCTGACCAGCTACGAGCAGGCGCTCCCGGCGCCTGCTCTCCTCGCGGCGGCCGCGTGATGGCCGCGATCGACACCCTCCTCGCCGAGGAGCGCGCCGGGCTCGTGCGCCTCGACCCCCTCGCCGCCGTCGCGGCGTGGTGCGACGGCGCTCTCCTCGTCGACATCCGGCCGGAGGCGCAGCGGCGCGCCGAGGGCGAGGTCCCCGGGGCGATCCTCATCGAGCGCAACGTCCTCGAGTGGCGGCTCGACCCGACGTCGCCCCACTCCCTGCCCGAGGTGCTCGGGCACCATCAGCCGATCCTCATCCTCTGCTCCGAGGGCTACGCGTCGAGCCTCGCCGCGGCGACGCTGCGCCGGCTCGGCCTGGTCAACGCCACGGACGTCGCCGGCGGCTTCAAGGCCTGGCGCCGCGCCGGGCTCCCCGCCGTCGGGGGGACGTAGTCACGGGCCCGAGGCGATGGTGAGCGTCCACTGCGAGGAGTAGGAGCCGGCACGGGCGAGAGCCGGTATCGACAGCCGGACCGTCAGGGTGACCGTGCTGGGCCCCATCCCGGTCCCGGCGGCGGCGTCGAACAGGCTGACCGCGGTGGGAGCGGACGCCCCGGCGGGCAGCTGGACCGGGACGCTGACCTGATTCGACGCAGCGGGGCAGGTGCTGCCGGTGGCCACGCTCGTCGACGCCGCGGTCACGGATGTCGCCGTGGTCGGCAGGGTCGCGCCGCCGGCGTTCACGAAGGTGGTCGAGGTGCCGAGGAGGTGCCAGCCGGATCCCGCCCCGGTCTCGTCGTCCGGCGACAGCGTCACGCTCGCGGTCACGGTCTGGTCGATGCCACCGAGCGTCGCGGCGGGGAGGACGACCGACGCCGGCGTGCCCAGGCCCAGGCTCCCGACCGCATAGCTGTACTGGTCCGCGGCCCCCGTGGTGCTCGTTCCGCCGGGGGCGACGACGGTCACGTCCACCGTCTGCGCTCCCAGGACCGCAGGCGCGTCGGTGGTGATCTGGGTGTCCGAGACGACGGTGAACGAGGGGGCGGGAACCGTGCCGAAGCTCACGGCCGTGGCGCCGAGGAAGCCGCTGCCGGTGACGGTGATCGAGGCGGAGCAGTTGAGGGGCCCCGAGGCCGGGCTCACGGCCGTCACCAGGGGCGAGGGGTGGAAGACGACGATGACCCCCGACTGGCCGACCGCCCAGCCCCGCCCCCCGGCGGTGGCGTTCCCGCGGAGATTGAGGGTCGTCCCCGAGGACTGCGCCGACCATGCGCCGCCGGCGTTGGAGGTGGCGAGGATGGTGCCGGCCGCTCCGACCGCGGTGAGCGCGGTCGAGCTCGCCGCCGAGATGGCGAGGAGGTTCTGGCTCGATCCCGTGGTCTGCGCGGTCCAGAGCGTCCCGCCGTTGCTCGTCGCGACGATCACGCCGCTCTGGCCGGCAGCCCACCCGTGGCTGGCGTCGGTGAAGACGACCCCGTTGAGCTGCTGGGTCGTTCCCGAGACCTGCGCGGTCCAGAGCGTCCCGCCGGTGGCCGTGCCCAGCACCGTCCCGGTCTGGCCGACCGCCCAGCCGTGCGACGAATCGACGAACCCGACGCCGGTCAGGTTCAGGGTGCTGCCCGACATCTGCGCCGTCCAGGTCGCGCCGCCGTTGCTCGTGGTCACGATCACGCCGCTCTGGCCGACCGCCCAGCCGTGGCTGCTGTCGGTGAAGGCGACGCCGTTGAGCTGCTGGGCGGTGCCCGAGCTCTGGGCGGTCCAGGTGGTG
>DATKEY010000072.1:0-10189 GCA_035544475.1 Candidatus Dormiibacterota bacterium | reverse complement strand
GCGGGGCAGGTCCTCGGGGTCGATCCCGATCCCCTGGTCGCTCACGGTGATCACCGCGAGCCCCTCCCCGGTGCGCACCACACAGCGCACCTCGCCGCCGGACGGCGAGTATTTGACGGCATTGGCAAGAAGATTGACGAGGACGGTGACCAGCCGGAGCCGGTCGCCGAGCACCATCACCGCACCCGGCGGGCAGTCGACGCCGAGCCGGTGGGCGGGGCTGAGCATCGGCTCGACGCGCGACGCCGCCTCACAGGCGAGGTCGCGGGCGTCGACCCGCTCGCGCTCGAGCTCGAGGCGCCCGTCGTCGAGACGCGCGGCCTGGAGCATCGCCTCGGAGAGGGCGACGAGCTCGTCGACCTTCGAGCGCAGGACGGGGAGCACCTGGGACCGCGCCGGCGGCGGCATCTCGCCGAACATGCCGTCCTCGAGCAGACCGATGTAGCCGAGGAGCACGGTGAGCGGCGCCCGCACCTCGTGGGAGGCGAGGCGGAGGAAGTCCGACTTCGATTCGTCGAGCTCGACGGCGCGCTGGTGCTCGTCGGCGAGGGCGCGGGCCCGCCGTTCGGTCGCGGTCAGCCGCATCCAGGAGACGGTGGCCCCCCGGCCGACGGCGCAGAGGAGGAGGAGGACGCCCGCCTGGGTGGCGGCGGTGAGCCACGTCTCCTCGTGGACGATGGGGCCGACGAGGTCGAGGGTGATCCCGAGGGTCACGAGGGGGAGCAGGAGGCGGCGGGGCAGCAGCCGGGTGGCCGCGAGGATCGGGAGGGCGGCGAGGGGCTCGACGGTTCCCTGGGAGCCGACCCGGCCGTCGAGCAGGAAGATCCCGAGCAGCAGGATCGCGCCGATGAGCGCGCAGGGCGCCACGCAGCGCATGCCGCGCAGCGGCAGCGGCGCGCGCAGCCGCGCCCACAGGGCGCCCGCCGCGACGCCGGTGGCCGGCGACGACGGCGTCCGGTCCGCCGGGCGACGACCGGCGATCTCGACGCCGGCGTCGGGCGCGACGGTGGCCGCGGGGGCACCGCCGGACGGGTGGTGAGCGAGGAGTGGGCTCACGGCTGAGGGTCCTGGAGCACGCGCGGAATGTACCGGGGGTCCTTCGAGGCTTCCGTGTACGACCGGTGACGACCCGATCACGGCGGCCGCCACCAACTCGGAACCGGCCGTCAGCGAAGTCGCAGCACCGCGAGCCCGGCGGTCCCGCCGAGCAGGACGAGGATGATCACGCCGGCGAGCAGCGGCACCCCGAGGCCGCCCCCGCCTCCTCCGCCGCCCCCGCTCGCGGGGAGGCTCGCGCCGCCGGCCGCGGAGGTCGTGGTGTCGGTGGGTGTGCCGGGGGTGCCGGTCCCGGCGTCGGTGGGGAACGGGGTGTCGAGCGGCGTCGCCGTCGCCGTCGGCGCCGGCCGGGGGGTCGCGGTCGGGGGGATGCTCACCGAGCCGGCGGAGTTGGTGAAGGTGAAGGTCTCCGCCGGGGAGGGGGTCTCGGTCGGGCAGTCCCCGGGGAAGATCCCGAGGAACCGGCTCGAGCACGAGAAGCTGTCGGTGCTCGAATGGTGATGGTGGGTGTGGGTGTGGGTCGTCGTCGTCTGGTCGACGACCGCCTCGGGGCCCACCGCGGCGGCGAGCGCCGCCGGCGCCGGGGCGGTCCTCCCGGCCGGGCTCAGCAGCAGCGCCAGCACCCCGCCGGCGAGGACCGCGAGGGCGATCGCGCAGCGCCTCGCCGCGGTCACGGCGTGGGGGCTGCCTCGGGGCCCCACCGCCACTCGCGGACGATCGCGCTGTGGGTCGAGAAGGCGAGCGGCGGCAGCTCGTCGAGGGCGAACCGGCGCACCTCGAGCACCTCCGGGCAGGCGCGGGGGGTGCCGGCGACGATCCTGCCGGCGTAGGCGACGATCACCACCCCGGCGGTCACCAGGTTGGCGTGGTGGACGCCGACGAGGCGGTCGATCTCGACCTCACAGCCGATCTCCTCCTGGCACTCGCGCCGGGCGGCGGCACGGGGATGCTCGTCGTAGTCGACGTAGCCCCCGGGGAGCGCCCACTCCCCGACCCGGGGCTCGATTCCGCGGCGGATCAGCCAGATCCCGCCGGGGCCGTCGCTCAGCACGGTCACCGCCACCACCTTGGGATCGCGGAACGCGATGTAGTCGCAGGCGTCGCACGCCGGGAGCAGCTTCCCCTCGACGTCGCGCTCGCCCAGCTCGGTCGCGCACCGCGGGCAGAAGCGGGCGCGGAGCGTCGTCGACACCGGACGCGGCTGGCTCGCCGGGGGCTCTCCCATGGCGGCCCATTATCGGCCGGTGCGCGCGAGGGCCGGGACGCGCCGCTCGCCGGCCGCCCGGCGATCAGGCGCTGGGGAGACGGACGTCGAGCTCGAGGTCGACCGAGTCGGCCACCTTCAGCGCGCCGAGCATGGCGCTGAACGGCTTGATGCCGAAGTCGGACTGGCGGATCGCCAGCCGGCCCGACACGCGGTCGCCGCTCTGGGTCAGGTCGACCCGCACCGGCCGGCTCGCGCCGTTGATGGTGAGGTCGCCGGTCAGCGTCAACCGCCCGTCGCCCGCGCTCTCGACCCCCGTGGAGCGGAACTGGATCTGTCCGGAGGTCAGCACCTTCTGGGCGATGTTCTTCCGGATGTCGTTGCGATCCTTCTCGCTGAGCGGCATCGCGCCGCCGGTTCCCTCGAGGATCTCGAGCGCGCCGCCGTCGACGGTCGCGCTCACGCTCGACCTCGTGATGTCGTCGGGGTCGAGGGTGACGTCCGCGTTCCAGCGGGACGCCTCGAAGGTGAGGTCGTGCCCCACCCGCGCCGCGAGCCCCTCTCGCTTGGTGTAGACCTTGATGCTCCCGTCACCGGGACCGAGAGTTGCCATGGCGTGGCATCGTACGACTCGCGCGCCGCGACGAGTAGAGGCGTGCAGCCGCTAGCAGGACGTCGAGAAGATCAGGGTGACGCCGACGAGGTTGAAGAGCCCGTGGATGGCGATCCCCGGGAGCAGGCTTCCGCTGCGCTCGTAGACGATCGCGAGCACGCAGCCGAGCAGGAAGAGCGGGATCAGCACCACCGGCTGCAGGTGGGCGACGGCGAACACCAGGGCGCTGAGCGCGATCGCCGGCGACCGCGGCACCCGTCCGCGCAGCCAGCCGAAGAGGAAGCCGCGGAAGAAGGTCTCCTCGGCGGCGGGCGCGACGAGCGCGACCGTCACCACGGCGAGGACGTGGTAGCGCGGATAGGCGTGGAGGACGTCCCGCGCCTGGCCACAGTGGTCGGCGGGGAAGAGCGCGTTCTGCAGGCCGCCGACCACGACGACGAGCGCGTAGGCCGCGATCGCGAGCGGGATGGCGCCGGTGATCCAGCGCGCCGGCGCCGGTCTCCAGCCGAGCGCGCTCACCGGCGCGTGCCGGTACATCGTGACGAGGATGAGCACCGCGCCGACCACGCCGCCGTAGAAGGCGAGGCTGACGAGGAAGCTCGTCACCGACACGCGCAGCGCGTGGTCGTGCGCGGGCAGCAGCGGGATGACGGTGGTGACGAGTCCGAAGCCGAGGGCGAGACCGAGCACGACGATGAGCGGCAGGCTGAGGACGACGTCGCTCCACGTCCACGGGCTGAGCTGCCGCCCCGCCTCCGGACGCGAGGGGGGCGCCTCGACGCCGGTGCCGTTCACGGCTGACAGCGCCCTCCGGTGCAGTACCAGTCGTACATGTTGAAGGTCCACACCCGGTCGTTGCGCTGCACCCCGCGCAGCCCCGCGGAGAGGCTGTTCACCACCACCTGCTGGTAGAGCGGGACCTCGGGCAGGTCGGCGGCGAGCGCCCGCTGCGCCTGCCGGTACGCCGCCGTCCGCTGCGCCAGATCGACGGTCGCGCGGCCCTCGTCGAAGGCGCGGTCGACGGCGGGGTCGTCGAGGCCCATGGCGTTCTGGCCCTGGCCGCGGTTCGCCGGCGAGGGGATCTGGTCCTCGTCGGGGCACGCGCCGCCGCAGTCGGCGTGGTAGAGCGAGTACCAGCCGTCGGGCTCGGGGGATCCCGTCTGCCCGTACATCGCGAGGTCGAACTGGTGGGTGGAGAGGATGCCGCCGTCGCCGAAGGCGCCGAAGAGCCGGCCCGCCTTCACGGTGCTGAGGTTGGTGAAGATCCCCACCTGCTCGAGGTCGGCCTGGATCGCGATCTGGGCCTGCTGGCGCGCGGGATTGCCCGAGGTGGTGACGAAGTCGAGGTCGATGCAGTGGCCCTGCGGATCGGCGCGCCCGCGGCCGCCGTGGCAACCGTCGCCGAGGCGGTAGCCGGCGGCGTCGAGGATGCGCCGCGCCTCCGCGGGGTCGTGTGCCGTCGTCGGGATCGACGGGTCGCGGATGTACTCCTCGCCGAGGGAGATCCAGGAGTCCTGGGGGACGGTCGTCTGTCCGCGCGCGATCGTCCGCACGATCTGCTGCCGGTCGATGGCCCGGATCACCGCCTGCCGGAAGCGGGGATCGGCGGTCACCGGGTCGAGACGTGCCTGCGCGCCGCACAGCCCGTGGGCGGCGGCGCAGACGTCGAAGTCGAGCTTCTCGGCGCCGGACTCCGGGATGGTCTGCACCGTGAGCCGTCCCAGCTTCGCGGCGTCGTCGAGGTCACCGAGCAGGGCGAGCCGGTAGTCGAGGCCGACGTCGATCTCCCCCGCGTTCGCCTGGGCGAGCTGCGAGGTGACGTCGGAGATGAACTTGAAGATCACCCGGTCGAGGTGGGGCTGCCGGGAGCGGTCCCAGTAGTGGCGGTTGCGCACCAGCGTGATCGACTTCGTCGGCTCGTAGCGCTCGAGGACGTACGGACCGGTGCCGACGATGATGCGGTCGAGGGTGTCGGTGCCGTGGTACGCGTCGGGTGCTCCGGTGGCTGTGCGCAGGTCGACCGTCTGCGGCGTGCGCTCGAGGTCCGTGTCCGTGCGGAAGGCGTTCTCCAGCATGCTCGCGGGGAGGATTCCGTACACGCCCGAGCCGAGCGACAGGTAGCCGCCGTACCGCGTCCTGAAGGAGAGCGTCGCCTGGGTCGGAGAGTCCTCCCGGCAGTCGGTCAGCTGGTCCGGCCCCGCGGTGCTCTGCACCGCCGTCGGATTGTGGGCGTGGTAGCGCAGCCAGTAGAACTGAGCGGTCGCGCAGACGTCGTGCGCGCCGAAGCGGCTGCCGTCGTGCCAGACCACGTCGCCGCGGAGCTTCCAGGTCACGCACATCGCCGCGTCCGGCACCGGGCATCCCGCGGTGCGCACGTCGCCGTTCTCGGTCGTCGGCACCTCGACGGCGAGCATCGGCCGCCAGAAGTCAGCCAGCGTGCGCGCCCTCGCGGTCTGCTCGAGGGGGCGGTACCAGAGCAGGCCCTCGGCGACGGGCGCGTCGACCGCGACCGAGAAGAGCATCGAGTCGACGATGCCCGCGGCGAGGAACGAGGTCGGCTCCTGGACCACGCCGATCGTCACCGTGCCGCCCTGGTTGTGGGGATCGTCGGGCCCGGCGGGAGCCGATCCCGCGGGGGCGCCGCCGCCGCATGCCGCCAGCACGAGCGCGAGCCCCAGCAGCAGCCGGCCCGGAGCGCCCATGGCGCCCGAGTGTAGCCACCGGTACTGCTATAACCGTGCGCCATGGCCCGGCGCACCCCCCTCTGGGACCGCCACGTCGCCCTCGGGGCGCGCATGGTCGAGTTCGGCGGCTACGAGATGCCTCTCCAGTACTCGGGGATCCGCGACGAGCACCTCGCCGTCCGCAGCCGCGCCGGCGTCTTCGACATCTCCCACATGGGCGAGGTGCTGTTCGCCGGGCCCGGCGCAGAGGCGTCGGTCCAGCGCCTCGTCGCCAACGACGTCTCCCGTCTCGTCCCCGGCGGAGCGCTGTACGGGGTGATGTGCACCGAGGCGGGCGGGATCGTCGACGACGTCATCGTCTACCGCGGCCTCGGCGGGGACCACTTCCTCGTCGTCGTCAACGCCGCCACGCGGGAGAAGGACGTCGCCTGGATGGGCGAGCACCTCCTCCCCGGCACGGAGATGCGCGACGTCAGCGACCTGACCGCGCTCATCGCGGTGCAGGGCCCCGGCGCGCTCGACATCGTCGCCCCCCTCTGCGAGGGCGAGGTCCGCGAGCTGCGGCCCTTCCGGAGCACCGGGGCGCGGGTCGCGGGCATCGACGCCCGGACCTCGGTGGTCTCGCGGACCGGGTACACCGGCGAGGACGGGGTGGAGATCTACATCGACGCCGACCGCGCCGGCGAGCTCTGGGACGCGCTGCTCGACGCCGGGCGCGACCACGGCCTCGTCCCCGCCGGGCTCGGCGCCCGCGACACGCTGCGGCTCGAGGCGGGGCTGCGCCTCTACGGACAGGACATGGACGAGGGGGTCGACCCCTACAGCGCCGGGCTGGCCTGGACGGTCAAGCTCGCCAAGGGCGACTTCTGCGGGTCCGACGCGCTGCACCGGATCGCCGAGCAGGGCCCGCCGCGGACGACGGTCGGCCTCTCCCTCGAGGGGCGGAGCATCGCCCGCCACGGCCACCGGGTCCGCGACGGCGACCGCGACGCCGGGGAGGTCACGAGCGGCACCTTCTCCTTCACCCTCGGCCACGGAATCGCCACCGCCCTCGTCGACCCGGCGTCCGCCGGTCGCGACCGCCTCGACGTCGACATCCGCGGCACCATGGCCCCCGCGACCGTCGTCCCCCTCCCCTTCTACAAGCGCAGCAGGAGCTGATCACCGTGCCCGACCTCAGCGGCTACCGGTTCACCGCGACCCACGAGTGGGTGGAGACCGTCGACGGCGGCGTCCGCGTCGGCATCACCGATTTCGCCCAGGCCCAGCTCGGAGACGTGATCTTCCTCGAGCTCCCCGAGGTCGGCGCCACCCTGAAGGCGGGCGGGCGATTCGGGGTCATCGAGTCGGTGAAGGCGGCGAGCGATCTCTTCGCGCCCGTCGGCGGGCGCGTCGCCGAGGTGAACGGAGGCCTGGCCGACGCGCCCGAGCGGGTGAACAGCGACCCCTACGGCGAGGGCTGGATGCTCCGCCTCGAGGACGTCGACGAGGCCGGGGCCGACCTCCTCGACGAGGCCGCGTACACGCGGCTCACCGAGGAGGCCGCCCACTGACGTCAGCCGCCCATCGAGTCGACCGCCTCGAGGATCTGCGCGGGCTCGGTGCGGGCCCGGTAGTTGGGATGGACGTCGATCCAGCGGATGACCCCTGCGGCGTCGACGAGAACCACGGTGGGCATCGGCAGGGTGTCGGTGCCGTCGGCGTTGCCGGCGGCGACGTCGAGCCCGAGCGACGCCTGCGCCGCCCGCACCTCGTCGGTCGGCGCGGTGAGGATGCCGAGCGCGCCCGCGATCCGGTTCCCCGGATCGGAGAGGACGGTGTAGGTGAGGTCGTGCTTCTGCTGCATCGACAGCGACCCGTCGGGCCGCTGCGGGCTGATGGCGACGAGCGCGACGCCCCGCTCGGCGAGCGCGGGGACGAGCTGGTCCTGGTACACGTGCAGGGTGACGTTGCAGTACGGGCACCAGGCGCCGCGGTAGAAGACGACGACGGCGGGGCGGCCGCCGCGCGCCGCCTCGAGGGTGGCCGGCTCGCCGTGGACGTCGAGGAGGTCGCCGTCCGGCATCGCGGTCCCGGGGGCGGCGACCCCGTCGGGCGGCCCGGCGGCGGCGAGGCCCGCCTGCTCGGCGGCGAAGGCCTGGAGCGCCGCGGCAGGAAGCTGCGGAGCGAGGCCGGCCTCGAGGCCGGCGACCTGCTCGGCGAGGGTGGGGGCGGAGGTGGTCATCAGGGGTCCTCGGGGTGCGGATTGGAGTGACGCCTCCAATTCTTGCCGAACCCACTTTGGAGTGTCAACTCCAGAATCGGCGTACGATCCAGGCATGAGCACCGACGGGATCACCCCCGGCGGATCGCGCCTGACCCGCAAGGGCGAGGCGACCCGCGAGCGCATCGTCGAGGCCGCGGCGCGGCTGATCTTCGAGCGCGGGGTGGCGGGCACGAGCACCGAGGAGGTGCAGGCCGCGGCGCAGGTGAGCGCCTCGCAGCTCTACCACTACTTCGCGGACAAGCGGAGCCTGGTGCGAGCGGTGATCGCGTACCTCACCGAGGCCGTGCTCGACGCCCAGCAGCCCTTCCTCGGGCGGCTCGACAGCCTCGAGGCGCTGCGGGCATGGCGCGACGGCCTCGTCGACCTCCAGCGGCAGCGCGGCTGCCAGGGGGGCTGCCCGATCGGCTCCCTCGCGAGCGAGCTCTCCGATCTCGACGAGGACGCGCGCACCGACCTGCGTGCCGGATTCGTGCGCTGGGAGGGGGCGATCCGCGAGGGGCTGCGCGCGATGCACGACCGCGGTGAGCTGTGCTCGGGAGCGGACCCCGACGAGCTGGCCCTCGCCACCCTCGCGGCCCTCCAGGGCGGCCTGCTCCTCACGCAGCTGCGACGGGACACCGCCCCCCTCGAAGCGGCGCTCGATACGATGATCGACCGGATCGCGTCGCTCAGACGGTCGTGAGCTCGCCTTCACCTCTCGGCGCTTCCGCGCCGATCGTACGGGGGGCCTCCCCCCAGGCCATCATCGCTGCGCGGTGACAGCCTGCCCCCTGCCGGTCACCGCCGCCAGGACCGCCGGCGAGCCCTGGACCGCGGTGCGCTGGAGGTGGTGGTGGACCGCCCTCAGGCCGCCGAGCTCCTCGCCACCGCCGGCCCGTCCCGGCCCGCCGTGGACGGTCTGGGGCATCGGGGTGCCGTGGCCGGTCGAGGTTCGCCCGCAGCTCTCGTCGACGAGCAGCACCCGCCCGTGGTGCGACGCCAGGCCGAGCGCGAGGCGCGCCGCCTCGGCGGTGTCGGGGGTGAAGACCGACGCCACCAGGCTCCCCATGCCGAGCGCCGCGAGGGAGATCGCCTCGTCGGTGTCGGTGTAGGGCACCACGGTGCACACCGGCCCGAACGCCTCGAGGTTGTGGATCGCCGGATGGGCGGAATCGCGCGCGAGCAGGACGGTCGGCGCGAGGAAGGCGCCCCGCTCGGCGTCGGCCCCCTGCGGCCGGGGCTCACTCTCGAGCACCGGCTCGGCGCCCTCGCGCAGTCCGGCGACGGCGCGCCGGACGTCCTCGCGCTGCTCGAGGCTGACCAGCGGCCCGACCTGCACGCCCTCGGCGCGCGGGTCGCCGAGCACGACGGACTCGAGCCGGCGGCGCAGCCCCGCGACCGCGGGCTCGACGAGCCCGGCGGGCACGAGCGCCCGGCGGATGCACGTGCACCGCTGCCCGGTCTTGGTGGTGAGCTCGCGCGCCACCTCGTCGAGGTAGAGCTCGAACTCGGCGGCGGTCGGGGTCGCCCCGAGGCCGAGGATCGAGGCGTTCAGCGAGTCCGCCTCGGCGTTGAAGCGCACCGCGTTGCCGGCGATCGCCGGGTGGGCGCGCAGCCGCGCCGCGGTCGCCGCCGAGCCGGTGAAGCCGACGAGGTCCTGGCCGGTGAGGTGGTCGAGCAGGTCGCCGGTCGAGCCGCAGATCAGCTGCGCTGCGCCCTCGGGGAGCGCCCCGGAGGCGATCACCTCGCGGAAGAGCGCCTCGGCGACGTACGCGGTCGGGGTCGCGGGCTTCACCAGCACCGGCACCCCGGCGAGGATCGCCGGGGCGAGCTTCTCGAGCATCCCCCAGACCGGGAAGTTGAAGGCGTTGATGAGCACCGCCACGCCCTGGAGGGGCACCTGGACGTGCTGGACGGCGAACGACCCGTCCTTGGCGAGCGGCTCGGGCTCGCCGTCGGGGAGGACGGTCGCGTCGGGGAGCTCGCGCTTCGCGCGGCTCGCGTAGGCGCCGAGGGTGCCGATGCCGCCGTCGACGTCGCCCCACGCGTCCTTGCGGGTGGCCCCTGCCGCGGCGGAGAGCGTGTACAGCTCCTCCTTGTGCTCGCCGAGGTGCTGGGCGAGCGCCTTCAGCATCCCGGCCCGCTGCTGGAAGGTGAGGGCCCGCAGCGCCGGACCGCCGACCCGCCGCCCATGGTCGAGCGCCCCGGCCATGTCGACCCCCTCGCTCCCGACGAGGGCCACCGTCTCCCCGGTGCTCGCGTCGCGCACCTCGGCGCCCGCGCCGCTGCGGGGCGTCGTCCACTGACCCTGGGTATAGCTCTGCAGCACCCGCATTCTTCGATCCTCCGTCGGTCGGCGACGTTACTGTGGCAGGTCTCGACCCTTC
>DATKEY010000071.1:0-8854 GCA_035544475.1 Candidatus Dormiibacterota bacterium | reverse complement strand
TGCCGTTGTGGCGGAGGAGGAAGAACTCGATCTCCGGCCCGCAGCGATACTCGAAGCCGAGCTCGCGCGCCATCTCGATCGCGCGGCGCAGGGAGCCACGCGGGTCGCCGGGGTAGGGTTCGCCGTCGGGGGTGTGGGCCCAGCAGATGAGCCGCGCGGTCGCCGGCGTGGCCCAGGGCAGCACCCGGAAGGTCTCCAGGTCGGGGACCAGGTACATGTCACTCTCGGCGGTCCGGGCGAAGGACTCGACCGACGAGCCGTCGAACCAGGTGCCGTGCTCGATCGTGTCGGGCAGCTGGTCCGCGGGGATGGTCACCGTCTTCACCGCGCCCATGACGTCGGTGAACTGGAGGTCGATGTACCTCGTCCCCGCCGCCTCCGCCTGGGCGAGCACGTCGTCGGCGAGGTCGGCGGGCAGTGCGCGAGTGGCCACGTCTCTCCAAACCCCCTCGGGGACCTGTCGGGTGCTGGGGCATCGCGCCCAAGCAAACGCGCTCCCTAGGTGATGGTACTCCCCGATCCCACCGAGCGGTTCGTGCTAGGTGCACAAGGTCAGGCCGGCGATCCTGTGCGCGGACGCCTAAAGTACCGACCGGTCAGGTGAGAGGGAACTGGCCCGGCCGGCGCCCCTCTCCGGGCGGACCCGCGAACGCCTGGGCGATCTCCATCCAGTCGAGGGCGAGCCGCCCCTCGATCCGCAGGCGGGTGTCGTCGCGGTGGCGCCGCTGGGTGACCACGAGACAGAAATCGAGAGCGCTGCCCGACACGCGGTCGGGCGCCGCGGCGTCGCCCCAGCTCCACACCCCGCCGTCGGGAGCCTCGAGCTCCACCCGGATCTCCGCGTCCGGGGCGGTGCGGCCGTTGGTCGCGTAGCTGAAGGCTCGGGCGCGGACCCCGATGTGAGCGACGTGGCGCAGCCGCGCGGTCGGCGTGCGGACCGCGCCGACGGCGTCGACGACGTCCTGGCCGTGGCACCAGGTCTCCATCAGACGGGCGGTGACGAAGGAGACCGGGCTCATCGGCGGGCCGTACCAGGGCACCCGCGACGACGGATCGACGCCCCTCGCCGCCGTGAGGAATCCGCCTCGCTCGTCCCGCCACCACCCGAGCATCCCGGCGACGCCGAGACCGTGGCCGTGGGTGAGGTGCTCGGCCATCATCGCCGCGGGGTCCGCGACGAACCGCCGCACCCCCTCCGCGAAGGCGTCGTGGTCGACGAGCGCGAGCCTGGCCTGGCCGTCGAAGTAGGCGAGATGCGTGACCTGGTCGCGCACCGACCAGCCCGAAGACGGGGTCGGCCGGTCGAGGTCGCCGTCGGCGAGCGCGGCGACGATCCGGTCGAGGTCCTCGTGCTCGGCGGCGAGGTCGGCGCAGACGGAGTCGAGGGTGGTGATGGTCGTCATGGACGACCACGGTAGCGCGGGCCCCGGCTGGTACCGTGGCGGCATGGCCGCCGGCGGTGTGCTCGACCAGCTGCGGGTCCCCGTGGTGCAGGCGCCGATGGCCGGTGGACCCTCGACCCCCGCGCTCGCGGCGGCGGTGTCGGAGGCGGGCGGTCTCGGGTTCGTCGCCTCCGGCTATCGCAGCGCGGCAGCGGTCGCGGCGGACATCGCCGCGGTGCGCGCGGCGACGTCGAGGCCGTTCGGGGTCAACGTCTTCGTCCCCTCCCCGGACCGCGCCGACCGGGTGCTCCTCGCCGGCTATGTCGAGCGGGTGCAGCGCGAGGCCATGGCGTACGGCTCCCCGACCGGCGAGGCGGTGTGGAGCGACGACGCCTGGGCGGAGAAGCTCGCGGTGCTCACCGCCGAGCGCCCCGCGGTCGCCTCGTTCGCCTTCGGGTGCCCCACGCCGGAGGAGATCGGCCGGCTGCGCGACGTGGGGGTCGAGGTCTGGGTCACGGTCACCGAGCCCGAGGAGGCCGAGCGCGCTGCGGCGGCGGGCGGGACCGCGCTCGCCGTCCAGGGCGTCGAGGCCGGCGCCCACCGCGGCACCTTCGGCGACGACGACGGCGTCGGCGAGGTCGGGCTGCTCACCCTGTTGCGGCTGGTCGCGAGGGTCACCGATCTCCCGCTCGTCGCCGGCGGCGGGCTCTGCGACGGCGCAGGCGTCGCCGCAGTCCTCGTCGCGGGGGCGCGCGCCGCCCAGCTGGGCACCGCCTTCCTCGACACCCTGGAGGCGGGCACGTCGCCGGCGCACCGCGCCGCGCTCCGCGGCGGCCGGCGCACGATGCTCACCCGCGCCTTCAGCGGCCGTCGCGCCCGGGGGATCGTCAACGGCTTCCTCGCCCGCAACGGCGCCTTCGCCCCGTCCGCATACCCGCACGTGAACAGCCTCACCGCACCGCTGCGCGCCGCGGCCCGCGAGCGCGACGACCCGGAGATGTTCAACCTGTGGGCGGGCCAGGCGTACACCGCGATCGACCACGCCGTCCCCGCTGCGGTGGTCGTCGAGCGGCTGGCCCGCGAGATCGACGAGGCCCTGCTGCGCGCGTCGATTATGTCGCGAGTCGACCATTCGTCGAGTCGTTGAAAGACGCACATTTCGTCCAGGGAATGGTGACACCCCGCCCATAGCCACCGGCACGCCGCGGACCGGATAGTACGCGCATCCTCTCCGGACCCCGAAGGGGTTTGTCGTGTTCCATCTCCGAGCGCACACCGTTCCGTCGCGGCACACCCAGGCGTGAGTCCCGCGGACGGATGTGGCTCGCTGTCGAGCTCGGGGGCACGGTCGCGGTCGCCGTGGTGCTCGTCGCCGGCGCCGGCGCGGTGATGGCGCGGCAGTGGCGCCGGCTCGTCACGCAGGAGGAGGTGATCGCCCGTCACGCCCGGACGGACCACCTCACCGGCGTCCCAAACCGCAGCGCCTTCGAGGAGGCGGCGGCAGGGCTGGGCGCAAGGAGGTACGCGCTCGTCGCGGTCGATGTCGACGGGATGCGTCTGACCAACGGCGCCTACGGCTACGCCGCCGGAGACGAGCACCTCGTCGCGGTCGCCCGCGTGCTCCAGGAGGTCTGCGAGGGTGACGACCTCGCCGCCCGCCTCGGTGGCGACATGTTCGTCCTGCTGCTCCCCGACGGCGACGACCGCATCGCCGCGGACCGGGCCGAGCGGGTGCGCGCGGCGATGCACGGCGTCGCGGTGGCGCGGGGCATGGTCCGTGTCTCCATCGGCTGCGCGGCCGTCGACGCCGGGGTCGGGCCGGTCACCACCCTCGCGCTCGCCGAGGACGCCCTGCTCACGGCCAAGGCCGGCGGGGGCGACCGTGTCGTCGCCGGGCAGCCGGGCGGCGCGTGGCGAGGCTGGCGGCTGCGCCGGCTGAGCACCGTCGTCGAGACGATGCTCGCCGACGCCTCGGTGGTCCGCAGCGTCTATCAGCGCGTCGTCCGGCTCGGCGATCGCAGGACGGTGGGATGGGAGGGCCTGGTGCGCCCCCTCGACTGGCACGCGGAGGCCGACGTCGAGGCGCTCTTCCGCACCGCCCAGCGCATGGGCGTGGAGCGCGAGCTCGACTGGCGGTGCCGCCGCAGCACGCTGTGGGGCGCGACGGCGCTGGAGGGCGCGCTCTTCGTCAACGTCAACGTCACGAGCCTCGTCGACCCCCTCCACGGCGTCGACCAGATGGAGCTGGTCTGCGAGTGGGCGCGGCGGCCGCCGAACGCGGTCGTCCTCGAGCTCAGCGAGCGCGAGCCCGTCCCCGACCTCCACCGGCTGCGACAGACGATCGCCGACCACCGGGCCGCGGGCTTCCGCTTCGCGGTCGACGACATCGGCCAGGGCCACACCACGCTGGAGCTGATCGTGGCGGCACGCCCGGAGTTCCTGAAGCTCTCCCGGCCGCTGATCCGCTCCGCGGGCGACGACCAGACCGCCCGCGCGGCGGCCCAGGCGGTGGTGGCGTTCGCCCACGACATCGGATCCCTCGTCGTCGCCGAGGGGGTCGAGGACGAGGCGGTGCTCGCCACCTGCCGGGAGCTGGGGATCGATCTCGGTCAGGGATGGCTCTTCGGCCGGCCGCAGCCCGCCGGCGACGCGCCGACCCGGTGAATCGCTCAGTGGTCGACGTCGAGAAGGAACTCCTCGGGCGGACGGTACGCGGAGCTCTCCCCGATGTCCCCGGCGCAGGTCAGCTCGGCATGCGTCTGGGCCGCGTGCGCCAGCATGGCGGGGGAAACAGAGCCCTGGTCGTATGCGCAGACGATCGTCGCGGGCGCCGCCGCCAGTGCCAGCGTGAGCAGCGCCTCGTACCGGGCCCACGCGAGGCGCTCGGCGCGCGAGCGTCCCGTCCACGCCGGCTCGCCGAGCATCCGGATCCAGCACGCCCCCTCACTCAGCCGCTGCCGCACGTGGTCGCGATACGCGCCGAGAGCCTGGACCGCGGTGCCGTACCACTGCGACGACTCGACGAACTCGACGTGCCCGGCGTCTGTGCCGAGTGCCTCGCGGAGCAGCGCGGTCCGCGTGGCGCTCACGACCACGAGCACGGGCTCGGACCGCTCGATTCCCGCGCGCACGTAGGGGACGGCCCCCGCGAGAAAGTCGTCCGCGCCCGCGTAGAGGAGGGCGCGGTGCGCGAGGAGCTGCCGGGACGGCAGCGTCCCTCCCCCGATGAGATGGTCGACGCTGACCTCCAGGGCCGTCGCGAGCGCAGCGAGGCTGCGCAGGCGGATGTCCTGACGGCGGCCGGACTCGATCTGGACGACGGCCGACCAGCTCACGCCCGCGTGATACGCGAGGGCCTCGCGGGTCCAGCCGCGGCGCTCTCGGGCCGCTCTCAGGGATGTGGCGATGCGTGACTCGACCATCGTCGCGCCTCTCCCGAACTCGCGGTGATGCGTAAGATTGTGTCATGTGACACTGTCATTTGACAACCACATTTAGGTATGCGAAATAATCGGAACATGCCGGACGCACACCTCCGTTGGCTTGCCGCATGGCGGCAGGCGGTCGAGGCGAGCCCGGCGCCCGTCGCCCTCGTCGACCTCGCCTCCTTCCGGTTTCTCGAGGCGTCGTCGAGCGCGGCCGAGCTGCTCGGATCGCCCGACCAGGCGGTTCCCTTCGACCACGAGGCGCTCGCCCGGCTGCAGCGGAGCGGAGCGCACTCGGTGCGCATCACCGCGGACACGCCCCGGCAGGGCGCACGCGCGACGCGGGCGCGGCGTCGCTCCGAGGCCGTCGCGGAGACCACCGCGTGGGCCTGGGCGATCCGGTCCGGCCGGGGCGCGGGCGCGGACCTCGGCCTGTGGGTGCGGTGGGACGCGGACCCGACGGCGTCCGGCGGCCGTCCCACGGCCGCGGCCGCGGCCGCGGGGCAGCCGGCGGCGGACGGGCGGGGCGGCTCCGTTCTGCGGTTCGGCGCTGTCGACGGCCGGTGGCGGGTGGTCGAGGCCGGTCCGGATGCCGCACGGCTCCTGGGATACGGGACGGACGAGCTCGCCGGTGAGACCGTCATGGAGCTCGCCCATCCCGCCGACTCGGCTGCGATGCTCGTGGGCCTGGCCCGCGCCACGTCGGAGGAGCATGCCGACGTCCGGGTCCGGCTCCGCCGCCGTGACGGCACCTGGTGGCTGGGGAGCGCGACGATCAGGGCGGCCGAGGCCGGTGGCCTTCCCGGATACTCGGTCGCCCTCGCGGACGACGCGGAGTCGGGCGGTCGGTGGGAGCGGAGCCGGATCGAGCAGCTCGAGCACCATCTCCGGCGGATCGCCGCGGAGATCGAGGCGTCGGGGGTGCTGGGCATGCCCGAGAGCGGAATCGAGCTGCTCGCGACGCCGGAGCTGAACGAGCTCTCCTCCCGGCAGTGGGAGGTCGTGCGACGGCTGGTCCGCGGCGAGCGGGTACCCGCGATCGCGCAGCAGATGTATCTCAGTCAGGGCACGGTGCGCAACCATCTCGCCGCCGTCTTCCGCAAGGCCGGCGTCCACTCGCAGCAGGAGCTGATCGCACTCCTCCGCGACGCCCGCCGGCGCCGCTCTAGCGCACCCCCCGGATCCGCCTGACCAGGACCGTCCCGGCGACGAAGCACAGCGCTGCGCTGCCGAACACCGCGCGGTACCCGGAGTTGGGCGAGTGGGCGTTGAGGGCGTCGAGCCCCGCCCCCGCGATCGCCGGGACGACGTTGCCGGGCAGGGTCAGGGCGACATGGAAGAGCGCCATGTCCTTCGCCGACGCGGTGGGGTCGGGCAGGGTGTCGCAGGCGAGCGCCCAGTCGACCGAGACGTAGAAACCGTAGCCGACGCCGTAGACCGCGCCGAGGGCGAGCACGAGGGTCGCCGAGGTGGGATAGAGGGCGACGAAGACCATGGCCACGACCG
Organism: Candidatus Dormiibacterota bacterium; assembly: GCA_035544475.1. Classification (GTDB taxonomy): domain Bacteria; phylum Chloroflexota; class Dormibacteria; order Aeolococcales; family Aeolococcaceae; genus CF-96. The sequence goes on along the minus strand of DATKEY010000071.1, from coordinate 2,541 downwards.
CCTGCAGGGCGCCGCTCGCGTACACGAAGCGCTTGCGGCCGAGGCGGTCGCTCATCCGGCCACCGATCAGGCCGAAGGGCGTCGCGGCGGCGAGCACGACGAGAAGCCACAGGGGGTTGAAGACGTCGGGATCGCCGACCTTCACGACGTCGCGGAAGAACGCGAAGGTGAACGGGGTGACGGCGCTGATCCCCGAGGTGACGACGAGGCGGGTCGCGATCACCCAGGCGAAGTCGCCGCTGGTGAGCGGACGGAGGAAGTCGGCGACGCGGCGGCGCAGGCTCACCGCCTCCCGGACCGGCGCCGAGGCGGGCGGCATCCCGACGTCGCCGGACGCGGCGCGCAGGGTGGGCGCGAGCGAGGCCACGAGCGCCACCGCGATGATCAGGTAGGTGAGCTGGGAGTGGTGCACCGCGCTCAGCGCGGCGTTTCCCGCGAGGCCGACCGCGCTGCCGAGCAGCTGCATCGTCGACAGCCATCCGCTCGCCCGGCCGACCTCCGCGGCGGGGACGATGTCGGGGATGAGCGCCGCGTAGGCCGCACCGGCGGCGTTGCTGAAGAGCTGGCCGACGCCGTAGCCGATGAGCACCATCGCGTACGAGTGGGCGCCGAGCAGCGAGACGAGGCTGAACAGCGTTCCCACGGTGCCGACGACGATGATCGGACGACGCCGTCCCCAGCGCGTGTGCAGCCGGTCGGACCAGGCGCCGACCAGTGGCGGAATCGCCATCGCGAAGAACGCGCCGGAGCCGAGCACCAGGCCGAGCGCAAGCCCGTAGTGGTCCTTGGCGACGAGGTGCGACACCTGGCTGGGGACGAGATTGGTGCCCACCGGCCCGTAGAGCACGTAGAGACCGAACCAGAAGCTCGCGAGCGAGAGGTGCTGACGGCGGGTCACCGCAGCAGGTCGTCGGGGATCCCGCCGGCGCGGCAGATCCGGGCGAAGACCTCGGCGCTCGGCTTGGCGCGCCGCACCTGGGTGCTCCGGTCGACGGCGAAGAGGCCGAAGCGCTGCGAGTACCCCTGCGCCCATTCGAAGTTGTCGAGCGCGGTCCAGTGCAGGTAGCCGAGCACCTCGGCTCCGTCCGCGACCGCGGCGGCGACCGCGCCGAGGTGCTCGGCGATATAGCGCGGCCGCAGCTCGTCGTCGCGGTCCGCGACGCCGTTCTCGGTGACGACGATCGGCAGCCCGTGCTCGCGCCAGAGGCGCACCAGCGCACGGTGCAGCCCGCCGGCGTCGATGGTCCAGCCGTACGTCGACACCGGCAGCGAGGGGTCGGGGCGCTGGCGCGTGAAGAGCCGCTGCGGGGAGCGCGGATCGAAGGAGCAGAGGTCGTCGGTGTAGTAGTTCACCCCGAGCCAGTCGAGCGACCCCTCCGCGCCGTCGACCCGCTGCCCCCACCCCACCGGCGGCCGCAGCCTGCCGTCGCGGCAGGCGTGGACGAACCAGCGGTTGAGCACCCAGTCGGGCACCGCCGCGGCGGCGCGGTCGAGGGGGTTGCGCGGTCGCTGGGGGATCATCCCGCGGTAGTGGTGGGCGATCGACACCCGGGCCTCGACCCCCTGGCGCCGCGCCTCCGCGCGCAGCGCGCGCGCCGCCGCGGCGTGCATCGCGACCAGGGCGCGGAGGGCGGCGAACGCCTCCCGCAATGAGCGGTGCGCAGGCGGCCAGTCCCCGAAGAGGTACCCGAGGGTGGCGAGGATCACCGGCTCGTTGATCGTCGTCCACCAGCGCACCCGGGTCGCGAGCGCGCGTGCGCAGATCTCCGCGTAACGGCCGAAGAGCACCGGCGCCTCGGCGGCGAGGACGCCGCCCCGGTCGGCGAGCCAGAGCGGCAGGGTGAAGTGGTGAAGGGTGACGAGCGGCTCCATGCCGAGCTCGGCACACCGCCGCGTCACGTCGACGTAGTGATCGACGGCCTCGGTGTCGACACGTCCCGGCTCGGGCTCGATCCGTGACCACTCCAGCGAGAAGCGGTGTGCGTTGTGGCCGAGAGCGGCCAGATCTGCGAGGTCCTCCGGATACCGGTTCCAGTGGTCGCAGGCGGCCCCGGAGACGCTGCCGTCGACGATCCGGCCCGGCTCGCGCTCGAACCGGGTCCAGTCGTTGTGAGCGCCCCCCTCGACCTGGTGCGCGGCGCTCGCGCACCCGAGCAGGAAGCCGGGCGGGAGGGTGATCACGGGCTGCAGGGTAGTCGACGGCACGCCTGACCCACAGGTCGGGGCGAAGACAGATCGGCGTCCAAGCCGTGACGCCGATGCCACCTCCCCGTGGGCCGGGCGATCTCAGGATGGGACCCCTACCCTCCCGTCCCCGGTTCCCAGGATCGCCCATGCTGCCTCGTCGCCTCGCCCGCCTGCTCGCCGCGCTCCCCGTGGCCGCCGCCCTCGCCGCCCCGGGGTTGATGCCCTCGACCGCCCACGCGCTCCGGATCCCGGCGCCGAACCCGACCTGGACCGTGAACGTCTCGGGCCCCCACGCGAGTACCGGCATCGACGAGCCCTACTCGAGCCCGGCGGTGGGGGACCTCTTCGGCGACG
>DATKEY010000070.1:0-14920 GCA_035544475.1 Candidatus Dormiibacterota bacterium | reverse complement strand
GCGCACGTCTGGCGATGGGACCGCTTGCGGGAGCTCGCCGCGCGTGCGGGCGAGCTCGTCCCCGTCGGCCGGGGCGGGGAGCGGCGCGCGATCGCCCTCGCCAATCCCGGGCTCGCCGGCGAGCCGCACGCGACCCCGACGCTGTGGGCCGCGATCCAGTACCTCGCCCCGGGGGAGGTCGCTCCCGGGCACCGCCACACCCAGGCGGCCTTCCGCTTCATCGTCGAGGGGGAGGGCGTGTGGACGGTGGTCAACGACGACCCGGTCGCGATGCGTCCGGGTGACCTGCTGCTCACCGCCTCGTGGGACTGGCACGGCCACCACCACGCCGGCGACCATGCGATGGTCTGGCTCGACGGGCTCGACATCCCGCTCGTCGGCCAGCTCGACGCGGGGTTCTTCGAGTTCGGGCCGCAGACCGTCGACCGCTCGACCCCCGGGCGCTCGCGCTCGGAGCAGCTCTGGGGTCATCCCGGGCTTCGTCCCGCGGCCGCCGCCGACACCCCGAACTCGCCGCTCATGGCGTACCGGTGGGCGCACACCGACCGCGCGCTGAGCGAGCAGCTCGAGCTCGACGGCGCGGGACGCGGCGGCGCCGTGGAGCCGGGACACGCGGCGATCCGCTTCTCGAACCCGGCGACCGGGCGCGACGCGCTGATCACGCTGCGCACCGAGATGCACCGCCTCCGCGCCGGCGCCGCCACGGTGACGCGGCGCTCGACCGGGTCGGCGGTGTGGCAGGTCTTCGCCGGCACCGGCGTCGCCGAGCTCGGCGACACGCGCATCGAGCTCGCCGCCGGCGACCTGGTCGCGGTGCCGTCCTGGTGCCCACTGCGCCTGCGGGCGCACACCGGGCTCGACCTCTTCACATTCAGCGACGCGCCGGTCTACGAGGCGCTCGGGCTCCACCGCACCGAGACGGTCGCGGAGGCGGGATCGTGAGGCTGGCGACCATCCGGCGCGGCGACCGCACCGCGGCGGTCCGCGTCGAGGGCGACACCGCCGTCGAGCTCGGCGTCCCGGACGTCCGCGCCGTGCTGGAGCGGCCGGCATGGTCGTCGTGGGTGCCGTCGGTCGAGGGGCCGCGCCATCCGCTCGCCGCGCTCGACTGGGCACCGCTCGTCCCGTCGCCGTCGAAGATCGTCTGCGTCGGCCTCAACTATCGCTCGCACATCCTCGAGATGGGACGGGAGCTGCCCACCGATCCGACGCTCTTCGCGAAGTTCGCCGACACGCTTCTCGGGGCGCACGACGACCTCGTCCTCCCCGCGAACAGCGAGGAGGTCGACTGGGAGGCCGAGCTCGGCGTCGTCGTCGGCGCCCCGGTGCGACACGCGTCGACCGACCAGGCCGCCGCCGCGATCGCCGGCTACACCGTGCTCAACGACGTCTCGATGCGCGACTGGCAGTGGCGCACGACCCAGTGGCTGTCGGGGAAGGTGTTCGAGGCGAGCACCCCCGTGGGTCCGTGCCTCGTCACCCCCGACGAGGTCGGCAACGCCGCCGACCTCGCGCTGCGCTGCGAGGTCGACGGCCGGGTGATGCAGTCGAGCCGCACCTCCGACCTGCTCTTCGGACCGGCGGAGCTCGTCGCCTACGTCAGCCGGATCACCACCCTGCGCCCGGGCGACCTCATCGCCACCGGCACGCCCGGCGGAGTGGGGGCGGCGCGCACGCCGAAGGTGTTCCTCGCGCCGGGGCAGGTGCTGCGCACGGTGATCGAGGGGATCGGCGAGTGCGTGAACACCTGCGTCGCCGCGCCGCGGGCCACCGCGACCGCCGTCCCGGCACTCGTGGAGGAGAGGCGATGAGCTCGCAGCAGACGGTCCACCTCCCCGACACCGACGTCCTCCTCGGCTGGGTCGAGGAGGGACAGGCGCTCCTCGAGGAGCGGGTCGCGCCCCTCGACGACGCCGGGGTGGCAGCCGCATCGCGCCTGCCCGGCTGGACCCGCGGGCACGTCCTCACCCACCTCGCGCGCAACGCCGACGCGCTCGTCAACCTGCTCACCTGGGCGCGGACGGGGACGCCCACGCCGATGTACCCGTCGACCGAGGCGCGGAACGCGGGCATCGAGGCGGGCTCGGCCCGGCCGATCGCCGAGCAGCGCGACGACCTCGTGGTCACCGCACGGCGGTTCATGGCGACCGCGCGGGCGATGGGGCGGGGCGACTGGGCCGGGGTGGTGCAGAGCGCGCAGGGGCGCCACATCCCCGGGTCGGAGATCCCCTGGATGCGCGTGCGCGAGGTGTGGATCCACCTCGCCGACCTCGACGTCGGACCCGGCTTCGAGGTGCTCCCCGACGAGGTGGCCCGCGCGCTCGTCCTCGACGTCGCCGGCTGGATGGACGGCCGGGTGTCCGAGCGGGTCGAGCTCGCCGGCGCGGGGATCGACGTGCGGTTCGGGGGCGCGCCGGATCAGCGTCAGGTCCGGGTCCACGGCACGCCCCAGGCCCTCGCCGAGTGGCTGGTCGGCAGGTCGCGGGGTGACGCGCTGGAGGTCGGGGGCGGCGGGGCCATCCCCGAGCTCCCGCGCTGGCTCTAGCCTCTCAGACCGCCCGGCGGAACTCGATCCGTCTTGACACCCCGAGACGCCGCGCTCAGGATGGGCCTGTAACGGACGTTCAATCCACATGCCCGCAGCATCCCGACAGCCCGCCCCCGCCCGCACCGGCGGCGACCGCCGCGCGCAGATCGCCGCCGCGGCCGCGCGGCTCTTCGCCGAGAAGGGCTACGCCGAGACGAGCATGCGCGACATCGCCGCGGCGGTGGGGATGGGGCTGGGCGCGATGTACTACCACATCGAGAGCAAGGAGGACCTCCTCGCCCAGATCCACGAGGAGTACGTCGGCAGCATCGTCGTCGAGCTCGAGCGCATCTGCGCGCGCGACATGCCGGCGGTGGATGCGCTGTACGCGGCGGGCGAGCTGATGATGCGCCACCTCCACACGTACCGCGACCACATGGTCGCGTTCTTCACCGAGCAGCGCCGCATCCAGGGCGACCGCTTCGCCGCGGTCGCGGCGCGGCGGCGCGATTTCGAGCGGCTGCTCGAGGGGCTGCTGCGACGCGGTGTCGACGAGGGTTCGCTCCGCGAGCACGACGTGCGGCTCACCGCGCTGGCGATCCTCGGGATGTTCAACTACGGTCACCAGTGGTACCGCCCCGACGGTCGGCTCACTCCCGAGGAGATCGGCCGCGGCTTCATCGACCTCGTGCTCCGCGGCGCCGGCACCGCAGCGGATCCCGGGCTCAGCGCCCCCGGTAGACGCCGGCGCGCCGCTCGCTGAAGGCGGCGAGCGCCTCGTCCCGGTCGGCCGATCGGAAGCACGCGAGCTGGAGCCGTGCCGCGAGTCGAACGGCGGCGTCGAGCGCGAGCCCGGCGCCGGCGTCGATCGCCTCACGGGCGGCGCGCATCGCCAGCGGCGGCAGCGCGGCGATGCGCTCGGCGATCGCCTGGCAGGCGTCGAGCAACTCCGCGTCCGGCACGACCCGGTTGACCATGCCGATCCGCTCCGCCTCGGCGGCGCCGATGTTCTCGCAGAGCAGGTGCAGCTCCTTCGCTCGCGCCTCGCCGACCAGGCGCGGGAGCAGTGCCGTCGCACCCATGTCGGGGATGACGCCGAGGCGCAGCTCGGGCAGCCCGAGCAGCGCCGACTCCGCGGCGATGCGGAGGTCACACGCCAGCGCCAGCTCCAACCCGCCGCCGAGCGCGTGGCCGTGGATCGCCGCGATCGTCGTGAAGGGAGCGCCGCGCAGCCAGCGGTAGGCGTCGTACATCCCCGCCAGGCAGTCGAGGTAGGCCTCGTCGGTCGCCGCCGGGTCCGCGATGAGCGCGCCGAGGGCGCCGGCGCGGCCGCGGAGCACGTCGAGGTCGGCGCCGGCGGAGAACGACGGGCCGGCGCCGCGGACGATGAGGACGCGGATCTCCTCGTCGCCGCCGATCGCGCGTCCCAGCTCGGCGAGCTCCTCCCACATCGTCGAGCTCATCGCGTTGCGCCGCTCGGGACGGTCGAGGACGAGGTGGGCGACCGGCGGGGTGCGTTCGAAGAGGAGCGTCTCCATCATCCTCGCACCACCGGCGTGCGGCGTCGCGGCGTGGTCAGCTCGCGGCCGGTGTAGTGACGCAGCCGCAGCGCGAGCTCGGTGCGCAGGTCACCGGCGGCGACGACCGCGTCGAGGTACGCCTCGGATGCGGCGCGGAAGACGTCGAGGTCGGCGACGTACTCCTCGCGGCGGGCGGCGACGTAGGCGGCGCGCTCCTCCTCGTCGGCGATCGCCGCGATGCGCTTGTAATGGATCGCGTTCACCGCCGCCTCCGGCCCCATGATCGCGAGCTTCGCCTGGGGCAGCGCGATCGTCGCGTCGGCGCCGAAGCTCGCCCCCGACATCGCCAGGTACCCGGCGCCGTACGCCTTGCGCAGCACCACGCAGATGCGCGGCACCGAGCAGTCGGCGAGCGCCTGGAGGAACTTCGCGCCGTGGCGGATGATCCCGGCGCGCTCGACGGCGCTGCCGACCATGAAGCCGGGGACGTCGCAGAGGAAGATCAGCGGCAGCCCGTAGGCGTTGCAGAGCTGCACGAACTGCGCGCCCTTGTCGGAGGAGTCGCTCGTGAGCACCCCGCCCTTGCGCATCGGCTGATTGGCGAGGACGCCGAGGGCGCGTCCCTCGAGGCGAGCGAAGGCGCAGATGAGCTCGGGGGCGAAGAGCTGCCGGTGCTGGAAGACGCTGTCCTCGTCGAACAGCCCGTCGAGCACCTTGCGCATGTCGAAGGCGGTGTTCTGCGCCTCGGGGACGATGGTCGACAGCGGCGGTCCCGGCCGTGGCGAGCGCGGCTCCACGACCGGCACGGCGGCCTCCCAGTGCTGGGGAAGGTACTGGAGGTAGCGGCGCACCGCGAGCAGCGCCGCATCCTCGTCCGCGGCGAGGTGGTCGCCGAGCCCGCTCACCTCGCAGTGCATCCGCGCGCCGCCCATCTCCTCGGAGGTGACCTCCTCGCGGGTCGCCATCTGCACCATCCGCGGCGAGCCGAGGTAGGCCGAGGCGTGGCCCTCGAGCATGATCACGGCGTCGCAGAACGCGGGCATGTACGCGGCGCCGGCGGGGGAGGATCCGAGGAGCACGCAGATCTGGGGGATGCGGCCGCTCATCCGGCACTGGGTGAGGAAGATGCGGCCCGCGTGCATCCGGTCGACGAAGAGATCGAACTGCTCGTCGAGCCGTGCGCCCGCGGAGTCGACGAGATACACGATCGGGCAGCGCGAGCGCTCCGCCTCCTCCTGGACTCGGTAGATCTTGCGGATCGTCTGGCGTCCCCAGGTGCCCGCCTTCACGGTGAAGTCGTTGGCGACGACGCACACCGGCCGGCCGCCGACCGTGCCCATGCCGCAGACCACCCCGTCGGCGGCGAGGCCCTCGTCCATGGTCCGGGCGAGCAGGCCGTTCTCGACGAAGGAGCCGGGATCGAGCAGCGCCGCGACCCGGTCGCGGGCGAAGCGCTTGCCCGCGGCGGCGAGCGTCTCGCGGGCGGCCGGCGATCCTCCCTGGCGCGCGCGGTCGGCGCGGCGCCGGAGCTCCGCCTGGGAGGCGCTCTCGATCTCTGTCATGGCAGCCGGATCCCCATGAGGATGGTCGCGAACGCCTTGCCGGTCTGGTCGAAGCGCAGGGTGCGCGAGGCGCCGCCGCCGAGCGCGTTGCGCAGCACCACGTTGAGCGCCTGGATGCCGGGGAGCTCGTAGATCTCGATCTGCCCCTTCACCATGCCGCCGAGGTGGGCGCGCACCAGCTCGGGGGTGAGCCCTCGTCGCAGCCGGTCCCACGCGTCGCCGTCGCGGGCGAGGAGGCCGACGTTGGCGACGTCCCCCTTGTCGCCGGAGCGGCCGTAGGCGAGATCGCGGACCAGGGTCACCGCCCTGCCTCCACGATGCCCACCCGCACGTGCGGCTGGACCGCGTCGCGCGGGACCAGCGCAGGCCAGAGTGCGATCACCTCGCGTGGTCGCATCGGCGAGCCGAACGCCGTCCCCACCGCGCCCAGGCCCCAGACGTGGGTGATCTCGCGGCGCGCGGCCTCGGCCTCGGCACGGGTCGCGGTGTGGACCGCGAAGCGCAGGCAGATCTCCGCGGGGTCGGCGGCTGCGGCCGGCGCCGCCTCGCCGTGGAGGCTGTTCATCCCCATGCGGTCGACGCGCAGCTCGAGGGGGTCGACTCCGGCGACGCCGAGCCGCTCCTCGAAGAGCCGCTGCGCGAAGTCGGCGCGGCCGCGGGCATCCGGCCAGGGCACGACCACCAGCCCCTCGGCGATCCAGCCGTCGCGGTAGCCGATGAGCGCCTTGAGGGTGTCGGGGCGCGGAGCGCCGCGCATCCCGCGGACGCGGACCCGGTCCGGTCCCTCCTCCTCCAGCTCCACCGCGGTGAAGTCGGCGACGGCGTCGGGCATCAGGTAGCGGGCGGGGTCGTGGATCTCATAGACGATCTGCTCCTTCACCGTCCACGGGGTGACCATCCCGCCCGACCCGGGGAGCTTGGTGATCACCGCGTCGCCACCCTCGGTCACCTCGGCGATGGGAAACCCGATCTCCCACGGGCGCTCGACGGAGGCGAACTGCGACGACATCCCGCCGGTCGCGCAGGCGGCGCACTCGAGGAGGTGACCGACGATCACCGCCGCCCCGAGCCGGTCCCAGTCGGGGTCGTCGAAGGTCCAGCCGAACTCGTGCATCATCGGCCCGACGAACAGCGCGTTGTCGGAGCAGCGGCCCGTGAGCACGACGTCCGCGCCGTGGGCGAGCGCCTCGACGATCCCCTCCGAGCCGAGGTACACCGTCGCCGAGACGACCCGGTCCGCGATGCGGTCGATGTCGGGCTCGCCGGTGTCGAGATTGGCGAGCCGCAGACCGTCGCGCCGCCAGCCGTCGAGCCGGTCGGTGACGTCGTCGCCCTCGACGACGCCGAGCCGCATCCGTGGCCAGCCGCGCTCGGCCGCGCGCGCGCAGGCCGCCTCTGCCGCCGCCCTCGGGTTGGCCCCGCCGCCGTTGGTGACGATCCGCACCCCGGTGCCGGCCGCGTCCGGCCAGAGCCGGTCGAGGATGGGGACGACGTCCTCGATCCAGCCCTTCGCCGGGTCGCGCAGACGCTGCCGCTGGAGCAGCGCCATGGTCAGCTCGGCGAGGAGGTCGATCCCGAGATAGGCGATGCCGCCATGGCGGACGAGCTCGAGCGCCGGCTCCACGGCGTCGCCCCAGTAGGCGCCGCCCGCGCCCAGCCTGAGCGTGTCCGCCATCCGCCCTCGCCCCCGCCCGCCTGGATCGAACGTCCGTTACAGACTACGCGCACGAGATGAGAGGAGTCAACGCCGGCCGGACTCAGCTGCCCGCTGTGGGGTAGCGCCTGCGCAGCGCGATCACCCGGGCCGCCGAGGCGCGCACCGAATCGAGCGACACCCTCCCGCCCTCGACCGCGGCACGCATCGCCTCGACCGCCTGCGCCTCGTAGTTCGGGTCCCCGTTCGAGAGCAGCATCAGGTCGTTGCCCGCCTCGAGCGCGGCGACCGCCGCGGCCGGGACGGTCATCCGCGCCTGGATCCCGCCCATGCTCAGCGAGTCGGTGATGATCACCCCGCCGAAGTGGAGCCGGTCACGGAGCATCGAGACGACCGGCCGGGAGAACACCGCCGGGGTGCCGGTCGGATCCAGCCCGGGGACGACCACCTCGGTGGTCATCACCGCGTCGGTGCCGGCCGTGATTCCCGCCGCGATGGCGACGGCGTGGGTGTCCTCCCACTGCGTGAGGGTCATGGGGTCGGTGGTGAGGGCGACGTGGGGGTCGCCCGCCTGGCCGCCGAGGCCGGGGAAGTGCTTGACGGTCGAGCCGACGCCTCCGTCGTGGAGGCCCTCGACGGCGGCGGCCACGAGGGGGGCGACGGCGGCGGCGGTCGGGCCGAAGGAGCGGTCGCCGATGACATCGTCGGCCGGGTTGGTGCGGAGGTCGCTGACCGGGGCGAGGTCGAGGCCGACGCCGAGGGAGCGCAGGCCGCGGGCGGTGGCCGCCATCGCCGAGCGCACCGCGCCCGGCCCGCCGGCGCCGAGGACGAGCTCGCTCGGCATCTCCGGGACGCCGTCGTGGACCGCCGAGGCCCGGCCGCCCTCCTGGTTGAGGCAGACGAGCAGCGGCGCGGGCAGCCCGGCCTCCCTCCCCAGCGCGCCGAGCTCGGCGGTGAGGTGGCGGAGCCCGCCGGCTCCGCTGAAGTTCGAGGGGAGGAGCACCACCGTCCCCACCTTGAGGTCGACGATGAGGTGGCGGAGGGCAGGCGTGACCTCACGCCCCGAGAAGGCGACGCCGACGGTCTGGCCGAGTGCCGTCGTGAGGTCGAGGGCCGCGGCGCTCGCGGCCGCCGGGGAGCTCGCCGGGGTCGCCCTCGAGGTCGCCAGCGCGGCGGGGGAGGAGCCGCAGGCGGCGGCGAGCAGGGCCAGGCAGAGGGTCCCACCCCACCGGGGGCGGGGCCCGCGGGCGACGGGTCGACCGGCCACGTCGGGCAGTCTAGGGAGTCGCCCCCCTCCGCCGGATTGGCTGCTAGAATCCCCCGTCGCGCCTCTGCGCACCCACGTTCGCGCGCCCGTCGGCCGGGCGCCGATCACCATCTCCCGGGAGACACGTGCCCACCATCCAGCAACTGGTCCGGAAAGGCCGGTCGCGCATCATCAAGAAGACCAAGGCGCCGGCCCTGAAAGGGTCGCCTCAGCGCCGTGGTGTCTGCGTGCGCGTCTATACCACGACCCCCAAGAAGCCGAACTCGGCGCTGCGCAAGGTCGCCCGCGTCCGGCTGACGAGCAAGGTCGAGGTGACGGCGTACATCCCCGGCATCGGGCACAACCTCCAGGAGCACTCGGTGGTGCTGGTGCGTGGCGGCCGCGTCAAGGATCTGCCCGGCGTCCGGTATCACGTCATCCGCGGGACTCTGGACACCGCCGGCACCCGCAATCGCAAGCAGGGCCGTAGCAAGTACGGCGCCAAGCGGGAGAAGACTGCCGGCAAGTGACCGACAGCACCTCCCGCGCCACCCCCGTCCCCGTCTGACGCGTCCCTCGGGACGCCGCCAGCCTCGGGATCGGGACCAGATATGAGCCATTCACACATCTGAGGATCGAACGACCCCATGCCGCGCCGCCAGCGAGTCACCAAGCGGACCATCGTCCCCGACCCCATCTACGGGAACGTGGGCCTGGCGAAGTTCGTCAACTGCCTGATGCTCAACGGCAAGAAGAGCGTCGCGGAGGGCATCGTCTACGACGCCTTCGAGAAGATCCGCCGCTCCTCGCGGCGTGAGCCCCTCGACGTCTTCGACACCGCCCTGCGCAACGTCACCCCGATCCTCGAGGTGAAGCCCAAGCGCGTCGGTGGCGCCACCTATCAGGTCCCGGTCGAGATCCGCCACGACCGCCGCGCCGCGCTGGCGCGCCGCTGGCTGATCCGCTACGCCCGATCCCGCAACGGCAAGAGCATGGCCGACAAGCTCGCCTCCGAGCTCATGGACGCCGCCAACGGCGTGGGAGCCTCCATCAAGAGGAAGGAGGACACCCACAAGGTGGCCGAGTCCAACAAGGCCTTCTCCCACTTCAGGTACTGAGACCGAACATGCCTCCCGCCACGGCGACGCGCTCCTTCCCGCTCGAGAAGACTCGGAACATCGGGATCATGGCGCACATCGCCGCCGGGAAGACGACGACGACCGAGCGCGTCCTCTTCTACCCCGGGCGCATCCACCGCATGGGTGAGGTGCACGAGGGGGCGGCGACGATGGACTGGATGGTCCAGGAGCAGGAGCGCGGCATCACGATCACCTCGGCGGCGACGGCGGCGGAGTGGCGCGGCCACCGTATCAACATCATCGACACGCCCGGGCATGTGGACTTCACCGTCGAGGTCGAGCGGAGCCTCCGCGTCCTCGACGGGGCGGTCGCGGTCTTCGACGCCGTCGCCGGGGTCGAGCCCCAGTCGGAGACGGTCTGGCGGCAGGCCGACCGCTACAACGTCCCCCGGATCTGCTTCATCAACAAGATGGACCGGACCGGCGCGGACTTCTTCGCCGCCGTCGAGTCCATCAAGGTGCGGCTGGGGGCGAACCCCATCCCGGTCCAGCTCCCGATCGGCGCCGAGAACGAGTTCCGCGGCATCGTCGACCTCATCAACCGGGTCGCGATCCTCTACGCCGACGACCTCGGGACCACCATCGAGCGCAAGGAGATCCCCGCGGCGATGGAGGCCGACGTCGACCGCTACCGGCACAACATGCTCGAGGCGGTCGCCGAGTGCGACGACGAGCTGCTGACCAAGTACCTCGACGGTGAGGAGCTCACCTACGAGGAGATCGTCCGCGGCCTGCGCGCCGGCACGGTCGCCACCCGGCTGGTGCCGGTGCTCTGCGGCTCCGCGCTGAAGAACAAGGGCGTGCAGCCGATGCTCGACGCCGTCGTCGACTTCCTGCCCTCGCCGCTCGACAAGCCGCCGATCGAGGGCCTGAATCCCAAGGACGGCACCCTGACGGCGCGCGCGGTGAGCGACGAGGAGCCCTTCACCGCGCTCGCCTTCAAGATCATGACCGACCCCTTCGTCGGCAAGCTCACCTTCTTCCGGGTCTACAGCGGGGTGCTGAAGAGCGGCTCGTACGTCTACAACCCGGTGCGCGAGGAGCGTGAGCGGGTGGGCCGCATCCTCCAGATGCACGCCAACCACCGCGAGGAGATCGAGGAGGTCCGCACCGGCGACATCGCCGCCGCCATCGGTCTGCGCAAGACGATGACCGGCGACACCCTCTCGGCGGAGCAGCACCCGGTGGTGCTCGAGTCCATCAGCTTCCCCGACCCGGTGATCTCGGTCGCCATCGAGCCGAAGACCAAGGCCGACCAGGACAAGATGGGCATCGCGCTCCAGAAGCTCTCCGAGGAGGACCCGACCTTCCGGGTACGCACCGACGAGGAGACCGGCCAGACCGTGATCTCCGGCATGGGCGAGCTCCACCTCGAGATCATCGTCGACCGGCTCCTGCGCGAGTTCAAGGTCGACGCCAACGTCGGCAAGCCGCAGGTCGCCTACCGCGAGACGATCACCGCGAAGGCGCACGGCACCGGCCGCTTCGTCCGCCAGACCGGCGGCCGCGGCCAGTACGGCCACGTCGAGCTCGAGCTCGAGCCCAACGAGATGGGCAAGGGCTTCGAGTTCGTGAACAAGATCGTCGGCGGCACCGTCCCCAAGGAGTACATCACCCCGACCGGGCGCGGCATCGAGGAGGCGCTCACCTCCGGGATCGTCGCCGGCTTCCCCGTCGTCGACATCAAGGTGACGCTCGTCGACGGCTCGTACCACGACGTGGACTCCAACGAGCAGGCGTTCCAGATCGCCGGCTCGATGGGCGTCAAGGACGGCATGCGCAAGGCGAAGCCGACGCTGCTCGAGCCGGTGATGAAGGTCGACGTCAACATGCCCGAGGAGTTCATGGGCGACGTCATGGGTGACCTCAACGGCCGCCGCGGTCACATCCTCGGCATGGAGGGCCGCGCCAACAACCAGATCGTCCACGCCAACGTCCCGCTGGCGACGATGTTCGGATACGCCACGGTGCTGCGGAGCATGACGCAGGGCCGGGCGACCTATTCCATGGAGTTCGACCACTATCAGCAGCTGCCCCAGGGCCTGGTCGACGAGATCGTCGCCAAGGCCAAGGGCTGACACCGCGACAGGGCCACAGTAGAGGCAGGAGATGGCGAAGAAGAAGTACGACAGCACGAAGCCGCACGTGAACGTGGGCACCATCGGTCACATCGACCACGGGAAGACAACGCTCACCGCGGCGATCACCAAGGTGCTCGCGGAGCGCAGCGGCACTGCAGTGTTCCGGTCCTTCGACTCCATCGACAACGCCCCCGAGGAGAAGGCCCGCGGCATCACCATCGCCACCGCGCACGTCGAGTACGAGACCGCGCTGCGGCACTACGCGCACGTCGACTGCCCCGGCCACGCCGACTACATCAAGAACATGATCACCGGCGCGGCGCAGATGGACGGCGCCATCCTGGTGGTGGCGGCGACCGACGGTCCGATGCCCCAGACCCGCGAGCACATCCTGCTGGCGAGCCAGGTCGGCGTGAAGTACATCGTCGTCGCGCTCAACAAGGTCGACGCCGTCGACGACGAGGAGCTGCTCGAGCTCGTCGAGCTCGAGGTCCGCGAGCTGCTCAGCAAGTACGACTTCCCGGGCGACGACATCCCCGTCGTCCGCGTGTCGGCGCTCAAGGCGCTCGAGGGCGACAAGGACGCCGGCGACGGCGTCGTCAAGCTCATGGACGCGGTCGACTCCTACATTCCGCTCCCGGAGCGTCCCGTCGACAAGCCGTTCATGATGCCGATCGAGGACGTGTTCTCCATCGAGGGTCGCGGCACCGTGGTCACCGGCCGCATCGAGCGCGGCCTGATCAAGGTCAACGAGCCGGTCGAGATCGTCGGTATCAAGGAGACGAGCAAGACCGTCGTCACCGGCGTCGAGATGTTCAAGAAGCTGCTCGACGCGGGCGAGGCCGGTATGAACGTCGGCTGCCTGATCCGCGGCGTCAAGCGCGACGAGGTCGAGCGCGGGCAGGTGCTCGCCAAGCCGGGGACCATCACCCCGCACACCGACTTCAAGGCGCAGGTGTACGTCCTCTCCAAGGAGGAGGGCGGCCGGCACACCCCCTTCTTCAAGGGCTATCGTCCGCAGTTCTACATCCGCACCACGGACGTCACCGGCACCATCGACCTGCCCGAGGGCACGGAGATGGTGATGCCCGGCGACAACATCGAGATGACCATCCAGCTCATCACCCCGATCGCGGTCGAGGAGGGGATGCGCTTCGCCATCCGCGAGGGTGGGCGCACGGTCGGTGCGGGATCGGTCACCACCGTCAGCAAGTAACCAGAGGCAGGAACCGGCTCCGTCATGGCGCAGAAGATCCGCATCAGGCTCAAGGCCTACGATCACAAGGTCCTGGACCAGGCCGCGTCGAAGATCGTCGACACGGCCGTGCGTACGGGCACGCGCGTGGCGGGGCCGGTGCCCCTGCCCACCAGCATCGCCAAGTACTGCGTGATTCGCTCGCCCTTCATCGACAAGGACTCCCGCGAGCAGTTCGAGATCCGTACGCACAAGCGCATCGTCGACATCCTCGATCCCAACCCCAAGGTGGTGGACGCGCTGATGCGTCTCAACCTGCCCAGCGGCGTGAACATCGAGATCAAGCTCTCCCAGGAAGCCGCCGCGGGGGCGCGGCGGTGAGCAGGGGCATCCTCGCCCGCAAGGTCGGCATGACCCAGCTCTTCACGGAGCGTGGGACCGTGGTCCCGGTCACGGTGCTCGAGGCCGGCCCCTGCCGCGTGGTGCAGCGCAAGACCACCGCGGTGGACGGCTACGAGGCGCTCCAGATCGGCTTCGGCGAGCGCCCTCCGAAGGGCACTCCCAAGCCGCTGATCGGCCACCTCAAGCGCGCGGGGCTCAGGCCGATGCGCACCCTGGTCGAGCTGCGCGACGCCGGAGAGGCGGGGATCGGCTCGGAGATCACGGCCGACATCTTCAGCGCCGGCGACCGCGTCGACGTGACCGGGGTGAGCAAGGGAAAGGGCTTCGCCGGCCAGCACAAGCGTCACAACTTCGGCCGCGGACCGGTCACCCACGGCTCCCACAACATCCGCCAGCCCGGCTCGATCGGCTCCGTCGATGCGGCGCGCACCCTGCGCGGGGTGAAGATGGCCGGCCACCTGGGCGCGAGCCGGAGCACGGTCAAGGGTCTCGAGGTGGTGCGCGTCGACGCCGCACGCAACCTGCTGATGCTCAAGGGCGCGGTCCCGGGCAGCCGCAACGGCGTGGTGCTGATCCGCGACGCCGACCGCGAGGCGACGTTCTGATGGCCAGCGCTCCCGTCGTCGACCAGAGCGGGCTGCGCACGGGCAGCCTCGAGCTCAGCGCGGAGATCTTCGACTGCACGGTGAACGGGCCGGTGATGCACCAGGCGTTGCTCCGGCAGCTGGCCAACGGCCGCCAGGGCACCCACGACACCCTCAACCGGCGCGAGGTGCGCGGCGGCGGGCGCAAGCCCTACCGCCAGAAGGGCACCGGCCGCGCCCGCCAGGGCTCGATCCGATCGCCGCAGTTCAAGGGCGGCGGCGTCGTCTTCGGCCCCACCCCGCGCAGCTACCGCCAGGACATGCCCCGCAAGCAGCGGCGCCTCGCGCTGCGCAGCGCGCTGAGCGCCAAGGCGCAGGCGGGCGAGCTGCTCATCCTCGAGGGCTTCACTCTCGAGGAGCCGAAGACCCGCGCGGTCGCGGAGATGCTCCAGGCCATCGCCACCGAGGGTGGCGACGACTCCGCGGCGATGACCAAGGTGCTGCTCGTCCTCGGCTCCCACAACGACGTGCTCGAGCGCAGCGCCCGCAACCTCCGCGAGGTGCGCGTGCTGCTCGCCGCCAACCTCAACATCCGCGACCTGCTCACCGGCGACACCGTTCTCATGACCCGTGACGCCGTCGAGCATCTCACCGAGGTGCTGTCGTCGTGAGCCGCAGTCCCGACGTGCTGCTGACCCGCCCGGTCGTGAGCGAGAAGTCCTACGCCGGCATGGCGGAGGGGCGCTATGTCTTCCGCTGCCGGCCCGACGCGAACAAGATCGAGATCAAGAAGGCGGTCGAGGAGGCGTTCTCCTCCCAGAAGATCACCGTGGTCGCGGTCAACACCCTCAACGTCCGCGGCAAGGTGCGACAGCGCTCCCGCGGCCGCAAGCGCATCACGGGCCACAGCCCCGACTGGAAGAAGGCGATCGTGACGCTGGCCCCGGGCCAGCGGATCGAGGGCCTCTTCGAGGGCGTCTGATGCCGATCCGCAAGTACAAGCCGACCAG
>DATKEY010000069.1:0-21452 GCA_035544475.1 Candidatus Dormiibacterota bacterium | reverse complement strand
CAGGCGGGACCGTTCCCGAAGGATATCTTTAGGGAACTACCTTGCGGCTGGTCACGCGTTCGGGAGTCCGGGGCCGACGTGGTGCGTCCTCGTGGCCGCCGCCGCGGCCGTCCTCCTCTACGTCACCCTGATCGCGGTCAGCGTCTTCCCCGCGGTCCGCGCGCGGGTGCAGCGTGCGTTGGAGGGGACCTGCCCAGCTCGCCTCTCCGACGTCCGGCGGACGGCGCCCCTCCCCAGGGTCGTAGCGGGGGCGGGGTTCCATGACCGGACTTGGCCGCCCTCGGCCCCTCGGCCCCCCGGGCCAACGGGCGACGGCCGCCAGGGTGGCGCGCTTCTCGCCCCACGACCTCCGCCGCTCCTGTCGTGAGCGACCTCCTCGACGCCGGTGCCGACATCTCCACGGTGCAGCGCCTCGCCGGCCACTCCTCACCGGTCACGACCGCCACTACGACCGGCGCGGCGAGCGAGCCAAGCGCCAGCGGGCTGAGCAGCTGATTCGCCCCGACGGGTACGGCTCCCTCCCGAGCGGTCGCGACCACCGTTCTGAGCTCCGCCAGGGGCCTCCTTCCTGGGACGAGGGCGCAAGCTTCGAACCACTTTTCGGTTACAGATGTTGCAGTTAGCCGGATCATGGGCTAGGGTGACCTCTAGAAAGTGAGAAGTAGCCGCCCTCACCCAGATCAAAAACTAAAACCGAACGGAGGTTCGCGAGAGCCATGGCCATCGCGTCGCCGCCACCCTTAATGAGTTCGGCCTCCGCCGAAAATCCCTACTCCTCGGGAAACCTGATTGCGCCCCCGAGCATCGACGAGATTCGGTTCGCTGAGATACTGGCCGAAGCGCTCGCCAACCCGCGCCACTTCGTTGGCCTCAACATAGACGGCTCGGCGGTGGCCATGCCTCAGTCCCTGCATGCTGCGGTGCGCAGGCTTTGCCAGCATCTAGCAGCTGGTCGCGCGGTCACCCTAACTCCTCACCGGACGACGCTCACGCCTCGCCAAGCGGCAGAACTACTCGGGGTGTCGAGACCACACGTTATGAAGCTTCTCCACTTGGGTGATCTTCACAGCAGCAAGGTCGGTGCCCATCACCGGTTGGCGCTAGAGGAGGTTCTCAGGTACCGAGCCCAGCGCGACGCCGAATTTGAGGCGGCCATGGACGAGTTCGCCGAGGAGACCGAGGCGGTCGAGAACCACCAATAAGACACCATCCTGTTACGGGGTCACCAGCGCACTGCTGCGCAGCCTAGTCTCAGGGGGTGATCTTCGACGGCGTGGTTCTCGACACCTGCGTGCTCTACCCGTCCCGTCTACGAGACACGCTTCTAATGCTGGGACGACCGGGCGGCGACTTTTATCGGCCCCATTGGAGCCCGTCGATCCTGGAGGAGCTGAGGCGCAACCTCGTCGCCAAGTCTGGGATGCCGCCCGATAAGGCGTTGCGCCTCCTGGCCCGGTTGCGCCGCTCCTTCCCGGACGCGGAAGTTACCCCGTCGAACGAGACGATCGAGGCGATGACTAACCACCCCGGAGATCGGCATGTGTTGGCTACAGCCGTCGCCGCCGATTGTGAGTGGCTCGTTACCTACAACATTAGGGACTTTCTCCCTGTGGCCTGTGAACCCGTGGGCGTCGAGGTCCTCTTACCGGATACGTTCCTCTATGACCTCCTCAAGGAAGAACCACTCCTGGTGCTCGAAGCCCTCACCCATCAGGTGGGGCGTTACACCAAACCTACGATGGGGATAATGGACCTGTGCGATCGCCTCAAGGCGCCGCGGTTCACTGAGGGCGTCACCGCTCTCCTTAACGACTTCGTCGTCGTAGAGCACCTCGAGAGGCTCGGCGCGACCGCTCAGCGTGACCGGTGGCAGCGATGAGGACGATCGCGGGTCTCGGCACGCCTCAGTCGCCTCCAGGGCGGCTCAGCGTGGGCGGCCCAGGGCTCGCAAGGTGCTCCGACCGCTGAGTCAGCTGGGTGCTCCCTCCGAGCGTCGATGCGCCCAGTAATGCACATGAGCCCACGCCCTCGGACCCGTCCAACCACCTCACCGCGAATCTCTGCATCCATCGCACCCAGCACGCTGCACGGGCTCACCTCAGCCAAGGCCGATCCGCGTGGACCCTGCCACGCGGATCAATCTCACCGCCTCCCTGCGGTCGGCACACAGTTGCACCACGATGCCGGTGCTGGCCGTCGGAACCCGGTGATTGCGCCAATAGCGCCATACACTCCTGATTGATCCAGTCGCCGCATGCTTGCCCACACAGGGCCGTTCAACGAGGCGAGATGGTTCCCTTGTCCGGTGTCAGAGATGCCTTCGAGAGTCTCCGATGGCGACCTCCGGGGGTCGGCGTCGAGAGATGACCGCCACCGACGAACCCAAGGACTTCTTCATCAGCCGCACCGGCATCGACAAGGGGTGGGCGCAGTGGATCGGGTACGTCCTCGAGGAGGAGGGCTACACCGTCCATCTCCAGGACTGGGACTTCCGTCCGGGGAAGAGCTTCGTCCGGTACATGCAGGAGGGGGCGATCCTCTGCCGGCGTACGCTCGCGGTGCTCTCCCCCGACTACTTCAACGGTGCTTTCAGCGCCATGGAGTGGGAGGCGGCGCTCACCCGGGATCCCACGGGGACCGATCGCGTCCTGGTCACCGTGCGTGTGCGAGAGTGCCCCCCCCCAGGACTGCTTTCCCGCTACCCGTACATCGATCTGGTGGGCCTCGATGAGACCACCGCCCGCAGCACCCTCCTCGAGGGCGTCGCCGCGGGCCGGCAGAAGCCCTCGACACGACCCCCCTTCCCGTCTGGTCGGCCGCAGGGCGCGCCTCCTACCTTCCCTGGCCCCGTCTTCCGCGTGCCCCCGCGCAACCCCATCTTCACCGGCCGCGAGCAGCTCCTCACCAACCTGGAGGCTGCGCTCGCCTCGGGCATCCACACCGCCCTCGTCCAGGCCATCACCGGGCTGGGCGGCGCGGGCAAGACCCAGGTCGCCATCGAGTACGCCCACCGCCATCGCCACCGTTACCGCGTCATCTGGTGGCTGCGTGCGGAGACGCCCGAGACCCTGCTCGAGGACCTGGCCGCACTGGCCATCCCCCTGGGCCTGGCCGTCCCCACCGACGCGCCTCCCGCTGAGGTCGCCACGACCGTCCGCCGCGAGCTGGAGAACACCCCCGGCTGGCTCCTCGTCTTCGACAACGCCGACAGCATCGACGTGATCCGCGCCCATCTCCCCGGCGGCGGCCACGTGCTCATCACCTCGCGCAACCCCGCATGGCGGGCCCGGGCCACCGTGCTCGACGTCGACGTCTGGTCGCCGCCGGAGGCGGTCGCCTTCCTCCTCACTCGCACCGGGCGGAATGACGCCGACGGCGCTGCCGCGCTGGCGGAGGCCCTGGGCCACCTCCCCCTGGCCCTGGAGCAGGCCGGCGCCTTCATGGAGGTCAATGCGACGCCCTTCGCCCGCTACCTCCACCTCTACCGAGGTCGCGGCGGCTTGAAGTTGCTCGCCCAGCATGGGCCGTCGGACTATGCCGGGACGGTGGCGACCACCTGGCGCCTGTCCTTCGACCAGGTCAGGGAGGCCTCTCCCACGGCCGCCGAGCTGCTGGAGCTGTGCGCCTTCCTCGCCCCCGATGCCATCCCCGACGATCTCTTCCAGCCTGCTGACCGAGGCCCTCTCCCTCCCGCCCTGAGGGACGCAGATGACCGCGACGTCGAGGAGGCCATCGGGGTGCTCCGCCGCTACTCGCTCATCCAGCGCAATGACGGGACCATCGGTCTCCACCGCCTCGTCCAGGAGGTCATCCGGAACGCCCTGGCGGCGGAGGTCACCCGCGAGCGCGTCACGGCGGGAGTGCTCCTGCTTCACGCCACCTTCCCGGAGAGCAGTGACGACGTCCGCACCTGGCAGCGGTGCGCCCGCCTCCTGCCCCACGCGCTGGCGGTGGCCGACCATGCCGAGAGCCTGGCGACTGAACCCGAGGCCACCAGCTGGCTGCTCGACCGCGTGGCGACGTACCTCCTGGGACGCGCCGAGCTCACCCCCGCCCGGCGGCTCTTCGAGCGCGCCCTCGCCATCGACGAGGCCGCCTATGGGCCCCACCACCCCGACGTCGCCGGCATCGTCAACAACCTGGCCCGCGTCCTCCACGACCTCGGCGACCTGGCGGGGGCGCGACGGCTCTTCGAGCGCGCCCTCGCCATCGATGAGGCCGCCTATGGGCCCCACCACCCCGACGTCGCCACCGACGTCAACAACCTGGCCCTCGTCCTCCGGGACCTCGGCGACCTGGCGGGGGCACGGCAGGGCTTCGAGCGCGCGCTGGCCATCGATGAGGCCGCCTACGGCCCCGACCACCCCACCGTCGCCACCTTCGTCAACAACCTGGCCAGCGTCCTCCAGGACCTCGGCGACCTGGCGGGGGCACGGCAGCTCCTCGAGCGCGCGCTGGCCATCGCCGAGGCCGCCTTCGGGCCCGACCACCCCACCGTCGCCAGGGACGTCAACAACCTGGCCAGCGTCCTCCGGGACCTCGGCGACCTCGCGGGGGCGCGGCAGGGCTTCGAGCGCGCCCTCGCCATCACCGAGGCCGCCTATGGGCCCCACCACCCCACCGTCGCCATCCGCGTCAACAACCTGGCCAGCGTCCTCCGGGACCTCGGCGACCTCGCGGGGGCGCGGCAGGGCCTCGAGCGCGCCCTGCGCATCATCACGACCGCGTGGGGCCCTGACCATCCCCAGGCGGTGGCCATCGCCCGGAACCTGCAGTCCCTCGGCTGACGATCCGCCACGATCACGCTGCGGGCCTTGAAGGGGGCAGTCGCACCCGTGTGCAAATAGTGCTCGCCCGACGGACGTCAGTCCGGCGTGCCTCGATCGCCCCATCCATCGTCCTCGGTCGGACCAGTTCCCTGGCCGGAGCGGGAGGCCTGCTCCGGACGCTTGGAGAAGGCGAGGAGAGCAGCGCGGAGCGTCATGCGCCGCTCCGACTCCACGGGCAGCCACACGGCGTCTGCGGGCCCCACCCCCGCGCCGCTGCGCCCGGTCAGGACGGGCACGGCAGGCGAGCGCACCCCGGCGAGGGCGCGACGCACCTCCCTCTCCCGACGCTCACCGCCGGTCAGCCACACCAGCACCGGGGAGACGTAGCCCGATCGCGCGGCGAGCTCGGCATAGTTCGCCACCTTGGCCGCGAGGCGCCCCGTCGTCTCGGTCCCCCGGTCGTACTCGAGGAAGAAGTCACCGGCGACCCCGCCCTCGCACCAGCACCCGGCGGCATCCGGGCGCACCACGGCACCCCAGTGCACCGCGCACTGACGCTCCGACCACCACGCGGCCAGCGTCGCGCCCCGACCCCGGGCCGCCGCCACCAGGCTGGCGTGGACGTCGTTCACGCCGATGATGTGCGCCAGCCGCGGGCTGTGCACCAGCGCCAGCATGTCCTCAACGCGGTAGCCCAGGTCTCGGACGGTCGTGGCCCGCACCGCCGCGAGCACGGTGGCGCCGGCGGGACCGAGCACGTAGTGGAAGGGGGGGCCGATCCCTCGCCGTGCAGGCGCAGCGGCCGGAAGCGGCTCACCACGTCGAGACGGTGCAGGATGACCAGCCGGTGCCGGGCGACCTCGTGGCTGCCGCCGTAGGCCACCGTGGTGAGCTGGGCTGTGGTCATGACCCGCTGTTCCCAGAGGAGTGCGCAGACCTCACGGTCGCGCGGGGTCAGCTGGAGCAGGCGATCCCAACGGGCGGCGACGGCGACGGGCCTCACGATCTTCCTCCCGCTTTCCTCAAGGAGTCTTGAGTCGGGGTTGCGCATCCTCGCGCACACCCTTGTGTCACAAGGGATTTCTCCTCCTCGCCCCCACCCCGTTAAGCAGTAGGGGGATCGGTAGGCGAGGGGTTGGGGGATCGGTAGGCGACGCGCACCAGCCTCCCAGAGACGGCAGACCCACGACGGCAGAATACGGCGGGTGAGAGGCTCTCCGCGGGCGGCTCAGAGCCCGAGGACGCCGCTGACGTTGTCGCGGAAGAGGGCGCCGGCGCGGATGTAGCGCCGCACCATGGCGGTGCCGCGGTGGCCGGTCTGGCGCATGATGTCGCGCTCGCTGGCACCGGCGGCCGCCGCGGTGGTCGCCAGGCCGGCGTGCAGGCTGTGGCCGGCGTAGCGCCGCCAGTCCAGCCCGGCCCGGCGGGCGCAGCGCTGGACGATGCGGGCCACCTGGCGGTCGCCGAGCCGGGTCGCCAGCACCTCGCCGCTGTTGACGTCGGACAGCGCGCCGCTGCAGCGGTATGGTCGTCGGCGAGATGTCTGGGGACGGGGAAGGGAAGGACTTCTTCATCAGCCGCACCGGCGCCGACAGGGCCTGGGCGGAGTGGATCGGCTACGTGCTCGAGGAGAACCACTACAGCGTCCACCTCCAGGACTGGGACTTTCGCCGCGGGACGAGCTTCATCCGGAACATGCAGCAGGGGGCGACCCTCTGCCGGCGCACCCTCGCGGTGCTCTCCCCCGACTACTTCAACGGTGCTTTCAGCGCCATGGAGTGGGAGGCCGCGCTCGCCCGCGATCCGAGGGGAGAGGAGGAGGTGCTGGTCACCGTGCGTGTCCGGGAATGCACGCCGCCGGGACTGCTCTTGCGGTATCCCTACATCGACTTGGTGGGCCTCGACGAGGCCGCCGCCCGTCGCTCCCTCCTCGACGGGGTGGCTCCGGGGCGCAGGAAGCCCGCCGTGCCGCCAGCCTTCCCTCCCGGACAGCGGCCAGCCTTCCCGGGTCCCACCGCAGGGGTCTCGTCCAGCGACCTCCCCGGCCGAGGTCGCTGCATCGGGCGGGATGACCTCGTCCGGCGCCTCGTGGCCACCGTGCTCTCGAAGCTACCCTCGCCGGTCCCTGTGCTGGGTCCGCCGGGAGTGGGCAAGAGCACGCTGACCATCGCCATGCTTCACGACCCGCGGATCGCACGGCGCTTTCGCGCCCGCCGGTGGTTCATCCGGTGCGAGGGCGCGACGGCGGCGACGGCGCTGCTCACGGCGATCGCCGCCGAGGTTGGGGTGGAGCTCGGTCCGGACCTGCGCTCACGCGTGCTCGCGGCGCTTGCCGCGACCCCCGCGTTGGTGGTGCTGGACAACGCGGAGACGCCGTGGGAGAGCGATCCGGTGGCGACGGAGGAGATGCTGCTTGCCCTGAGCTCCGTCCGGGGTGTCGCCCTCGTGGCGTCGTTCCGCGGAGCGCAGCGGCCAGGCGGGGTGCCCTGGGACGAGACCGTCCAGGTCACGCCCCTGCCGGAGGAGGTGGCGCGGGAGGTCTTCCTTGCGGTCACCCAGGGGCAGTTCGCCGGTGACCCCGCGCTGTCCAGCCTGGTCGCTGAGCTCGACGGACTGCCGCTTGCGGTGGAGCTGCTGGCGCACGCCGCGCAGGGCGAGCCCGATCTCGCCGCCCTGAGCCGCCGGTGGGAGCGTGAGCGGGCCACGCTGCTGGAGCGCGGGCCTGGTGATCACCGGCTGCTCAGCCTGGCGACGTCGCTCGAGCTGTCCATCTCCGGTGCACGCATGACCGAGGAGGGGCGACGTCTGCTCTCCCTGCTCGGCGTGCTTCCCGACGGGATCGTCCATGCCGACCTGGACACGCTCATGCCCGGTGCGGGAGATCGGGCCGCGACGGTGCTGCGGCAGGTGGGGCTCGCCTCGGACAGCGGTGGACGCCTGCGGACGCTGGCACCCATCCGGGAGTACGTCCACGGCCGGTATGCACCGGCCAGCGCCGACCTCGCCACGGCGATTGCCCGGTACACAAGCCTGGCGACATCTCTGGGCGCCAAGGTCGGAGCGGTGGGTGGGGCCGAGGCGGTGGCGCGTCTCGCCGTCGAGAGCGCCAATGTGGAGGGCATGGTGAGGGCCGGCCTGGTGGGGGCGACCTCGCGAGCCTCGGTCGAGGCGGCGATCGCCATGGGGGAGTTCACGCGGCTCACGGGCGTCGGTTCGACGGGCCTCCTCGAGGAGGCCCGTGCGACGGTCGAGCGCCTGGGGGACCCCGACCTGGGTCTCCAGGCGCGAGTCCTCAGAAAGTTCGGCGACATCGCCCGGGCGCGGTCGGACCACGCGAGAGCGCGGGCCGCCTACGAGCGGGCACTGCCCCTCTACGAGCAGGTCGGCGACCTCCTCGGCCAGGCCAACTGCATCGCGAGCCTCGGCGACATCGCGCTGGTGCGGTCGGACCACGCGGGGGCGCGGGCCGCCTACGACCAGGCACTGCCCCTCTACGAGCAGGTCGGCGACCTCCTCGGCCAGGCCAACTGCATCCTCCGTCTCGGCGACATCGCTCTCCGGCGGTCGGACCACGGGGGAGCGCGGGCCGCCTACGAGCGGGCACTGCCCCTCTACGAGCAGGTCGGCGCCGTCCTCGGCCAGGCCAACTGCATCCAGGGCCTCGGCGACATCGCTCTCCGGCGGTCGGACCACGGGGGGGCGCGGGCCGCCTACGAGCGGGCACTGACCCGCTACGAGCAGGTCGGCTCCCTCCTCGGCCAGGCCAACTGCATCAAGGGCCTCGGTGACATCGCGCTGGAGCGGTCGGACCACGCGGGGGCGCGGGCCGCCTACGAGCGGGCACTGCCCCTCTACGAGCAGGTCGGCTCCGTCCTCGGCCAGGCCAACTGCATCCAGGGCCTCGGCGACATCGCGCTGGAGCGGTCGGACCACGCGGGGGCGGGGACCGCCTACGAGCGGGCCCTCACTCTGTACCAGCAGCTCCCCGAGCCGTACTCGATCGGCCTGACTCACCGCCGGCTGGCGCGCATCGCGGGCTCGCCCATTGATCGCCGTCGGCACATCCGCGGCGCTGAGGACGCCTGGTCGAGCATCGACCGAGAGGACCTCATCCACGAGCTCGCCACGGAGTTTGCCGAGGACTCCTAGATGCGTCCGCGCCGACCCGCAGTGCGGACAGGCTGGCACCACCCCTCCGAGGAGAAGCTGTCGGGGCTCACGCCCGCGACCGCACGGTCGACCTCCCGCCACGCCCGCCACAGCAGCGTCCGCAGCGGCCCCGCGTACGCGGCCAGGTGGTGGCCGACGACGCGGGTCCACTCGGCGGCGTCGACGCCGTCCGGGGGCAGCAGGCACAGCGTCCGGCCGCCCACCTCGAGGCGGCCACCCATCGTCCGCGCACCCAGCAGGGCGCCGTGCACTCCAGCGGGGTCCTCGCCGTCGAGGTCGGCGGACAGCCGCAGGAGCACCGCCCACAGCGGCGCGTCGACGGCCAGGTCCGGACGCGGGTCGAGTGCGGCGCCTTCCGGGGCGCCCATGTCCTCCGGAGGGCCCACCGGAGCCTCGGCGGCGGCCCTGGTGGCCTGGACGGCCGGCGGCGAGGCGCTGTGAGCGCCGGTGCGGCCCGGAACCGGACCCACGCCACCTCGGACACCGGGGCGATCCGGCCTCGTCGAGGCCTCCGTGGCCGCAGACCAGCCGTCCCAGCGTCGGGGCGCCCGCGTGCGCACGGTGGGGGCAGCGCCCCCGGCCCGCACTCCGCGGGCCGCCGCATGCAGCGCCACCCGCGCTCGCTGCTGACGGCTCAGACGCGGACTCTCTTCCCAGAACTCACGCAGCCGCCCGCCCCCACCGCACCGGTGGCAGTAGAAGGCACCCGTCGACGGCTCCACGCTCAGCGAGCGGTGCCCGGCGTCGATCCGCTTGCCCCCGCACCCCGGCAGCGGGCAGCAGTACCTCCACCGCTCCCCTCGCTCCGGCGCCCGAGGGTCGTTCGACCGCAGCTCCGCCAGGCTCAGGATCGGCCTCGAGCTCGCACTCATGGCGCCGGCGTGAACCGCTGCAGCGCTCCCTCGAAGGTGAGCCCGTAGGTCCGACCCGCCGCTCCGTTCCGGTTCTTGTCGATCCTCACCGTCACCGACACCACCTCCCCCACTCCCTCTCGGCTCAGGTCCAGCACGCTGTCGCTCTTGTACTCGAACTTCCGGCTCCCCGCCGACGCGTGCATCCCCCCGCTCATCGTCGCCCGATTCCGCTCCGCGATCGCCACCACCGACGCGCTGTGCGTCTGCGCGATCCGCTGCAGCTCCGCCAGCGCCACGTTGATGCTCTCGTACTCCGACGACACCGCCGGCGCCCATCCCTCCGCCCAGCTGTGCAGCGAGTCCACCACCAGCAGGCACTGCGGATGCAGACCACGCACCACCATCAGCGCCTCGCTCACCCAGCTCGGCGCCGCCGCCTCCCGCGTCGCGTCCGCGATCGTCAGCCGTGGCGCCGTCGCCGCCGCCGCCGTCAGCAGCTCACGCACCCGCTCCGGCGCCAGCTCCCCGCTCTTGAAGCGCCCCAGGTACACCTCGGTCACCCGCGCCGCCAGGCGCCGCAGCAGCTCCGTGCTCCCCATCTCCGTGCTCAGGAACAGCGCCGGCGCTCCGCACGTCGCCGCGATCTGCAGCCCCAGCGCACTCTTGCCCGTTCCCGGCGCTCCATGGAGCACGTGGATCCCGGGGGCCAGGCACCCTCCCAGCTCCTGATCGAGCCCACGGAAGCCGGTCACCGGCCCGGGCGGCTGGCCGCTGCGGCGCGCCTCCCACGCCTCGGTGGCCTCGCGGACCGCGTCGTCGATGAGATCCGCGCAGGCGACCAGGCGCGGCTGCGGCGGAGCGAACGGGGCAGGTACGTCGGGCAGGGCGATAGCGGACATGCCCTCCACACTACTTCTGAGCGTCGCGTCGGCTTCCGCCGACGCGGACGCTCAGAGTCATCAAAAGTAATTAGGCCCGAAATCGATCTCAGTCAGCGCGTATCGATGGTGGAGGTAGCGCGTGTCGATGGTGGAGGTAGCGCGCCTCGGTGGTGGGGGTCACTAGCGCGTGTCGATGGTGGGGTCCCTGAGCACGTGCCGATGGTGGGGTCTCAGCGCGTATCGATGGTGGGGTTCCCAGCGCGCCTCGATGGTGGAGGTAGCGCGCCTCGATGGTGGGGTCTCAGCGCGTGCCGATGGTGGGATCTCAGCGCGTGCCGATGGTGGGGGGTCTAACCCCGTATCGCGTCGGGGACGTTGACCGTCGCAGGGGGCTCTTCGCGTAGCTGGTGGCGGCGTGCCTTGCGGCGGGCTGCTGTGACCGCTCGCCGTCTTGCCTCCTCGAGGCGCGGAGTGTGCTCGGTGAGGGGGTCCGGCCAGGTGAGGATCACCCGCTGCCGCCGCCAGTCGCCGGCGCCGTAGTCAGCCAGGGAGGCCAGGGTGGCGGGGTCGTCCATGTCGGGCTCGTCGGTGACGGGCTCGGTGCCGAGCTGCCAGTCCTTGAGCACGCCCACCTCGACGAGGCGGTCATGGGCGCGCTCGAAGGCACGCAGCTGCTCAGCTGGATGCCCTGCGTTGAGCTTGTCGAGGCCGGTGCGGCAGAGGACGGTGGCGGCGGCGATGGTGCGCTGGCGGTACTGGCCGATGCGGGCGAGGGTGCCGTAGTAGCCGCCGATGCGGATGGCCCAGCGGTCGTTGCGATTGTCGAGGTGAAGGAGGCCGAGGCCGACCATGCCGACGCAGGAGTTGAGGCGACGCCACTCCTCGTCCTCGAACCACGGCCCGGGCTTGTAGGTGAAGAACATCGGATCCCACAGCCCTGGGTCGCCGATGCGGGCGGATCCGAAGAGGTCGCTGTAGCCGTCACGCTCTGCGCCTTCGACGCCGCGATGCCACAGCGGACCGCGCAGGCGTCGCTCCTTGCGGCCCACCCTCCAGATCACGGCGATCTCGGCGGTGGTGAGGACCTCGAGAAGGCGCACGGCCTCGCGCTTGCTCTCCGGGCGGTGGCCGCCCTTGCAGTGCTTGAGATAGCCGAGGTCGTCACAGAACTGCGGGACGCTGAGGGCAACGTACTTGCCCGGGTCACCCCCGGTGGCCTCGTAGCAGCGGGCCCAGAGGGCGTAGTGGGCTTTGATGGCGGACTCGCCACGTGACATGAGGAAGTCCCAGAGCTCTCCGGGTTTGGTCCGGAAGCCGACGAACTGGCGGTAGTTCTTGCCGTCGGCGACCTGGAGGCCGCGGTGGAAGCCGTCGACGACGTCACGGGTCCACTCGGCCGCCCGGGCGAGGGCCTGTACGGTGCCGCCATGCACCCGGTCGGCGGGGAACTTGACGATGGCGGGCAGCGGGTCGACGACGGGGCGATGGCCGCTGCGGCCGACCGGGGCGATCCCCGTCTGTGCCGCGGCGACCGAGGACAGGGCGGGACGATGCTCCCGGCGGACCTCCTCGCGGAGAGCGTTGAGGGCGGCGCTGTAGGCGGCGACGGCGCCCTCGACCTCAGGAGGAATCGGGAGCCGTTGGCCGAGGATGCTCCACTCTCCCATGGCGTTGCGGTACGTGGCCCGGGCCTTCGCCACGGGCCGCACCAGGCGCTGGTACCGAGGGGTGTCGAGCGCGACCACCTCCCAGGGGTCACGCAGCACCGCAGAGACCGGGCGTCCACGCTGTTCGGGGTCACCGAGCAGGGCGATGGGTCCGGGGCCGGGGACGACGTCCCAGAAGCCGTCGCCGTCGGCGAGTCGGACGAAGAAGGCTCCCCACACGTGGTCGAACATCTCGTCGGTCATGCCGGGGAGGCGTCCCATCGCCTGCTCGCGGGTCAGGGGCCCATCGCCGAGCCCGCCCACGCCGATGCGGCGCAACTCGTCAGTGCGTTGCCTGGCGAGGGCCTCCTCCTCTGCAGGACTGAGGGAGGAGGCGTGGACGAAATCGACGTCGACGGGGCCCGGAGGAGCGTCGGTCATCGCGCCCGGTCCGCGGGGGAGGAGGACGCTCGCGAGCCGGGTGTCGTCCCATCTCGCGTCGAGTCCGAGGGCACCGCGGTCATCCGGTCGTCCCAGGTGCAGCTCGCCCCGGTGGGGAAGGCTGCGCGGGTGATGTTTGGAGGGGCAGCGTACGCCTGTTCGTGGGGCGGGAGCAAGGACGACATGGGTGCACATCGCTTTGCCCTCGTGGGTCCCGCGAGCGCGGACGATCTGGTTCCAGGCCGGTACGAGGAGGCACCGCAGGGGCCAGGGAGGGCCCTCGCAGGTGCAGGCCGTCCCGCAGGGCAGGGCAGCCGAGGTGTCGCCACCCCGGTCGCCCCGTCCCTGGAGATTCACGCCGCCGTCGCCACCAGTCGCTGCCGGCATGCCTGGTGCTCGGCGCGGTAGAGGTCGGCCACCAGCGCGCGAACGTCCGGGTGCGCGGTCGGGGTCTCGGCGAGGCCAGCGGCCTCGTGATGGCGCGCGATCGCCCGCAAGCGATGGCGGACCGTCCCAGGGGTACGGCCCGCCTCGAGCTGGGCGGCCGAGTAGCGCAGCAGGGTCTGCGGGCTCGCCGGCAGCGCCTCGACGTCGTGAGCGGCGCACCAGGCGCTGAAGTGGGCGAGATCGCGCTGGTAGCCGACACCGAGCGTCTGCGCCGGTGAGACGGTGCGTGCCGCATGCCGGCGCATGGCCTCCTCCTCGGCCTCGGCGTCGCGGAACAGGCCGAGGCGCTCCCGGACGCGGTGCAGCCCGCGGCACAGTGCTGCCCGGACGGCGTACTCGGTGGCACCGGTGGCGGCGGCCATCTCGGCGACGCTGAGGTCGTGCTCGAGCCGGAGCGCCAGGACGCGGCGCATGGTGGGGGGCAGAGCGGCGATGGCCGCCCACACGCGGGCGGCCTCGAGGCGGTCGATGGCGATGTCGGCGGTGTCCCGCTGGGGGTGGGGGATGTCGGCGAAGGCCTCGGTGTCGACGGGGATGTCGGCGAGCTGGCGCGAGCGCCAGCGCTTGAGAATCTCGAGGCGTGCGATGCCGGCGAGCCACGCCGGGAAGGGAGCCTGGGGGCGGTAGCTGGGCAGGCGGCGCCAGGCGGCGAGGAAGACGTCGGCGACGACGTCCTCGACGCCATCGTCATCGGCGCGCAGCTGGCGGGCGACATGGGCGCGGACGGTGGGGCGGAAGTGGCGGTAGAGGTCGGCGAAGGCCTCGGTGTCGCCGCACTGGGACCGGGTGACGAACTCGTCGACAAGGTGGCGGCCGGGGTTGGGGGGCAGTGCGGCAGGGCGGCGGCCGCGGACAACGCGGCCGATGAACTCGAGGGACTGGCCGCCGCCGTCGGGTGCGGACCGGTCGGGGGTGAGAGAAGCGAGCACGGAAGGTCTCCTGGAGGGGAGCCGGCCGTGGGCTATCCTTGGGGGTGCAGATCCCCATGTGGATGGCCGCAAGGCCGCCTCGTGGACTGGAGGCCCGGGACGAGCCAACGCCCCGGGCCTTTCTGCGTCAGGGGGGCCGCTGTGAGGGGCGTCTAGGCGGGCCCTCCACCGTCCGCGACCAGGTCGCGGACGAGCTCGCCGGCGGTGGCGTCGACGATCGCCAGCTGGTAGGTGGGGCGGCCCTGCGCCGTCCAGTGGGCGATCAGCCGCTCGAGCTCGCGGTCGCTGACGTAGGCGCCCTGGAGGCGGCGTGCGTTGCCCTGGTCGACGGGCAGGTAGAGCATGTCGCCGCGGCCGAGCAGTTTCTCCGCCCCCGCCTGGTCGAGGATGACGCGGGAGTCGACGCCGCTGGAAACGGCGAAGGCGATGCGGCTGGGAATGTTGGCCTTGATGAGGCCGGTGATGATGTCGGCCGAGGGCCGCTGCGTGGCGACCACCAGGTGGATGCCGGCGGCGCGGCCGAGCTGGGCAACGCGGCAGATGAGCTCCTCGATCTCGCCGGCGGCGACCATCATGAGGTCGGCGAGCTCGTCGATGACGACGACGATGCGAGCCAGCGGGTCGGCGCCGGCGAGGGCGTTGAAGCCGTCGATGTTGCGCACGTGGCGCGCGGCGAGAGTCCTGTAGCGGCCCTCCATCTCCCGCACCACCCCGCGCAGCGCGGCGACGACAGCGTCCGGCTCGACGACGACGGGGACGAGCAGATGCGGGATGCCGGCAAAGCCAGCGAGCTCCACGCGCTTGGGGTCGACGAGGATGAGGCGCAGCTGCGCGGGCGTGGCCTGGAGGAGGAGCCCTGCGAGGATCACGTTGAGACACACCGACTTGCCCGAGCCGGTGGCCCCCGCGATGAGCAGGTGGGGCATGCGCGCCAGGTCGCCGATGACCGGCTGCCCGCTGACGTCGGCACCGAGCGCCACGGCGAGGCGGCTGTGCATGCCCCGGAAGTCCGGGGAGTGGACGGTGGTGCGCAGGGTCACCAGCTGCGCCGCCTTGTTCGGCACCTCGATGCCGATGGCGGCCTTGCCGGGGATGGGGGCCTCGATGCGGACGGTGTTGGCGAGTGCGAGGGAGAGGTCGGTCTGCCGGGAGGTGATCCTGCGGACCGAGACGCCGGCGGCGGGCTGCAGTTCGTACTGGGTCACCGTGGGCCCGGTGTTGACGCCGGAGACCCGGGTCTCGAGGCCGAATGATGCGAGGGTCGCCTCGATCTTGGCGACGGTCTCGCGGACCTCCCGTTCGAGCCGGTCGCGGTCCCCGGCGGCGACCTCGAGGAGAGCGTGGTTGGGCAGCCGCCACGCGCCGGGCGGGGCGGCGACCGCCGGGACGGCCTGGGGCCGCTCGGTCTCGCCGCCGACGTGGGCCGCCGGCCTGCCCGCCGCGTGCGGCGGTTGAGCCACCGGGGTCGGGGCGCTCGTCGCCACGGTCGTCGCCCCCGCCATCGCCGGATCAGCCGGGTCAGCGCGGCACTCCGGTGCCGGGTCGGCGTCGTCCCCCCGCTCCGCCTCGGCGTTGCCCTCCACGGGCATGAGGCCGCCGATGGGAGGGAGGGGTCCCGCCGGAGGCGCCACCAGGAGCGGTGGGAGGCTGGCCGCCGCGGGCGCGGTCGCCCGCCGCTCCCACGCCGCCCGGGCCGCCCGGTGGGCTCGGGGGCCGACATGGGCCCACGCCAGCGCCGCCGCCCGGTCCAGGCGGAAGTCGACGGCGAGCACCAGGCCGAGGCAGGTGAGCACCAGCAGGGCGATCGCCGCGCCGCCGGAGGTCAGCAGGCCGGACAGCCAGTCAGCGAGGCCCTGGCCGGCCTCTCCCCCCGCCTGGGGGTGGATGACGGCGACCAGGCCGAGGCTGCCCAGTCCCGCGGCGAGGCAGCCCCAGGCGACCACCCAGCCATGGCCGCGGACGAGCCGGACACCCGTGGTGAGCAGCCCTGCGGCGGTCAGCCACACCCCGACCCCGAGGAGGGGCGAGAGTGCGTCACGGCCGGGGAGGGCGACCATGGCCGCGGCCCCCATCGCGGCCACCCCCCACAGATGGCGGGCCTGCTCGGGGGTCAGCCAGGAGCCGCCCCGCCGCCGCCGTGGTGTCGCCAGCCCTCGTCGAGGCGCTGGACGCCGTCGCCGGGCCGTCATCGCCGGCACCTGCTCAGCCCCTCATCTGCCCATCTTCCCGGTGGGCAATTGCTCCCTCGCGCGCGGATCTGCGCAGGCGCGCAACGCGCGCGCGAGTCGGCGGGAAGGTGGGAAGGTGGGCGATTCACGCCTGGGCCTCCTCGCGGCACTCCACGGCCCTCCAGCGTCCGTGACCGGCCTTCTCGGCCCGCCCCTCGGCCCGGAGCTTGTCGAGCCGGCGGTGGAGGGTCGAGGACGCCAGGCCGGTGGAGGCGAGGAGGTCCCCGAAGGGCACGCCCGCGTGTCCGGCCTCGCGCAGGGCCCGCGTCAGCGGATCCTCATCGGTCGGCTCGTCGAGGCCCGAGAGGACCACCGGGCTGAACGTCGCGGGCTCGGCCGCGGTCGGCCCGCGGCGTGAGCCGTAGGTGGCGACCAGCCCAGGGACCATGGCCTCGGTCAGCAGCCACCCCCGGCACCAGCGCGGCACGGCGTGCTGCTGGTCGGGGCAGCGCAGCAGGAACTTGCCCGGCGCGTCGAGCTCGTGGGCCGCCCATCCCCTGCTCACCATGCCGGTGCCGAGGACGACGTCGGCGTCCTTGGCCTCGTGGACGCCGAGGCAGATGCGGGCGCCCAGCTGCGAGCGCAGCGTGGTGTCGTCCCCCATCGACCTGGCCGAGGGGTTCTGAGTGGCGAGGATGCCCACGACGCCGACCGACCGTCCCAGCTGGACGATCTGGGTGGCGAGGGTGAGGCCCTCGGCGTCGAGCTGGCCGAACTCGTCGATGAGGAGGGCGATCGCCGGCTCCTCGGCGGTGCAGGGCCAGTGCTTGCGGGCGCCGCTGGCGGCGTTGACGGCGCCCCGGACGTCGACGAGGCGTCGCGCCTCGCGGAGCATCTCCGTGGCGCCCCGGCGGTCCGTGGAGAGGCAGCGGAGGCAGTCCGCCCAGGGGCTCAGCTCCTGGCCGCCCTTGAGGTCGATGCCCCACACCTCGACGCCGTCCATGGCGACCAGCTCGGCGAGGACCACGCCGAGCATGCCCGACTTGCCCTTGCCGGTCGCCCCGGCGATCAGCAGATGGGTCTCGAAGAGGCTCAGCCGGACCTCCCTGCCGTCCTCCCGGCGGCCGAGGACGATCTTGTCGCGGAGGCGGTGAGCGGAGGGCCCGGGCCAGGGGAGCGGCTGGGTGAGGGGATCCTCGTCGACCACCCGGACGATGCAGCGGTCCGCCCGGCGCGGCTCCAGCTCGACGCGCAGGGCGCCGGGGCGGGTCGAGAGCGCCGAGGCGAGGCGGTCGCGGTTCTGAGTGACGTCGGCGACGGTCTGGCCCGGGCGAAGGCGGAGGCGGACGTCACAGCCGTAGCCGGTGGCCCGGATGCTCTGGACGCGGCTGCCGGGGAGCTTGGCGGCCTCGGCATGGTGAGGCCAGTTGTCGCGGACACGGCGAAACCGGACCCGGCTGCGCCGCCGTCGATGCGTCCACCACGGCACGGCCGCGGCGGTGGCGGCGACGAGCAGGACCCAGCTGAGGGAACCCGAGACGCCCCCGCGCCATGCGACCGCCAGCCACGCGGTCGTCCCGAGGCCGACCGCCTCGACATAGCGCCGCTCCAGGGCTCGGTCGACCGCCCAGCGCCACGCCGCGGCACAGACGACCAGGCCGGCGGGGAACGCGGTCCACCACCACAGCGGGGCGAGCAGGTGGGCCGTCCCAGCCCCGACGAGCAAGCCGAGCGCAGTACTTGCCGGTGCGAGCTCCGAGCGGTAGCGCCACGCCAGCCGGGCGAGGAGGCGGAGGGCCTTCGCGCCAAGTGTCCGGGCCCACCCCTTGCCGGCAGGACG
The DNA here is from genome assembly GCA_035544475.1 of Candidatus Dormiibacterota bacterium. Taxonomy (GTDB): domain Bacteria; phylum Chloroflexota; class Dormibacteria; order Aeolococcales; family Aeolococcaceae; genus CF-96. The sequence continues at coordinate 3,307 of DATKEY010000069.1, read as the reverse complement.
CCCCTCGACGATGACGACCCGGTCGGTGGTGGTGGTGGTGGTGGTGGTGGTCATCGCTGCCGCCCCTCGGGCAGCTCGGCGAGGTAGGGGGGCAGCACCTCGAGCTGTGGCATCTCCTCCCGGCTGGCGAGGTGCACGTGCTGCTCGACCCGGCGCGCCGCGGCGAGGCGGACGGCGTGGCGCCGCTCCTGGGCCTGGGCCGCCTGGCCGGCGAGCCAGCCACGGCCGCCGGGGTGGACGAGCGCCACCACCAGGGCGACGACGCCGAGGGGCACGGCGGCGAGGACGGCGAGCGCGGTGAGGGCAGCCATGGCGACGATCCATCCGCTCCACCCCGACCGGATGACGCCGACGAGGAGAGCTCCGCCCAGGATGCCGCCGAAGACGGCGCCGGCGGCGAGCATGGGAACCGTCGCGCCGGCCGACGGAGTCGCATCCTGATACCCCGTGGGGCTGCCGCCGCGCCTGGTCGCCATCAGCCCCATGCCCCGTTGCTGGCAGGGGTCTCAGCGAGGACCTCGGCGAGGAGGGCCCGGCCCCGCTGGGGGCTGCGCCCGATCGCCCGCCCGACGTCGGCACCGCTCACGTGCTCGCCGCGTGCCCGAGCGGCCTCGACGAGCGCTCGCACCTGGGTGCGGGCATCGCTTGGACGCCCGGGGGGGCGAGCGCGACGCGGGGCCTCGACGCGGGCGACGGTGGTGCCAAGCGTCTCAGCGAGACGTGGCGCTGTTGCTCCGCTCGTCTGGATCGTCCGGAAGTAGCAGTGCCAGAGCGCGATGTAGCTCAGGACGAAGCCGAGCGCCGTTCCCACCACGATGGCGCCCTCGGCGAGCGCCAGGGTGAGGCGGTCGCGGCGGTCGATGGTGGCCGCTTGGGATACGGTTGGCATCGGGCGGGCTCCACTAGCTGCACTAGAGAGAATGAGCGTAGCACTCAGTGGCCCCCGTAGCTAGAGACTGCTCTAGAGCAGGTGGCTAAGATGGAGCGATGGTTCCTCCTCCCGTCGATCCAAGCGATCCGCGCCCTCCATACCGCAGGATCGCCGACCAGCTGCGCGACGAGATCCACTCCGAGCGCCTCAAGCCGGGCGACCGCCTTCCTTCGGAGCGTCAGCTCCTGGAGCAGTGGGGCACGGCCTATGCCACCGTCCGCCAGGCGCTTGGTCTCCTCAAGGCCGAGGGCCTCGTCGACTCCGTCCAAGGGCTCGGCTACTTCGTCAGGGCTCCCGTGCCTGTCATTCACCGCCGCGGAGGCACTGGTCATTTCGTGCTGGATGCCCGCGCCCAGGGTCAGGAAGCCGAGCAGCGCCTGCTCGAGGTGAGCGCGCCTCGCGAGGCGCCTGGCGACGTGGCCGCCCAGCTCGATCTCCCCGAGGGCGCGCAGGTGGTTGTTCGCCGCTATCTCCTCGTCCTGGGCGACCACCCAGCCCAGCTCGCCGATAGCTACTTCCCGGCTGATCTCTTCCGGGAGACCCGGATCGCTCAACACGCGCATATGCCCGGCGGTCCGCACGCGGAGATGCAGCGTGCGCTCGGATGGGAGATCGACCACTGCGTCGAGGATGTGACCGCTCGCATGCCAAGCCCGCAGGAGACCCAGGCGCTGCGCCTCTCACCGGGGACGCCGGTGATCCGGATTCTGCGGACCACGTATGCGTCCGGCCCTGGCCTCGAGGCGGTCGCTCCCGTCGAGGTGACCGACTACGTGCTCGCGGCCGACCGCCACATCCTCGGCTACGACGTGCCCGTCCGCGAGCGATGGAGCGAGGAGACGCAGGGGTGGGTGCCCAAGTCGCCGCCACCAGCCTAGACCGCTGGGACGAGGTCGCCGACTGTTACGACGCCACCCGGGGCGGAGAGGTCCGGGGGCGGCGCCAGGCCCGGGGCCTGGCCCCTCTGCTGCGCCGGGGCGTGCCCGTGGTCGACCTCGGAACGGGCACCGGGGTGGTCGCCATGGGGCTGCGGGAGCAGGGCTTTGCGGTTGTCGGGCTGGACGTATCAGCACGGATGCTCAACCAAGCTCGGCGCCGCCTCGGAACCGGCCTGCTCCGCGCCGACGTTGCCCGGCTGCCGCTAGCGGACGGGTCCGTCACCCAGTGCCTCTCGGTGTGGTTACTCCACTGCGTCCCCGACCCCGGTGCCGTCCTCGCGGAGGTAGCGCGGGTGCTCAGGCCCGGCGGTCGCTACTTGGTCCTCCCCGCCGACTGCCCCCTCGACGCCGACGCGGACTGGGTGACGCGTCTCCTTGACGAGCTCCAGCTGCGGCTCGAGGTGCGGGGCAATGATGCGAGCAACGGGCACGCTGCTCTCGACCTGGAGACCCTCGCCGACCGTGCAGGCATGCGTCTCGTCGCCCAACACAAGCTCGCCACGGCGGCCTGTGAGGTGCCAGCGGCGGACACAGCGAGGGACCTCGAGCGGCGGGCCTATCGGTGGTTGCTCGACGTCGACGAGGGCGCCTGGCAGGAAGTCGTCGCCCCGGCGATCACCCGCCTGCGCGGGGCCGCAGCGCCGGTACTCCGGCGCACGAGACCCGAGGTCGTCTACATCCTCGAGCTCAGGGGCGCCTGAGCGCCCCTACCGTGCGCCTAGCCGGCGTCTGACAAGGGACGCCGAAGAGCCGGCGCGCCTCGTCGCGGGTGACGACCTTGGCCTCCTCGGCCACGGGGAGGGCTGTTGCAAGCAGCGCCTCCCCTTTTCTGTGTCAATGGTACCGTCAACCGTCGACCGTCAACCGGTTACCGACACGAGTTGACGACGGACCGTATACCGTCTACCGTGTACAGGGTGGAAACGATCGCCGTCGCAGCTCACAAGGGAGGCGCCGGGAAAACTACCGTCGCCGTCAACCTCGCCGCCGCCATGGCTGCCCAGGGTCGGCGCGTGCTCCTGGTCGACCTCGACCCGCAGGGGGCCGCCGCCGCCGCGCTCGGCGTCACGGTCTCGAAGCCGACCGTCTACGAGGCCCTCATGGGCGGCGCTGACCCGCGCCAGGCGATCCTCGGGACGTCGGTCGATGGGCTCGCCATGTTCGCCGCCGACCTCGACCTCGCCGGCGCCGAGGTGGAATTGCCGCGCATGGGCGCCTGGCAGGGGTCGCTGACTCGGCTCCTCGCCCCCCTCGAAGGCCTCTGCGACGTCGCCATTCTGGACACGCCCCCGGGGCTGGGCGTGCTCTCCCTGTGCGCCCTGGTGGCCGCACGTTCTGCGGTGGCCGTCTGCCCGCCGGACTTCCTGGCCTACCGGACGCTGCCCCACCTCCTCGAGACGCTGGAGCGTGCCGGCGCCCGGGTCCTGGGCATCGTCCC
>DATKEY010000068.1:0-11562 GCA_035544475.1 Candidatus Dormiibacterota bacterium | reverse complement strand
AGGGGCGCGTCCTCGCCATGGGCGACGCGGTCCACCGTCACCCGCCCACCAACGGGCTCGGGCTGAACACGTCCATCGCCGACGCCTTCAACCTCGCCTGGAAGCTCGCGATGGTGCTCCGTGGTCAGGCAGGACAGGCTCTGCTCGACAGCTACAGCAGCGAGCGCCAGCCGGTCGGACGCCAGGTCGTGGACCGTGCCATGCAGAGCGCCGGGGAGATGGCGGCGGTCAAGGAGGCGCTCGGGTTCTTCCCCGACCAGTCCGAGGCCGACGGCTGGGCGGCGCTCGAGGGGCTCTACCAACCGGGGCCCGCCGGTGACCGGCGTCGAGCCGCCCTCCGCGAGGCGCTGGCGCTGATGAACTACCAGTTCAACGCCCACGGGGTCGAGCTCGGCTACCGCTATCGCGCCGGGGCCGTCGTGCCCGACGGAACTCCCGAACCCGTCCCCGTTCGTGATCCGCAGCTCTACTACCAGCCCACCACGTGGCCGGGGGCGCACCTCCCCCACGCATGGCTGGACGGGCGAGGCCGGCGGATCTCCACTCTCGACCTGGTCACCGGCACGCACTTCAGCCTCATCACGGGGATCGGCGGCGAGGACTGGACCGCAGCCGCCCAGCGCGCCACGGAGGTCACCGGCGTCCCGATCGACGTCCACCACATCGGCACCCAGGACGGCCTCTGGGACAGCTACGGCGACTGGGCCGCGCTGCGAGAGGTGGAGAGCACCGGCGCGGTGCTGGTTCGCCCCGACCGCCACGTCGCCTGGCGCGCGGCGCAGTTCACCTCCGACGCCGCGGCGAACCTCTGCGACGTGCTTCAGCAACTTCTCATGAATATCGGCAAAACAGAGGAATTGTCGGTACAGTGACACAGTGACTCCAGTGCGAGGCGCGGACGGGCGACCGTCGAGCACGCGCACCGGGCAGGTCTACGACGAGCTGCGTCGCGAGCTGCTCGACCTCAGGTTCGACCCGGGTCAGCGGCTCAAGCTGCTGACCCTGGCCGGGCGATTCGACGCCAGCCTCTCCGTCATCCGCGAGGCGCTCACCCGGCTGGCGGAGCAGGGCCTGGTGGTGGCCACTCCGCAGCGCGGCTTCAGCGTGCGGGAGCTCTCCGTGACCGACCTCGCCGACCTCACCCGGGTGCGGGTCCAGGTCGAGTCCCTCGCGCTCCGGCAGGCGATCCAGAAGGGCGACGTGGCATGGGAGTCGGCCGTGGTGGCCGCCCACCACACGCTGGAGCGCACGCCCGTCGCCGACGCCGGCGGCGGGTTCAACGAGGGCTGGTCGGCGGCGCACCGCGACTTCCACCAGACCCTGCTCGCGGGGTGCACCAGTCCTCGACTCGAAGGCATCGTCGCCTCACTGCGGGACGGCGCCGAGCTCTACCGACGCTGGTACTGGGCGCTCACCGACGACCATGCCCGGGACATCGCCGGTGAACACCTGCGGCTGCGTGACCTCGCCGTCGCCCGCGACCCCGAACCGGCGGTCGCGGTGCTGACCGAGCACATCGAGCGCGCACCCCGAGAGCTGATCGCCTACGCGCGGGAGCACGGCCTGGACGCCGCGCCACGGAACCCGGCCCGCTCCTCCTGACGCGCAGCAGACCTCGAGCCGGCCTCAGCGCCGGTGGGCGAGGATGGCCGCCGCCTCCGCCGCCATCTCGGCGACGATCTCCGACGCCGGCTTCACCGACTTGACGAGCGGGGAGCTCTCCGCACCGGCGAGCAGACACATCTCGTCGAAGTCGCCGGTGGAGTCCCTGGTGGGGATGATCACGCTGAACTTGGGCATCGCGTATGGGACGCCACCCGGCACGCTCCAGGGTCGCAGGCGGGCGGTCCCGACGACGGCGGGTGGTGGTGCCGGCGTGGGGATCGCGTCCTCGCGCCCCTTCCATTCCGCCAGCACCCGGTTGACGATCGACCGCGTGTAGACCCGGGGGAACTCGGGCCCGAAGATGGCGGTCGGCGTCGTCTGTCCGTATCCGTCGGTGACGGCGATGACCCGGCGCATGTACTCCTCGTGGGCGTACGACTCCTGGCTCACGGCGAAACGGGTGCCCACCCAACCGCCGTCCGCTCCCTCGGTGAGAGCGTTCACCAGCGTGCGGCCGTCGGCGATCCCGCCGGACGCCAGCACGAGCACGTTCCCGGGGAGGGCACTCCTGACCAGCGGCACGAGCTCGGAGCGGTGGAGCGGGTTGCCGTCCTGAAAGCCCCGGACGTGGCCGCCGGCCTGCTTGCCCTGGGCGACGATGACCTCGGCCCCCCATCGCACCGCCTCGAGCGCACCCGCGACGCTCCCCACCTGAGCCCACTGGCGGATCCCCGCCGCCTTCAGCCGCTGCGCCCACCGTGCTTCGGGCGGAGCCCAGTACCAGACGACGAAGTCCACCTTCTCCTCGATCAGGACGTCCACGTGGGCGTCGGTGATCGACCAGGTCGCCTGCCGGCCGCGGTTCTCGGTGTCCGGCGGGCCGCCCACGGTCGTGTCGAAGAAGGGGAAGTAGACGAAGTCGACGCCGAACGGCCCGGAGGTGAGACGGCGGGTCTCCTGGATCTGCTTGCGGGTGCCCTCCGGCGCCTCGGGGACCGGTCCCAGCACACCGAGGCCGCCGGCGTTCGTCACCGCCGCCGCGAGAGCGGGGGTGGCGTAGAAGGCCATGCCGGCCTGCACGATTGGATAGGTGATGCGGTACGCCTCGGTGAGCCGCGTCCGCAGTGACACGGCGGGCGATGGCGCAGCGGCGGCAGCGGTGACGGGGAGGAGCTCCCCGACCACCCCGCCGCCCCCGAGGCCGGCCGCCCCGAGACCGAGCAGCTTGAGCAACCCCCGGCGGTCGATCTTCCTCATGGCGCCTGCCCTCGTCGTACCCGAGTTACTCTCGCCAGCCGAATTTCACAGGTTTCGCGTATCAAACCGCGATCTCTGTATCATGTCAACGAGCGCCGCCGTTGACGATCCCAGGCCGGCGCGTAGCGCCGTGCGTATGCCCGGTCGACGGCGGGAAGCGCCGCCCCGCCGGTGTCGCAGATCCCGGCGAGATGGGCGTCGGCGCCGGCGGCGAGTGCGCGGTAGCAGCAGGCGGCCACCTCGTACGCGGTCTCGCCCACCCAGGCCCGTGGCCACAACTCCCCCGGGAGCTCGGGCTCGCGCAGGACGATCCGTCGATAGGCGTGGACGAGGAGTGTTCGAGTCAGGAAGGCGGTCTGCCCGTCCACCCCTCCGCGATCGCCGGCGGCGGCCTCGGCGAGCGGGCGGAAGCGGCGCAGGAACGTGCGCCAGGCGCGCTCGAGCCCGTCCAGGTCGCTCGACATCGCCTCGACCAGATCCCGATCCGCGAGACCGATCGACGAGGGGACCCGCCCCCGGAACACGGCCACCTGGTCGGCGAGGCCCAGGGTGGGAAGAAGCTGGCCGAGCTCCTCGGTGCGATCGAGCGGGCACACGTGAACGGGGGGGCCGAGCGATCCGAAGCCCAGCCATGCGAGGTGCTGACGGATCGCCGCCCGGGCGGGCGCAGCGATGCCGTTGGTCTCGACGACGACAGTCCACCGTCCGTCCCAGGGGTCGCCACGGCGGGAGTGGTAGATACGACGCTCCGCCTCCCGGAAGTCGTTTCGCGCCGGGGGCGCGACCGAGTAGAAGCTGCGTCGCCCATGGCGACGGGTGATCAGGAGGCCCTCACCCACGAGCCGGTGGAGGGAGGTGCGCGCCAGCCGTTCACTGATGCCCAGGGGTTCCACCAGGCGCAGCAGGCTGCCGATCCACACCTCACCACCGTGCGGCACGATGCTGTCGCCGAACACGGTGACGAGCAGCGTGCGGGCACTCGCGTCCGGACTGCGGCGGAACCGCGAGATGAGAGAGGTGCAGCGGTCCTGGAGGGATGCCATGGGCGTCCTGTGGATCCACGGGTCGAGATCGAGCGTACCCTGACGAGGGGTCGGGGCGGTCCCCCGTCGGAGATCAGGAGGGCGCCGTCGCCGGCGGGTGCATCACGCGGTGTGCCACGGCGAACGACCACGGGATGGAGAAGAGCGCGACGAGGACGAGACCGAGGACGAGTGGCGCAGGCCTCGCAATGCCCAGCCCGAGGCAGAGCGCGGAGGCGGTGACGCACGTGAGGAAGAGCTGCCGGTAGTGCCCCGGTTGGTCACGCGAGGCGGGCAGAGTGGTGGTGAGCAGCGCGGTTGCGGCGAGGACGATCGCCGCGCCGGTGCAGAGGCACAACGCGGTCGCGGTCGGGGTGCGGGCGGCGTGGGCGCGCTCGGTGAGGGTGACCATGGCCGCACCCATCGCGGCCACCCCGGCGGTGAGCGGCAGGTGGGTGATCATCCATACCAGGGTGAGGGTGCGCCCCGGCCGGGGCGGGCGGTGTCCCGCAAAATCGAAGTACGTCCACCAGGCGCCGAAGCCGGTGACGACGGCGACGAGGGCGACGACGAGGGTGAGCGCGTCGATCGGTGTGTGCGTGAGTCCGTTGACGACACCGTTCACCGTCTCGCCGAGAACGATGATGATCAGCAGCCCGAAGCGTTCGATCAGAGCGTCGGTGAGGGTGAACGCGGCGGCCTGGACCGGGGTGGCCGTGGCGATCATCGCCGTGAACCCGGCGAGCTGGAAGACGCCGGTCAGGCCCCAGACCAGCACGCGCGGACCGGCCGGCAGGAAGGCGCTCGCCGTCAGCACCAGTGCACACACCGCGGTCCCGACCACGAACAGCCGGCTCGGGCGGCGATATTCGGGCTCGTCGCGGCGTGAGGCGAGGAACCAGAGCACGGTCAGCAGTCCGAACAGCACACCTGCGGCGACTGCAAAGGCACCTCCACGTGCCCCGTCCGCCTCGCCGATGAAGGCGCCGAGCGGGACGAGTGCCAGGATCTGGAGCAGGAACATGCTCCGGCCCCGCGCGTCCTCGTGGCCGTGCAGCTCGTGGTGGAGCGTGCCGTTGAGCCAGGCGATCCACACCAGGACGAACACCGCCCCGAAGTCGCCCAGCCCGTGCCAGGTGAGGTGACCGGCGAGGCGTTGGGCGGCCTGGGCGACCAACGCGACGACGACCAGGTCGTAGAACAGTTCCAATGGGCCGACGACACGCTGTCGGGGCTGCTGCCCATGGGGGCGCGGGGGCTGCCACAGCTGGCGGCGCAGCCGGACCCAGAACCCGTCGTGCGCTGCCAAGGCGGGACCGCGGGGCACTCTAGACCGGCCGCGTCTCGATCCTGTCGATCATCAGCCGGCGAGTATAGGTGGGGAGTTCAGGCCCGCCCTACGACAGGAGACCGTGACCCCGGGATCGGTGGGAGCCGGGGGTGTGGGTCGCCCGGCGGCCCGACTTCCCGGCTCCCTCGGGAGCCCCACCCCAGCGCGCGCGCTGCTGCTCGAACCACCACGCATCCTGGGTGTCGCGAACGTAGTGCGCAGACTCCGGGGTGTCGTGCACGCGCCGGGTGAGGAGCCGGCGGAGAACGGGGATGATGGTTGCCATGAGCCTTCGATTCTTGCTCGCGGGTGGCTCTTTGTCAAGTATAGATTGACAGTATGGTCAATACCGAGTTGACGAGGGGAAGGGGCCCCACAGGGGTCGACAACGGTGATCGGATTCCCCGTGTCACAGTTGCGTCACGGTATTCTTGACGGGTGGCACGATCGGGGCCGACCAAGCGGCTCGTCGCTGCTCTCGAGGAGCTGCGCTCTCTCGACAAGCGCGCGAGTCCGCTCGATCCCGTCGCGTTGGCGCGTCGTATCCGCGAGGCGGCCGAGGAGCTCGAGGCCGCCAAGGTCGACGAGGCGAGGGCAGGCGGGGTCAGCTGGAGGGAGATCGGCCTGCTCTACGGGATGTCGAAGCAGGCCGCGCACCAGAGGTTCGGGTCGCGAGTGCCATCGGACGGCCATGTGGGCAGGGCCGCACGGGATCGCGCTCATCCCTGACCGGCTCGGGTGGTCAGCACGGCACGGACGGCGGAACGCACGCGATCGGCCACGACGGCGGGGGTCGAGGTGTCGAGCTTGCCGTCGAGGTGCAGGACGGCGAGGCCGTGGACGAGGGCCCAGACCGCCGTCGACATCGCTCCCGGGTCGGAACCGGGAAAGCATCGCGCGACGATGGCGCCGAGGTACTCGGAGATGGCCGTCGTCGCGGCGATCCGCTCGCCGGTGTCGCGGTCGCAGGCCTCTCCGAACATCACCCGGAACAGCGCGGGTCGCTCGAGCGCGAACCGGACGTAGGCGACGGCGACGGCGGCGAGCTCGTCGGGGGTGGAGGGGGAGGGGTGCGCCGCGGCGAGGTGGTCGGCGAGCTCACGGTAGCCGACCGCGGCGACCGCGGAGATGAGCGCGTCGCGGTCGGCGTAATGACGGTAGGGCGCCGTGGGGGAGACGCCGGCCCGCCGTGCCACGGCGCGCAGGGACAGGGCGGTGGTGCCCTCCTCCTCGAGCAGCTCCAGCGCCGCGCGCACACACGCGGCCCGGAGATCGCCGTGGTGGTAGGGGGCGGTCGGCTTCGACATGGTCATCCGATGTTGACAGCGCTCACATGGCTCCGTATGATGTGAGCAGCGTAAACATTCTACTCACGGAGCGTGCGTGCGATGCCGACCGAGCTGTTCTCGCCCCTGGCGCTGCGGTCCGGGCCGGTCCTGGGCAACCGGATCGCGAAGGCCGCGATGGAGGAGAGGCTGGCGGGCCGCGGGCAGCTGCCGGACCGGCGGCTGCTGTCGCTGTACTCGCGCTGGGGTGCCGGCGGTGCGGGGCTGCTGATCACCGGCAACGTCATGGTGCACGCCGAGGCGCTGACGGGCCCGGGAGGCGTCGTGCTCGACGATCGCGCACCCCTGGAGCCGTTCGCGGCCTGGGCGCAGGCGGGGAAGGCCGCAGGCGCGGCGATGTGGATGCAGATCAGCCACCCCGGTCGTCAGGTGCCGGCCGGGATGCCGGGAGTCGTGTGGGGACCCTCGGCGGTGGGCGTCGAGCTGGGCAGGCACACGAGGCGATTCGGCCGTCCTGTGGCGATGACGCCGGAGCAGATCGTCGCCACCGTGGAGAGGTTCGCCGTGACCGCGTCGCGTGCCGAACAGGCCGGATTCGACGGCGTGGAGATCCACGCGGCGCATGGCTACCTGCTGTCGCAGTTCCTCTCTCCTCTGACCAACCGGCGTACCGACCGGTGGGGCGGATCACTGGAGCACCGGGCCCGGATGCTGGTGGATGTCGTGCGCGCGGTCCGCTCGGCGGTGTCGCCGGGGTTCGCGGTGGCGGTGAAGCTGAACTCGGCCGACTTCCAGCGCGGCGGCTTCGTCGCCGACGACGCGGGGCGAGTGATCGCGATGCTGGAGCCGCTCGGCGTCGACCTCGTCGAGCTGTCCGGCGGAAGCTATGAGAGCCCGGCGATGACGGGACGCCCGGCGGACGCGAGTACCGTCTCCCGCGAGGCGTACTTCCTCGACCTGTCGGCGGATCTGGCCGGCAGCAGCCCGCTTCCCCTGATGCTGACGGGCGGGATCTCGCGGCGGGAGACGGCCGAGAAGGTCCTCGCCGGCGGTCTCGCGATGGTGGGGATCGGCACCGCCCTCGCCGTCACTCCGGACCTTCCCGACCGGTGGCGCGTCGGGGGCGAGGCGGCCGGCCGTCTCCGGCCGGTGACCTGGTCGGACAGGACGCTCGCTGCAGCTGCCGGCATGGCGCTGGTCCGGCACCAGATGCGCCGGATCACCCGCGGAGGTGATCCCACCGTCGGCACGCACCCGCTGCGTGCGCTGGCATGTGACGACCTCGCTCAGCGACGCGCGCTGCGCCGTTATCGCTCCTGGCTGCAGGCGTCCGCCTGACGGCCCGGGGTCCACTCGCAGGTCCAGCGAAAGGAGCCACCATGACCCAGCAGCTCTTCTATCAGACCCTCCGCACCCACCAATGGATCTACGAGCACACCGACGGGTTCCTCGGCCACCGGCTGCTCCTCGGCAACCCGACGCTGCTGCTGCGCACCACCGGCCGGCGCAGCGGCCTGCCTCGCACCAACGCACTCACCTACGCCCGCGACGGCGACGCGTACCTGATCGTCGCCTCCAAGGGCGGTGCGCCCGAACCGCCCGCGTGGCTGGTGAACCTCGAGGCCAACCCCGACTGCGAGATCCAGGTCGGCCGGCGGCGCCTCCATGTCACCGCGCGGGCGACCCGGCCGGACGATCCGGACTACGCGCGTCGCTGGGCGATCGTCAACGCCGTCAACAAGGACAGGTACACCGCGTACCAGAGGAAGACGGATCGGCCCATCGCCATCGTCGAGCTGCGCCCCGCGCCCGCAGCCTGAGCCGTCGCGGCGGTGACCCGTCCGCATCGGATCAGCCCTGCGCGGTCGGCCGGACGACGATGTCGCCGACGTCGACGCCGTCCGGTTGCTCGATCGCGAAGGCGATGGCCCGGGCGATCCAGCAGCAGCGCGGTGGCTTCGCCGATTCCGCTGCTGGCGCCGGTGATGGCGACGACCTTGCCGTCAACTCCCCGCATGAGCGTGGTCGCGCGCGGCCCGGGCGAAGTAGTGGCCCTGCTCGAGGTCTGCGATGAGCGTGGGCTGGACGGGCTCCCATCCCGTCCGCTCGCGCGTCAGCGCGCTCGAGGCGGGGACGTCGGCGGCGAAGAAGGCTGCCAGCCATCCGAAGTGGTCGCCCGCCCCGGCGGGGGAGAGGGCGCGCAGCGGGAGGCCCAGGTGCCCGCCGATCACCTCGGCGATGTCACGGGTGGCAACCCCCTCCTCGGCGACGGCGTGCAGCGTCGTGCCGGCGGGCGCCGCTTCGAGGGCCAGCCGGTACAGGCGCGCGGCGTCGAGCCGGTGGACCGTCGGCCAGCGATTCGCGCCATCGCCGATGTACGCGGAGACGCCGGTGCGGCGCGCGATGTCGATCAGGAACGGCACGAAGCCGTGATCGCCCTCACCGTGAACCGAGGGTGGGAGCCGCAGCAGGGACGTGCGGACGCCGCGCGCGGCGAACGAGAGCGTCGCCGCGTCGGAGGCGGCCCGATGTGCCCCGGCAGCGTCGGGATCGGACCTGTCGGCCTCGGTCGCGAGCCGGCCCGGTGCGACGAGGGCGGTGCCGCTGGTGACGACGAGAGGCCGGCCCGAGCCCTCGAGCGCCGCGCCCAGCGTCTCGACGGCGCCCAGATCGGTGCGTCCCGCGGCGGCCATCTGGGTGAAGTCGTCGTGAATGAAGGCGGTGTGGACGACGCCGTCGGACCCGGCCGCGCCGGCTCGGAGGCTGTCGAGGTTCTGGAGACTACCCCGGTGGACGCCGGCGCCGGCCGCGGCGAGCGCGGCGGCGGAGCGGTCCGAGCGGGCCAGCCCCACGACCTCGTGTCCCGCCTCGAGGAGCTCGCGAACGACGGCGGAGCCCACGAATCCGGTCGCGCCGGTGACGAATACGCGCACGGTCGATCCTCCGTGACTGAGTGGACGATCCGGCCGGCCCCCGCGGTGGCGGATCGGGCTGATGTCAGCTACTGACATCAGTCTAGTGGCGGACCCGGAGTGATGTCAACCGCTGTCATCAGTATGATCGGGGCATGGGTCGATGGGAGCCGAACGCGCGCGGCCGGCTCGAGCAGGCGGCGATGGACCTCTACGGCGAGCGCGGGTTCGAGCAGACGACGGTGGCGGAGATCGCCGACCGGGCGGGCCTCACGGAGCGGACGTTCTTCCGCCACTTCGCCGACAAGCGCGAGGTGCTCTTCGCCGGCTCCGCCGAGCTGAGGGACGTCCTCGTCAATGCGGTCGCCGGCGCGCCGGGGTCCGCGACGCCGATCGAGGCGGTGGCCGCGGGTCTGGACGCCGTCGCTGCCCGGCTCCGGGTGCGGCGGCACCTGGCGCGTCAGCGTCAGAGCATCATCGCGGCGAACGCGGAGCTCCGGGAGCGCGAGCTGACGAAGCTCGCGTCGTACTCGGCGGCGGTCGCCGCCGCCCTGCGCGGGCGCGGCGTCGACGAGCCCGCGGCGAGCCTCACCGCCGAGATCGCGATCGCCGTGCTCAGGGTCGCCCACGAACGCTGGACCGGCGAGACCACCACGCAGGATCTGCCGGAGCTCATCCGCGAGTCGCTCGACGGACTGAGGGCGCTCACCGCGGGCTGAGCGCCCCCGACCCCATCGTCGGTTTTGACGATTGTGTCCGCCATTGGTGATGCGTACCGAGCCATTGGGACAATCAGGGGACGACGTCGCAGCCCTGTCTGATACGGTGCGAGCGTGGTCTCCGTTGCCGGGGTGCATTCCCGTCCTCAGTCGGCAACACTGGATGGGCGCGGGATGGTGTGTCGACACGGGCTGTTCGACGTCCTCGATCGCTCGGTGGCGCGGCACCGTGTCACAGTCGTGTCGGCGCCGCCGGGCAGCGGCAAGACCCTGCTCCTCCGCACCTGGATCGATCGTGAGAGCCTCTCCCAGCCCGTCGCCTGGGTCACGGTGGATCGTGGGGAGAGGGACGCCCAGCACTTCTGGGGAACGGTGATCGACGCGCTCCGGCGAGCGGTCGGCGACGCCTGCGTGGCGCGGCTCGCATCCTCTCCGGGCTTCGACGGGGGCGCGGTGATCGAGCGCCTGCTCCGCGACCTGCTGTCGCTTCCGCAGAGAGCCGTGCTCGTGATCGACGACCTGCACGCGTTGAGCTCGACCGGCGCGATGGCCCAGCTCGAGGTGCTGGTGACCCGCATGCCTCCGACCCTGCATCTCGTCCTCGCCACCCGCCACGATCCCCGGCTGGGACTGCATCGCCTGAGTCTCGCGGGCGATGTCACCGCCATCCGGGCCACCGAGCTGCGGTTCACTCCGGAGGAGGCGCGGCTGCTCCTCGACGCCTCCGGGATCGCACTGACGGACGCCGACCTCGCAATCCTCCACGAGCGCACCGAGGGGTGGGCGGCCGGCCTGCGGCTGGCCGCCGTCTCGCTCGCCGGGCACCCCGAACCCCATCGGTTCGTGGCCGAGTTCTCGGGGAGCGAGCGGATGGTCGCCGAGTACCTGCTTGCGGAGCTGCTGGATCGTCAGCCGAGGAACGTCAGGGACCTGCTGCTCCAGACCTCCGTGCTCGACAGGGTGAGCGGACCGCTGGCCGACGTCCTCACCGGGGGCTCGGGCTCGGAGCGAATCCTCCAGGCCCTCGCCGCAGAGAACGCGTTCGTCGTGCCTCTCGACGCGGCGCGGTCGTGGTTTCGCTATCACAGTCTGTTCGCCGATCTGCTGCGCCTCGAGCTGCGGCGCACCGACCCCGACCGCGTGCACGACCTCCACCGGGCCGCCGCGCAATGGTGGGCGGAGCACGGAGGGGTGGTCGAGGCCGTCCGGCATGCCCTCGCGGCTCACGACTGGCGGCTGGCCACACGACTGCTCGCCGATCATCAGTTCAGCCTCTACCTCGACGGTCGCGGGGCGACGATGCGCGACCTCCTCACCGCCTTCCCGGCCGATGCCGCATCCGCCGATGCCGAGCTGGCGACGGTGTTCGCCGGCGTCCAGCTGACGCGCGGGTCTCTCGACGCCGCCGAGGCGTATCTGGACCTCGCCGAG
>DATKEY010000067.1:0-6117 GCA_035544475.1 Candidatus Dormiibacterota bacterium | reverse complement strand
TGCATGAGGGGCGAGGCGGGAACGAAGACCGGCGCGGAGCCGCCGGCGACCAGCTCCGCGGCGCGCCTCGCCACCTCGGCGGCGTCGCGCGGCGGCTCGAGCCCCGCCTGCCGGTAGATGACGGCGACGAGGGTGGTGATGATGTCCCGGTGGCGCCACATGACGCCGCGTGGATGTCCGGTCGTGCCTCCCGTGTAGAGGAGGAAGACGTCGTCTCCGGAACGCTCGATACGGGGCATCGGCGGACTTCCGGCCAGGACCTCCTCGTAGGCGACCGCGCCGTCGCAGATGGGGGTGCCGTCGTCGACCTGGAGCAGCGCGCGGAGCTGGGGCAGGCGCCGCCGCGCGCCGGTGGCGAGCTCGGCGAACGCGCCCTGGAGGATCAGCACCTCGGCGTCGGAGTCGCCGAGCACCTCGACGAGCTCGTCCTCGCGGTAGCGGTAGTTGAGGTTGACCGGCGAGCCGCGGAGCTTGTACGCGGCGAACACCGCCTCGAGATACTCCGGGCAGTTGTGGGCGAGGATCGCCACCTTGGACCCCTGGCCGAGACCCAGAGCGCTCAGCCCCGCGGCGAGCCGCGACGCGTGGTCGTCGAGCTCCGCCCAGCGGAGCACGCGCTCCCCCTGGATGACGGCGGGTCGATCGGGGAGGGCGTCGGCGACCGCCTCCCAGAGGTTCGCCCAGTTCTGGTCCACGCCCCTCCTCCACCGACGCCACCGAACGGTCGGTGATCCTACACCGACCCTGTTCCGGAATCCGCCCGGAGGCGCTCGACCAGCTGGGCGACCTCCTCGAAGTTGTTGCGAGGCACCACGTAGCCCGGCTCGGCGGTGATCGCCTCCCAGTGGTCGCGTACGCCCTCGGGGTCGGGTGCGGGGTCGAACCAGCCCGGGGTCGCGGCGACGAAGACGCGCGCGACGCGGCCGCCCCCGCAGCTCAGCACCTCGCCGGTCACCGTGCAGTCCTCGTGGGCGAGCCAGGCGACGACGGGTGAGACGAGCGCCGGGGCGAGCCTGTCGGCGAGCGGGCCGATGAGGCTCTCGGTCATCCGGGTGCGCGCCATCGGAGCGATCGCGTTCGCGGTGATGCCGTCGCGCGCGCCCTCCTGGGCGAGCACCTTGGTGAGGCCGACGACCCCCATCTTGGCGGCGCCGTAGTTGGTCTGGCCGAAGTTCCCGAAGAGCCCGCTCGCCGAGGTGGTGTTGACGATCCGGCCGTAGCCGCGCTCGCGCATGTGCCGCCACGCGGGCTGGGTGACGCACATCGTCCCGCGGAGGTGCACCGCGATCACCACGTCCCAGTCCGCGACGTCCATCTTCGAGAAGCTCTTGTCGCGGAGGATGCCGGCGTTGTTGACGAGGATGTCCACCCGACCGAAGGCGTCGAGCGCGGTCTGGACGATGGCCGCGCCACCCTCGGGAGTGGCCACGTTGTTGGGATCGGCGACGGCGGTGCCGCCGGCCGCGGTGATCTCCTCGACGACCTTCTCGGCCGGCGTCGCCGACGACCCGGTGCCGTCCTGCGCCCCGCCGAGGTCGTTGACCACGACGCTCGCCCCGCGGGACGCCAGCAGCAGCGCGTGCTCGCGCCCGAGACCGCCCCCCGCCCCGGTGACGATCGCAACCCGGCCGTCGAATCTCAGCTCAGCCATGGACCCGCTCCTCCGCCGCCTCCGAGCCGGTACCCGCGGGCGCCGAGCAGGACCGAGGTCCAGCTGTCCGTGCCCCACTCGCCGGTGTCGGCGACGATTCTGGGGCCGAGGACCGAGGTGGCGGAGTCGGCGAGCCGGCCGACGTCCTCCTCAGTACGACCGCGGGAGCCCGAGCACGTGCTCACCGACGAAGTTGAGGATCATCTCCTGGCTGATCGGCGCGATGCGCATCAGCCGCGCCTCACGGAAGTAGCGCTCGACGTGGTACTCGCGCGCATACCCCATGCCACCGTGCACCTGCACCGCGCAGTCGGCCGCACGGAAGCCGGCATCGGCGCACAGGAATTTGGCGGAGTTCGCCTCGCGTCCGCAGGGGAGGCGGCGGTCGTAGAGCCATGCCGCCTTGCGCGCCATGAGCTCCGCGGCGTCGAGCCGGATCTGCGCCTCGGCGAGGGGGAACTGCAGCCCCTGGTTCTGGCCGATCGGCCGCCCGAACACGATGCGCTCGTTCGCGTAGCGGACCGCGCGGCGGATCGCCGCCCGCCCCAGGCCGAGCGCCTCGACGGCGATGAGGATGCGCTCGGGGTTGAGGCCGTCGAGGAGGTACTCGAAGCCCCTCCCCTCCTCCCCCACCCGGTGCGCCTCGGGCACCTCGAGGCCGTCGATGAAGAGCTCGTTGGAGTCGACCGCCTCGCGCCCCATCTTGGGGATCGGCCGGATGTCGACGTGGCCGCGGTCGAGGTCGGTGAGGAAGAGGGTCATGCCGTCGGTCTTCCGGCGGCAGTCCTCGAACTTCGTGGTGCGGGTGAGCAGGAGGATCTTCTCGGACTCCAGCGCCTTCGAGATCCAGACCTTGCGGCCGTTGACGACGTAGCCACCGTCGGTGCGCTGCGCGAAGGTGGTGATCCGGGTGGTGTCGAGGCCGGCGTTCGGCTCGGTGACGCCGAAGCAGACGTGGAGGTCGCCGGTGACGATCCGCGGCAGCGTCGCGCGCTTCAGCTCCTCGGAGCCGTGCACGATGACCGGATGCATCCCGAAGATCGAGAGGTGCATCGAGCTCGCGCCGTTCATCCCGGCCCCGGACGCCGACACCTCGCCGAGGAGAAGCGACGCCTCGAGGATGCCGAGCCCGCTGCCGCCGTACTCCTCGGGCACGGCGATGCCGATCCATCCCGCCTGCGCGAAGGCGTTGTAGAAGTCCCAGGGAAACTCGTGCCGGGAGTCCTTCTCCAGCCAGTAGTCGTCGTCGAAGCGCGCGGCGAGCTCGGCGACCGCCCGCCGGATGGTCTCCTGGGACTCGGTCAGCTCGAAGTCCAAGGCCGCACCTCCGTTCTCGGGTGCACCGCAGCGCAACCTACTCTAACACACTACTATCTGAAGCTGGAGTTTCCCACATCGATCGCCCACGGCCGGTTGCTATGCTCCGGCCATGGACAGACGGGTCGCACTGGTGTGCGCGTGGTGCGGACCGGTGTTCCTCGTCCTCTTCGTCGTCGGGTTCTGGTTCGTCGCCGGCTTCGTCCCGCCGCCGAAGCCGTCCGACAGCGCGGCGCAGATCGCCGCCTTCTACCGGGACAACACCGACCGGATCCGCGTCGGCATGCTCCTCTCGATGGTGGCCACCGCCCTGCTGGCGCCGTTCATCGTGCTGATCACCTCGCAGATGAAGCGCCGCAACCCGCGCCTCGCGCTGCTCGCCGACATCCAGCTGCTGGGCGGCTTCGCGCTGCTGTTGCTGGTGATGCTGCCGATCGCGCTCATCGCCCTCGCCGCGTTCCGGCCGGAGCGCCCCGCGGAGACGACCCAGCTGCTCAACGACACCGCCCTCTTCATCCTGTTCTGGGTCTTCTCGACGCCGGTCGTCGAGTACCTCGCGATGGCGGCCTACTCGCTGATGGACCGCAGCGACCGGCCGCTCTTCCCGCGATGGGTCGGCTGGTTCGACGTGGCGACGGCGGTCATCTTCGTGACCGGCGCCCCGGTGCTCTTCGTCAAGGACGGCCCCTTCGCCTGGAACGGACTGCTCGCGTTCTGGGCGGTCCTGTTCATCTTTGCCGGGTGGGTGCTCGTCTCGTTCGTGTACGTGCTCCGGGAAGCCCTGACGCCCGAGATGTGATCCCCGCGGGGCCGGTCAGGCCGGCGCGGAGTCGACGTCCTTCAGCGCGGCCCGCGCGACGCGCATCGACTCGGTGAGCTGGCGCAGCTCACGGTCGCCCACCGCTCCGAGGCCGTAGCCCGTCCCGGCGAGAGCACGGGTCGCCTCCTTCATCACCGCCCGCCCGGCGGGCGTGAGGGTGGCGAGGCTCGCCCGGCGGTCCTTGGGGTCGGGCATGCGCTTGACCATCCCCTTCTTCTCGAGCTGGTCGACGAGGAGGGTGATCGTGGTCGGGTGCACGAGCAGGTACCGGCTCAGGTAGTTGAGCCGGCGCGCTCCGGCCGGCGACATCACCAGGGTCGCGAGCAGGAAGTACATCGAGCGGTTGATCTCGAAGGACCTCAGCTCCCGATCGAACTCGGAGGCGACGAGCTCGCGCAGGCGCAGCAGCGAGCCGACCGCCGCGAAGCGGTCGGGGTCGGGAAGACCCTGCTCCTCCCAGTGGTGCCGCACCCACTCCATCGGATCCGCCTCGGACGGCGCGGGACGCCGGGTGCGGTCGGCGGCGGTTCCACCGTCGGATGGCTGCACCGCTGCGGCTGATCTCCTGGCCATGGGTCCCCGTCGGTAACTAGTTGATGGATCGATATTCACGAATGCTAACCCAAAGTGGGGAGCCCGGCCCGGCGGCGGTGCGCGACAATGTCATCCACGACAGGGAGTTCGGGAGACGGGATGAGCCAGACGGCAGCCGACGAGCGGGTCAAGGCAAGGCAGCGGGCCCCCGAGCCGGGCGACGACGTCGCCGTCGGAGGTGCGGAGGACGCGGGGACGCTCGCCGTCACGAGCGTGCTCGGCGCCACCTGGCGGACCCTGGGCCGGGGCCGCACCCTCGCCCGCGCGGGCGCCCGCCTCGGGTCCGGCGCCGTGCGCGGGCTCGCCGGACAGGGCCCGGCCCCCGAGCGCGGGGACTGGCGCTTCGCCGACCCCACCTGGCAGGAGAACCCCGTCTACCGCCGGCTGATGCACGTCTACCTCAACTCCAGCCGCGCCCTCGACCGGCTCGTCGAGGACGCCGACGTCGACTGGCGGACGCGCGAGCGGGCGCGCTTCGCGGTCACCGTCCTCACCTCGGCGATGTCGCCGACCAACACCCTCGCCGGCAACCCCGCGGCGATCAAGCGCGCCTTCGAGACCGGCGGTGCCAGCCTCGTCACCGGGGTCCGCCAGCTCGTCGACGACCTGCGCCACAACGGCGGGCTCCCCTCCCAGGTCGACCGCAGCGCCTTCAAGGTCGGCGAGAACCTGGCGCTCACCCCGGGGGCGGTCGTGTACCGCGACGACGTCTGCGAGCTGCTCCAGTACACGCCGACCACGCCGCAGGTGCGCACCCGGCCGGTGGTGATGATCCCGCCCCAGATCAACAAGTTCTACTTCATGGACCTCGCGCCGAATCGCAGCTTCATCGAGTACGCGGTGTCGAAGGGCCTCACCTTCTTCGCCGTCAGCTGGCGCAACCCGGTCGCCAGCCAGGGCTCGTGGAACCTCGACACCTACGCGCAGAGCGTGGTGGCGGCGATCGACGCCGCCCGGGAGATCACCGGCAGCGACAGCGTCAACATGCTCGGGATGTGCGCCGGGGGCATCACCACCTCGACCGTCCTCAGCCACCTCGCCCTGCGCCGTCCCGACGTCGTCAACAGCGCCAGCTTCGGCGTGACCCTGCTCGACTTCGAGGTTCCGGCCATGGTCGGCATGATGCAGTCGCGCCCGCTGCTCGCGGTCGCGAAGCGGCGCTCCGCGCGCGCCGGCGTCCTCGACGGCCAGAGCCTCGCCGCCGTCTTCACCTGGATGCGCCCCAACGACCTCGTCTGGAACTACTGGGTCAACAACTACCTGATGGGCAAGAAGCCCCCGACCTTCGACATCCTCGCCTGGAACGCCGACCGGACCAACCTGCCCGCCGCCCTCCACGCCCAGTTCCTCGAGATCTTCGCGAACAACTCGCTCACCCACGCCGGCGCGCTGAGCGTCCTCGGCACCCCGGTCGACCTCGCCCGGATCACCTGCGACACCTACGTCACCGGCGGCCTCACCGACCACCTGACCCCGTGGCAGGGCTGCTACCGCGCGACCCAGCTCTTCAGTGGCCCCACCACCTTCGTGCTCTCCCACACCGGACACATCCAGACCATGGTCAACCCGCCCGGCAACCCCAAGTCCCACTACTGGGTCGGGCCCGATCCCGGTCCCGACCCCGAGGCGTGGCGCGCCCAGGCGCAGCGCGTCCAGGGGAGCTGGTGGGACCACTGGTCGGAGTGGATCCTCGCCCGCTCCGGCGACGAGCGCCCCGCTCCCCCGAAGCTCGGCG
>DATKEY010000066.1:0-15364 GCA_035544475.1 Candidatus Dormiibacterota bacterium | reverse complement strand
GGACCTCGAGGGAGAGCACCTCGCCGTCGGCACCTACGACCCGGTCGCGTACGCGATCGCCATGGACGCGCTCACCCACGACGGCCCCGCCGACCCCGCCCGGGTCTCGCGGGACGTCTGCGCCCAGACCTTCATGCCCGGGGTCGACCCGACCAGGTTCCCCGGCGAGTACGCCGACGCCCTCGGCACGATCGCGAGCGAGCTCACCAACTACCCCAGGGTCCCGGCCGAGCCACCCCTGCGGAGCTACACGCTCGCCGGATAGGGCGTGATCGCGCCGTCACCGGACGGTGTGAAAGCTTCACACGTCTTCACCGAGCGCGGGCCGCCCGATCCCCAGAATCGTGACACCGCGTTGTGGCGAGGACGAGAGGGGCACACGGGATGATGAGGCCGGTCGTGTGACCGAGGTCACCGAGTTTCTCGGCCACGTCGTCGGCGTGGCGTTCTGCGCCCTCGGTGTCGCCGCGGGAGTGGGCTGGCTGCGGCGCCGCGGCCGTGCTCGCGCCTGGTTGGCGGCCGCCCTCGGCCTGCTCGGGCTGATCAGCCTCGTCGGTCAGCTCGCCGAGGTCGGGGTGGGCGTGCCCGCCGCCACCGCGGTGAGCGTGATCGGCTTCACGGGGTCGGGCCTCGCCCTCGTCGAGCTGCGCCACGCGCTCGTCCCGCTCCGCTGCGCCGCGCACTGCCGCGCCGTCGCCGCCGTCGCCGTCGTCACCGCGACCGCGCTCATCGTCCACCTCCCCTCCGGCGAGGGGGCGCGGTACTCGCCGCTGCAGATCGCCGTCGTGCTCACCGTGATCCTCCTCTGGGCGGCCTGCGTGAGCGAGCCTGCGATCACGTTCTGGCGCGCGTCGCGCACCCGTCCGCGGGTGCAGCGCGCCCGGCTGCGCGCGCTCTCCGCCGGCTATCTCGGGCTGGTCGCGGGACTGCTCGTCGCCCTCGGCGCCGGCTCCGTCGGCGCCGCCTCGGGCAGGACGATCCCGGCGGCGGTGGTGATCCCCATCGACCTCGTGTTCCTCGGCATGGTGCCGGTGCTCTACGCCGGCTTCGCCCCCCCGGGGTGGCTGCGCCGGATCTGGCGGGCACACGAGGAGGAGGCCTACCGCCGTGGCGTCCAGGACCTGCTCGTCTTCTCGGCCGACGAGGGCTCGCTGTCGGCCCGGGCGCTCGAGCGGGTGCGCACCGCCGAGGCGTTCGCGCACCAGACGAGGCGGATGGAGATGCTCCTCGAGGCGGTGAGCGACCTCGGCGAGGGGCTGCTCATCACCGAGTCGGGGCGGATGGTCTACGCCAACGACGCCTACGTCGAGATGACCGGGTACAGGCGTGAGGAGCTGCAGGGTCGAAACCTCATCGATCTGGCCCCCGAGGAGCACCGTGAGGAGCTCGTCGCCCGGCTGCGCAGCCGTCTCACCGGCGGCGACGCGCCCATGCACTACGAGTCCGCGCTCATCACCAGGGACGGCCGGCGCATCGACATCGAGGTCGCGCTCCGTCTGCTCCCCGACGAGGGGCCGAACCGGATGTTCGCGATCGTCCGCGACATCACCGAGCGCAAGCGTGTCGAGACCCGGCTCGCCGCTGCGGCCCGGCTCGACCCCCTCACCGGCGTCGCCAACCGCCGGGTGTGGCAGGAGGAGCTGCACCGCGCGCTCAGCCGCGCCCGCCGCGACGGCCAGCCGCTCTCGGTCGCCATCCTCGACCTCGACAACTTCAAGGGGTTCAACGACGACTGGGGACATCCGCGCGGCGACCGGCTGCTCCGCGACGTCGCCGCGGCGTGGAGCCACGCGCTGCGCGACGTCGACTTCCTCGCGCGCTACGGCGGGGACGAGTTCGCGGTGATCATGCCCCGGTGCACCGGGCACGACGCGCGCGCGGTGCTCCAGCGGCTGCGCGAGGCGACCCCCGAACGCCAGCAGACCTCGGGCGGGGTCGCCGAATGGGACGGCGAGGAGTCCGACGAGGAGCTGGTCGGGCGCGCGGACGCCGCGCTCTTCGAGGCCAAGCGTGCCCACCGCGGGTCGATCGCGGTCGCACCCCCCGGCGCCGGGGGCGACCGGTTCACCGGCTGGTCGAGCCACATCCACCGGCTGCTCGACGAGCAGAGGCTGCGCGCCGCCTACCAGCCCATCCGCCGCCTCGCCGACGGCACCGTCTTCGCCTACGAGGCCCTCGCGCGTCCCGACGCCAGCGAGGCCAGCGCGAGCGTCGAGGAGCTCTTCGCCGCCGCCCACCGGCTCGGCCTCACCCGCGACCTCGACTGGCTCGGCCGCAAGGTCGCGGTCTGGGACGCCCGCAGCCTCCCCGAGGGTCCGCTGCTCTTCGTCAACGTCAGCGCATCGGCGCTGCTCGACCCGGTTCACGACGTCGACCAGATGCTGCTGCTCCTCGGCACCACCGGGCGCCGGCCCGACCACGTCGTGCTCGAGATCAGCGAGCGCGAGGCGATCAGCGACCTGCGCCGCCTCCGCGAGGTGCTCGCCTGCTACCGCCGCGAGGGCTTCCGCTTCGCCCTCGACGACGTCGGCGAGGGCCACTCGACGCTCGAGGTGCTCGTCGCCGCCGAGGCCGAGTACATCAAGCTCGCCGCCAGCCTGACCCGGCGCATCGATGGCCACCGCCCCGACGCCGCGATCCGCGCCATCGCGACCTTCGCCGCCTCGACGGGGGCGACGCTGGTCGCCGAGGGGGTCGAGAATCCGGCGGCGACCGCGGCGCTCCGGCGCGCCGGGATCCCGCTCGGCCAGGGCTTCGCGCTCGGGCTGCCCGAGTTCCCCTCCGCGCTCACCGAGCGGACCGTGCCGGTGCGGAACGCGGGCTGACGTCCGCGCGCCGCGCTGCTAGAGCTTGACCTCGCTGATCTGGATGACCGGGGCGATGTTCGTGTAGTTCGGGATGTCGGCCATGATCGTCCCCGCCTTTGGGCCGAAGGCGCCCTGGAAGGCCTCGACGGAGTCGAAGAGCAGATGGCCGACCGCGGAGTACGGTGCCGGCTGCCCAGGAGCACCGCCGGCGAGCCCGGCGTCGACGCTCATGCCCTTGAGCGCTCCGCCGCACTCGGACGCGACCATCGGCATGTGGCTGTTGCAGTAGTAGTCCATGTCGAACGTGCTGCCCTCGCCGGCCGGGTAGAAGACGCTGACCTTGATCATTCAGGACCTCCTCTCGCGTGCACCCTGTGAGCCGCTGCGAGAGGGTACCTGAGCGCGCCTGCCCCTATGGACGCGCTTCGAGGAGCAGCCCGAGCCGGAGCCTCGGGGTCGCCGCCATCCTCCGCCACGCGTCGTAGCAGGCGAGGAACGCCGCCCCCGCGGTCGGATACCCCGCGAGGAACGCCTGGACCCGCGGTGCGGGGAGCGTGGAGCCACGGTCGATGCCCCGGAGCATCCGCTGCCCCTGCAGGTCGGTCAGCCGCCTCCAGTCGCGCAGGCCGAGGAAGGCGAGCACCCCGAGGCCGGCGAGGGCGAGCATCGCCGGGGTCACCACCATGACGCGGAGCTGAGCGACGTCGAGCCGATCCTGGTGGACGAGCAGGGCGGCGGTGACGGCGACCGCGCTCGCCAGCCCCCCGAGCCCCATCCGCTGGCGGCGCCCACGACGCTGGAGCTCGCCGTAGGCACGGTGGTAGGCCTCGCAGACGCGGCCCGCCGCCGGCGCGCCGGTGACGACCTCCTGCGGGGTGAGCTCGACCTCGTCGGGCGGGATCACCTGCCGGATCCGCTGCGGTCGCGGGCGCGCCTCGGTGCGCGGGGTGAGCAGCGCCCGGCGGAGCGGGTCGAGCTCGCGGGTCCACTTCACCCCGAGGGAGTCCCGAAGGGCGGTGGGGCGGATCGGCTCGCAGACGGCGGGCTTGCTGAGTTCTCGCATGGCTGCACCGCCATCCTGCGCCGCGGGCGCCGAACGATCGATGGCGATGCGGTCACATCCCCCGTGCCGTCACCCGAGTCCCGAGTTGTGTCGGATTAAGTGACAGGCAACTGCGAATGTCTTCAGTGGTCTGTTCTTAACCTCTGCTTAACCAAAGTGGATTAGCGCTCACAATCCACGACAGTGCAGGATTACCTGTGAGAGATTTCAAGAGTTGTGCCGGGTCTGTCCCCGGCACACCGCCACAGAGAGAGGAGGAAGGAACCCGATATGAGATCTCGTCGTGCCCTGACAGTCCTCGCTGCAGGACTGGCCGTCGCCGGATGGAGCGCCATGGGCTGGGCCACCGGCCCCACGGCCTTCGCCGGCTGCGTTGGCGGCAGCGTCACCGCGAGCGGATCGACCGCGCTGCTCCCGCTCGCCCAGAAGGCGGCGACCGACTATCACGCCCAGTGCGGCTCGGCGACCATCACCACGTCCGGAGGCGGATCGTCGGCCGGCCTGTCCAATGTCAACAGCGGCACCTCGGACATCGGCGACTCCGACGTCCCGGCGAGCGCCGCTCCCGGCGTCAACCAGGCGAACCTGCAGGACCACCAGGTGGCGATCGTCGTCTTCACCGTGGTCGCGAACAACGGCGCAGGGGTCAACAACCTCACCACCGCCCAGGTCCAGAACATCTTCTCCGGGAAGGTGAACAACTGGAGCCAGGTCGGCGGCAAGAACCAGGCGATCACCCTGATCGAGCGCAAGCCGGGTTCTGGCACGCGCTTCGTCTTCGACAAGACCGTGATGGGCTCCGTCGCCGAGTCGTCCACCCCCGCGGCGCAGGAGGACTCGACCCAGCTGGTGATGCAGGCGGTGTCGAGCCAGCCGGGCGCGGTCTCCTATGTGGGCACCGCCTCGATGAACGGCGCGACCGGCGTCACCGGCGTCAAGCTGAACGGAGTCTCGGCGGACGGTCCGAGCGTGAATGCCGGTACCTATCCATTCTTCAGCCATGAGCACATGTACACCCGGAAGAGCCCCGCTCCTCCCGGGCTTGCCACGGATTACATCAACTTCATCATGGCCCCCGGATATCAGTCGTCCGCGGTGCCCGCGGCCGGGTTCCTGCCGCTGAGCACCACCAGCCGTCAGTCGGCCGCCGACCACTAGACGGGCTTCGGCACCTGTGGCGGGGCCCCCACGTGGCGGCGTGGGGAGCCCCGGCCGCGGTCGTCAGTCCGGTGCGCGAGGGCCGGGCGAGGCCGTGGGGGGGCAGGTATTCCGGAGTGATGGCCTCGCCCGGCGAGAGGTGCAGAGGGGGAATGCGGGAGGGGGCCCGCCGAGGTGACGGGGCTGCGGGCCCCCCGCCCGGCACGGCGCTCGCCGTGCTGCCCTATGACGTCCGGTGTGGCCGAAAACCTACGCGCCGGCGCGCTTCAGCATCAGGTCGAGCGCGGCGGCGTCGAGCTCGCCCACGTGGACCGCGCGTACGGCTCCCCCGGCATCGATCGCGACGCTCACCGGGAGGCCGCCGACCGCGTACTCCGCCCCCACGCTGCGCGCGGAGTCGAGCAGCACGATGGCCGCCGCGCCGGGCAGCCCGGCGACGAATCCGCGCACCGTCGCGGCGTTCTCGCCCTGGTCGAGGGCGAGCACGGAGACGCCGGGGTGGGCGGTGGCGGCGCGGGCGAGCATCGGCAGCTCGCGCCGGCAGGGTCCGCACCACGTCGCCCAGAAGTTGAGGACGACCGGGCGACCTGTCTGGTCGTCGAGCGACACCCGCCGCCCGTCGAGCGCCGTCAGGGTGAACCCCGGGGCCGGCGCGCCGGCGCGGACCGCCGTCTCCGGGCGGCGGTCCTGCTCGCCGGGCTCGCCGAGCAGGACGTCGAAGCGGTCGAGGAGGTCGGTGAGCGCCCAGGAGTCGCGGTGGGCCGCGGCCGTCGCCTCCGGCGAGAGCATGCTCGCGAGCGGGGCCGCGAGTGCGTGCCCGAGGTGGGGATCGCCGGGGAGGACGAAGCGCGGGACGCCCTGGCCGTCGAGCACCGCGGCAAGGGAGTCGTGGCTCACGTCGTAGGCCTCGGGCCGCCCCGTCTGCCAGTCGATCGGCGCGGCGCCCTCGTACGGGACCTCGCGGTACGAGGCGTGGAGCGCGGTCCAGAAGATGCGCAGCTGCGTCGGATCGGCGGTGAGCAGCTCCCACGACGCCCCGGTGCGTCGCGCATACGCGGCGAGCGTCGCCGGAGTGTCGCGTTCGGGGTCCATGGTCACCTCCGCGATCCGGACCCGGTTCGCCCAGCCACGCGCGTCCAGGGTCCGGCGCAGGTCGGCGAGCACCGCCGTGTAGAGCGGACAGCTCTCGTGGCAGTGGGTCTCGAAGGCCGCGACGACCACCGGCCGGCCGTCGACGAGGCTCACGGAGCGTCCCGCCTGGTCGGTGAAGGCGGTCGCCGGCACCGGCGTCACCCTGCCCCCGCTCACCAGCAGCCCGAGGTTGACCCCCTCGTTGCCCGACCAGGCCCGTACTCCGTCACGGCCGAGGGCGATGAGCACCGGGGTCAGCCGGTCACCGCCGATCTCGACCGAGAGCGGGGCGGTGAGGGTGCGACCGCCGGCCCGCACGCTCACGAGCCGGTACCGCCCGGTGGGCACGTCGAACCCGCCGAGGTCGGTCGGCTGCGGGGCGGTCGCGATCGACGCCGGCGCCGCATCGAGCCGCGCGGTCCCCGCCGGGCCACTGAGCTCGACGCCGCCGAGACCGCCGGCGCCGCCCTCGGCCCGGGTGGCGATGAGCTCGACCCGCCCGGTCGGGGTGCGATGGAGGGCGGCCACGCCGAGCCCGGTCGCGGCGGCGAGCGCCGCCACCAGCGCGGCGCCGAGCACGACGCGCCAGGGCAGGGCGAGCCGCCGCGGCGCGGGGAGGTTCCTGGTCATGGGGGGTATGGCGGGTAAGCGTACTCGTCCGCGCCGTGCCACCCGCGTGACGCTGGTACGCTCGGCTCACCATGGCGACCACCTCGACCAAGGGCGGCACCGCGAGCGTGCCCTCGCTGCGCAGCACGGGCCTGTGGGTCGCGCTCCTCGCCGGCGCGGTCGTCGCGGTCTACGCCGTGGTCACCGGCGGCAACGACTCCTCGAACCCGAACGCCCCCACCCCGGCGGGGACGGTGACCTTCTCCGAGCCGAACCGGAACCATGTCACGGGCACGGTCCAGTACGACCACACCCCCCCCGCGGGGGGGAACCACAATTCGATCTGGCTGAACTGCGGGGTCTACACCCAGCCGGTCGTCGACGAGAACGCGGTCCACTCCCTCGAGCACGGCGGGGTGTGGATCACGTACCAGCCGTCGCTCCCGGCCGACCAGGTCGCCATCCTGAAGCGCACCGTCCAGTCGCACTACGGCGGCGGCGACCGCTACGTGATCCTCAGCCCCTATCCCGGCCAGCCGGCGCCGGTGATGGCGACTGCCTGGGGCAACCAGCTCTCCCTGCAGAGCGCCTCGGATCCACGGGTCGCCGGCTTCATCGAACACTTCCGCGAGGGGCCGCAGGACCTCGAGCGCGGCGCCCCCTGCAGCGGCGGGGTGGGCAAGCCCTCCGGGTAGCGAGCTCAGAACCCGAGGTCGCGACGGGCGAGCCGCACCCAGAGCAGGGTGTACAGGGCCTCGGCGGCGAGGCAGGCGACCTCACTGGCCGAGGTGAGGGAGCGGAGGTGGACCCCGGGCAGGCCGCTGGTCCCGGCGATGAGCAGGAGAACGATCGAGGGGACGGCGATGAGCGCCCCGAGCGTCCAGGCCCCGCGGATGCGCAGCGCGATCCCCGCGACCGCCGCGAGCGTCCCGGCGGCGTTGAGGAAGAAGAGCGCGACGAGATAGTTCGGCGCACGGTGGAGCAGGAAGTCCCCGAGGTCGAAGTGGATCGCGCCGCCGACGGTGAGGCAGAACACCCCGGCGACGGTGACCGCCTGCGAGGCCACCTCGGCGCGCAGCCCGACCCTCGCCCTCGGGACCGCCCTGGTGACCGTGGCCATCTGCTTCCCTCCCAGCCTGGACGTGAGGGAACCATTGTCACCCGGCGGTCCTCGACGGCGTCGCCCGGCGCTTCGGTGAAGGCTCAGCCGATGCGGAAGCCCCCGGAGAGCGAGGCGGCGCTGATCCCCACCTGGGCACAGTTCAGCGCCTCCGGCGAGTAGAAGAACATCACCCCGCTCACCGACTGGCCGGCGAACTCTCCGTCGCTCACCGTGCCGCTGCCCACGAGCATGGCGAGGACGTCGGTGAAGTGCACCTTGAGGGTGCTCGACTTCCCATTGTTCCAGACAACGTCGAGCACCGCGCTGTGGTCGCCGCGGAAGCAACCGATCGACCCCGCGCCGACGGCCGTGACCTGCCCCGCGTTGAGCGACGAGTCGCTCGACAGGCAGCTCATCGACCCGGTGAACTTGTAGTTCACCGCGCGCTCCTGGTAGTTGACCGGCGGCGCCACCGTCCCGGCGCCGTTGAAGCCGCACATCGCGGTCCCCGAGTCGGCGGCGGCGGTCAGCGGCGCCACCCCAAGTGCGGCCGCGCCGAGCACGATCCCGGCGACCGCCGCAGCCAGCCGTCGCAGCATGACCCAACCCTCCTCGGTGTTCCCTGTCTGTACAGACGGGTCGACACCGCCGGACGTTGCCGCCCTCGGGGCGACGCCGTCAGACCGTCAGCGCCGGGACGGGGGGGAGCTCGGTGAGCGCCTGGTCGATCCGCTCCTGGGCCAGGGCGACGTCCTCGAGGCGGCCGGCGAAGTAGGCGTCGTAGGCCGACATGTCGAAGTGGCCGTGACCGGAGAGGTTGACGAGGATCGTCCGCGCGTCACCTGCCTCCTTCGCGGCCTGCGCCTCCTCGGCGACGGCGCGCAGCGCGTGCGACGGCTCCGGTCCGGGGAGGAATCCCTCGGTGCGAGCGAAGCGCACCGCCTCGGCGAAGCACTCGTTCTGGGTGTAGGCGCGCGGCTCGACGATCCCCGCACGCACCAGCGCGCAGAGAGAGGGTGCGTCGCCGTGGTAGCGCAGCCCGCCGGCGTGGATGGGATCGGGGACGAAGTTGTGGCCGAGGGTGTGCATCGGTACGACGGGGCCCATCCCGGCGGTGTCGCCGAAGTCGTACGCGTAGACCCCACGGGTGAGCGTCGGGCACGCCGCCGGCTCGGCGGCGACGAAGCGGGTCGCAGGCCGGCGTCCGCTCAGCCGCTCGGCGACGAAGGGATAGGCGAGCCCGGCGTAGTTCGAGCCACCGCCGACGCAGCCGACGACGACGTCGGGGTAGGCGTCGGCCATCTCCATCTGCTTGATGGCCTCGAGCCCGATCACGGTCTGGTGGAGCAGGACGTGGTTGACGACGGAGCCGAGCGAGTAGTGGGTGTCCTCGCGGGTCGCGGCCTCCTCGACCGCCTCGGAGATCGCGATGCCGAGGCTCCCCGGCGACGCCGGGTCGCGCTCGAGGACCGAACGTCCGAAGTTCGTGCGATCCGTCGGCGACGCCGCGACCTGGGCGCCCCACGTCTCCATGAGCGCGCGGCGGTACGGCTTCTGGTCGTACGAGATGCGCACCATGTAGACGAAGACCTCGATGTCGAACAGGGCGCCGGCGAAGGCGAGCGCCGATCCCCACTGCCCGGCGCCGGTCTCGGTGGCGAGCCGGTGGATGCCCTCGGCCGCGTTGTAGTACGCCTGGGGCACCGCGGTGTTCGGCTTGTGCGAGCCCGCCGGGGAGACGCCCTCGTACTTGAAGAAGATCCGCGCCGGTGTGTCGAGCGCCTTCTCGAGGCGGTCCGCGCGGTACAGCGGCGTCGGCCGCCACATCCGGTAGACGTCGCGCACCGGATCGGGGATGTCGATCCAGCGGTCCTGCGACACCTCCTGGAGGATGATCGCCATCGGGAACAGGGGCGCGAGGTCGGCCGGACCCATCGGCTGCAGGGTCGCGGGGTGGAGGAAGGGCCCGAGCGGCTCGGGGAGGTCGGGGAGGATGTTGTACCAGCGGTCGGGGAGCTGGTCTTCGCTGAGAAGGAACTTCTTCATGGCGCTCTCCTCGTTCCTCGCCGGACGGCGTGGTCGAGAGGATACGCCTGCGCGCGGAGCGCTACGCGTGCCCCCTCACCGCTTTGATCTCCATCTCGCGGGTGCCTCCGGGGGTGGTGATCTTCACCGTGTCGCCGGCGCGATGGCCGAGCAGCGCCCTGCCCACCGGGGAGCCCGCCGAGATGCGTCCGTTGGCGGCGTCGGTCTCGGTGGGGCCCACGAGATGGAGCACGCTCTCGCCGAACTCGTCGATCACGGTGACGGTGCACCCGAGCTCGATCACCTCGGCGTTCGTGGGGATGTCGATGAGCACCGCGCGGCGGAGCGTCTCCTCGATCTCGGCGATGCGCCCCTCGATGCGGCTCTGGTCCTCGCGCGCCTGGTGGTAGCCGGCGTTCTCGCGGAGGTCACCCTGCTCGCGGGTGTGGGCGATGCGCGACACGACCTCCGGGCGGTGGATGCCGACGAGCTCCGCAAGCTCCTCCTCGAGGGCCTTGCGGCCCGCGGCGGTGATCGGGATGTCGGGGGGGACGGACAAGGCGGTTCTCCGGATCGGCGGGTGGCGGCCTCGGTCTGGCCCGGACACCTACCTTACCCTTCCACCACCCCCGGGCTGACCAGCCCGAGCTCGTAGGCGAGGACCACCGCCTGCACCCGGTCGCGCAGCCCGAGCTTGTCGAGGAGGTGGGAGACGTGGGTCTTCACCGTGGTCTCGCCGACGACGAGGTGGGCGGCGATCTCGCTGTTGCTCAGCCCCCGGGCGACGAGCCGCAGCACCTCGAGCTCACGCTCGGTGAGATCGTCGAGCACGGCGGGCACCGGTGCCGCTGCGGCCGGCAGCCGCTGCACGACCCGGTCGAGGAGGGTGCGGGTCACCGCCGGGGAGAGCAGCGCCTCGCCCGCCGCGACCACCCGCACGGCGCGCACCAGCTCCTCGGGCGGGGCGTCCTTGAGGAGGAAGCCGCTCGCCCCGGCGCGGAGCGCCTCGACGACGTACTCGTCGAGGTTGAAGGTGGTGAGGATGAGCACACGGTGGCCGGCGAGCCTCCGGGTCGCCTCGACCCCGTCCATCCGAGGCATGCGGATGTCCATGAGGACGACGTCGGGGCGGTGGCGCTGGGCCAGCTCGACCGCCTCGACCCCGTCGGCGGCCTCGGCGACCACCCGCAGGTCGGGCTGGGCCTCGAGGATCATCCGGAAGCCCGCGCGCATCAGTGCCTGGTCGTCGGCGACGAGCAACCGCAGTGTCGGGGCGTCGCTCACCCCTGCAGCGTAGCCGGGCCGCCGAGGGGGAGCACGGCGCGCACCGCGAATCCCCCGCCGGGGACGGCGCCGGCGACGAGCTCGCCGCCGAAGAGGGCCACGCGCTCGCGCATCCCCACCAGCCCGTGGCCGCCGGAGGTCGGCGCCGCGCTGCCGCGGCCGCTGTCGGACACCCGCACCTCGAGGGCGTCGGCCCGATAGCGGAGGAGCACCCGCGCCTGCGTCGGCCCGGCGTGGCGGAGCGTGTTGGTGAGCGCCTCCTGGACGATCCGGTATGCGGAGAGGTCGATCCCCGGGGGCAGCGGCCGGGCCGTGCCCTCGACGCTGAGCTCGACCGGAAGCCCGGCCCCACGGGCCTGCTCGATGAGGGGGCCGAGGTCGGCGACCCCCGGCTGCGGCGCCCGGCCGGCCCCGTCGGCGGTGTCCTCGAGGCGGAGCACCCCGAGCATGTGGCGCATCTCCGCGAGCGCCTCCCGGCCGGTGCGCGCCATCGACTCGAGCACCGGCCGTGCCGGATGGGCGGGGTCGATGGTCTCGCGCACGGCGCCGGCCTGCACGACCATCAGGCTGACGTTGTGGGCGACGACGTCGTGGAGCTCGCGGGCGATGCGCACCCGCTCCTCGGCGACCGCCTGGCGGGCGAGCAGCCGGCGCTCGTGGGACAGGCGCACCGCGGTCTCGCGGAGTTGCTCGACGTAGTCGCGGCGGGCGTGGACCCAGAGCCCGAGCGCGCACGCCGCGGCCGGGGTCGCGATCCGCGACACCGCCCCCGGGATGGTCGCGGCGACGTGCGCCAGCTCCATCTCGGTGAAGAGGGCGAGCGACGCCACCCCTGCGGCGAGGACGGCGGTGCGGTGGGAGCGCTGCGTCGCCACGGTGTAGACCGCGATCAGCATCGGCAGAGCCGCGGCGGAGGGGTCGCGCACCGCACCCTCGATGAGCACCGCGGCGATGGTGACGCCGAGCACCGGCACCGGCCAGCGACGGCGCCACACGAGCGGGAGCGTGGAGAGCAGGGTCGTGGCGAGGACCCGCGGCCAGTTCAGCGTCCCGCCGTGCTCGACCCGGTTCTCGGGGAGCAGGCCTCCGATGATGAGGACGGCGGCGAGCACGGCGAGGCCGGCGTCGACGGCCTGCTGGGGCGGCCGGAACCGGCTGGGGACCAGCGTCGGCCGCCCCGGGATGGAGGGGTCGGCGCCCGGAGGAAGGGATCCCTCGCTCACGGACGTCAACGGTAGGACCTCTAGGCGTCGATGGTGCGGGTGCGCCAGGCTCCCGCGGCGAGGGCGACGACCGCCCAGCAGACGGCGACGGTGACGGCCGCGAGCACCGGCATCGGCAGCATCACCGATCCGCCGGGCCGGAGGTTGTCGATCGCGGTCGCGTTGAGCGCCTTGCGGATGTCGCCGAGGAAGGTGAACTGCTGGATCAGCCGGACGCCGATCAGCTCCCAGGCGAGCAGCACACCGATCGTGGTCGCGCGGGTGCCGAGCATCGACGAGAGGCCGATGGCGAGGATGAGCTCGAGGACGGTGCCGGCGAGCACCCAGCCGCCGTACTCGGCGATCAGCGTCGCGGTGGGCACCGGCTCGCCCCCGGCGAGGACGATCGAGGCGACGGCGGCGATGGCGAACGCGCCGAGGACGAGCGGCAGCTGCAGGAGCATCGCACCGGGGACGCGGACGAGGAAGAGCGTGATCCGGGAGCGGCCGCTGCTCGCCATGTCGCGGAAGACCCCGGCGCCGAGGTCTCCGGCGCCGGCGCTCGCGCCGATCATGATCGAGGCCACCCCGCCGAGGCCGATGAGCGCCTCCATCGAGTGCATGAAGTTCTTCGCCCCGCCGGCGGGGCCGTAGTGGGCCGGGTCGTTGAGGTGGAGGATCACCAGCGTGGTGAACGCCGCGACCATCGCGCCGCTGGTGAGCAGCAGCGACCACCAGAACAGGCCGCGCCGCCGGCGCAGATTGAGGAACTCGGCGGAGACCATGCTCCGGGCCATGTGCGCGGTCATCAGGCGGCTCCCAGGCGCGAGGTGAGCTCGAGGAAGCGCTCCTCGAGCGAGAGACGGGAGGGCTCGAGGCGGTGCACGGCGACGCCGCGCTCGACGAGCGCCCGGTTGACGTCGGCGGCCGAGGCGCCGCCGGCCAGCGAGACCCGCAGCGTGCCGTCGCTGCTCCGCGCGACCGCGATCACCGTCGGGAGGCTGCCGAGGATGGCGGCGGCGAGGGCGAGGTCGTCGCAGCCGATGACGAGCGCGTTGTCCTGCGCACCCATCGCCTCGGCGAGGGTGCCCTGCGTGATGATCCGGCCGCGGTCGATGATCGCGACGCCGTCGCAGGTGCGCTCGACCTCGTCGAGGAGGTGGGACGAGAGCAGCACCGTCCGCCCCTCCTCGACGAAGCTGCGGATGAGGCCGCGCATCTCGAGGATGCCGGCGGGGCCGAGGCCGTTCATCGGCTCGTCGAGGATGAGCAGCTCCGGGTCGACGAGAAGGCAGCGGGCGATGCCGAGCCGCTGGCGCATCCCCATCGAGTAGCCGCCGACCCGGTCGCGCGCGCGGCCGGCGAGGCCGACCCGGGCGAGCGCCGCGTCGATCCGTCCCTCGGCCTCGGCGCCGCGCGGGGCGGCGGCGACGAGGAGGTTCTCGCGGCCGG
The DNA here is from genome assembly GCA_035544475.1 of Candidatus Dormiibacterota bacterium. GTDB lineage: Bacteria > Chloroflexota > Dormibacteria > Aeolococcales > Aeolococcaceae > CF-96. Next base: position 1,531 of record DATKEY010000066.1, on the reverse strand, counting down.
AGAGATGGGCGTGGAACCGGGGCTCCTCGACGATGGCGCCGACGCGCGCCAGCGCCGCGGGGCGCTCGGCCGGAAGGGGATGGCCGAGCAGGCGCATCTCGCCGGCGCTGGCGGGAACCAGGCCGAGGAGCACCCGGATGAGCGTGGTCTTGCCGGCCCCGTTCGGCCCGAGGAAGCCGAAGGCGCAGCCGCGGGGGACGCGGAGGTCGACGTCCTCGAGGACGGTGCGAGCTCCGAAGCGCTTGGTGACGCCCCGGACGTCGACGACGAGGCCCTCGCGCCCGGAGGAGGTGGAGGTGGTCATGCCGGTCACTCTGGGCCCGTCCGCCGCTGCGGTCGTCCCTCCGTGGAGTGATCTTCGAGCGGCGCCCCTCCTCCCGAAGGATGAGGCGGTGGCGCGCCTACTCCCGCACGGCCACGAGCATCGCGTAGCCGGCGACGCCGTCGCGCACCGCGGCCGCGGCCTGGGCGCAGAGGTCGAGGGCGCGGTCGACGTCGATGCCCTCGATCGCCGGCACCGCCGCGCGCACCATCCGCAGCGCGCGCAGCCGCGCGTCGATCTCCTCGACCATGCGGGCGAGGGCTGCGTCGTGGCGCTCGGTGTGCACGGTGCGCAGACCGGCGGCGGCGAGGATCGAGGAGTACTCCTCGAGCGGCCGCGCGTCGGCGAGGCAGGCGACCCAGCCCGCGAGCCCTGCGAGGTCACCGGTCAGTCCCGGTGGCGCGACCGTCACGTCGGTGATCCCGAGCCGGCCGCCCCGGCGCAGCACCCGGGCGAGCTCGGCCGCCGCCGCCGGCTTGTCCGGGAAGGTGCAGAAGGCGCACTCGCAGACGGCCGCGTCGACGGCGCCGTCGCCGAGGGGGAGGCGCTCCGCATCGCCGAGGTGGAAGCGCACCCGCGAGCCCAGGCCGGCGCCGTGCGCGGCGGTGTTCGCACGGTCGACGTTTGCCGGCGAGAGGTCGACGCCGTCGACCTCGACGGAGTGCTCGGTGGCGATGAGCAGCGCGCTCGCTCCCCGGCCGGCGGCGACGTCGAGGACGCGCTGCCCCGCTCGCAGCTCGAGATGCGAGAGCAGCTCGCGGGTGAGCGCGAGGCCACCGGGGTGGTAGCTCTCACCGAGAACCATCGCGACGGCGTCGCCGGAGTAGGCGGCGGCGCAGCAGCGCCTGGCGAGCTCGGCCGCCGGATCGGCCGTCACGGCGACCGCCTCAGCGTCCTCGACCCGTGACGGGTGGTCTCGAGCATCGCCTGCAGCGGCGTGGCGTTCGGCACCACGGTGGCGACGCTCACCCCGCTCATCCGCTCGCGCACCTGCTCGCGGTAGCCGACCGAGTTGTACGCACAGAACGGGATCAGCCGTCCGTCAGGGGTGATCTCCTCGACGCAGCATTTCATCAGCTGCCGGACGTTGAGCGTGTACGGATCCTGGAAGTCCTGGACGACGATCATGAAGGCCTTCTGCGCGAGGTCGCGCAGCGCCGCGGGGATGTCGATGCCGCAGGTCGCGCACTCGAGCTGCTCGGCGATCTG
>DATKEY010000065.1:0-2596 GCA_035544475.1 Candidatus Dormiibacterota bacterium | reverse complement strand
ATGTGGGTTGGGCAGCATCATTGGTCAATGGCTGACCAGTGGCGCGTTTGCAGTCTGGGGCGGCAATTTTGGTCAATGGTTGACCAGTGGCGTGGTCTCTCCTGAGGCGGGATTGACCCCTATGCTGGTGGCCGCCGATCTCGGTCCATTACTGGACCCGGGAAACGCTCACCACGTCATTTGCAAAACGCGCTGGATTGACCAGTGTCAGGTGGCAAGATCCCACCCTTGATCCCCGAGGCGCTGACCGTCACGGTGAGGATTATTGGAACCTCTGCGCATCGCGCACGAATTGTCTGCGGAGTTCCTCCATGCGCGGCGCCACCTGCGCCTGCTCGACCAGGAGGCGCGAGGCCGCGCGAACTTGCCACGCATACATGGGGACCAGTAGAAGACACACAAAGATGACGAGAACCAGCACGGCGAGGCCGAGGGCACTGTCCCTGGTCGCGCCGAAGTGGGCGAAAGGCGTGCTGAGGTGGAGAAGGGCCCACTCCACCGGAGCTCCGAGGCTCGGTACCAGTCCAGCGGGTTCAGGTCTCTTCAGCCCAAGCCAACGGTCGTCGCCAGAGCCCGGACCTCTCGATCGGCAGCAGTGCGCCGGCGACGAAGGAGATCCCTCACGGCGCTGCCGGCCGGCGCCGCGGACCCGTCCCCGAGGGCAACCGAGTACAAGCTGAGTTCACACGCCCTCGGCCGGAACACGGCGGCGGGGAAACCCCTTACGCCGCCTGGTGCCGAGGGTCAGGATCGAACTGACGACACCGGGTTTTTCAGACCCGTGCTCTACCAACTGAGCTACCTCGGCTCGGGGACCGAAGGGTACCCGACCCGAGCGTGAGCGTGGCGGAGCGGGAGAGCGCCCGTAGAATGGCTGAATGGGCCGCGTCATTCACGTCAGGGTGTGGGGCCTCGAGCCGGAGGACCGGGAGGCTTTCCACGGGCGCTTCCGGAGGCTGGCGGACCTGCGCGAGTGGCGGGGGGACGTGCCCTGGCTCGCCGACGCCCGCTCGCGTGACCTCTTCTCGATGGAGTTCTTCCGGCACGCGGAGATCAGCTCGGAGGCCGCGGCGGTGACGCTGGGGCCGCTCTCGGCGGCGGGGTTCGTCCGGCTGCGGGGGGACGAGACGGACGCGCTGGCACTCCTCTTCGTCCTTCGCGACCTGTCCGAGCGCTTCGGGACGACGATCACCATCCGCGACCCCGACAACCCGATCGCCAAGCTCCGGTCCGTCGACCTCTGCGGCGGCCGGCTGCAGGACGGGGCGGCGCTGGAGGCGATCCTCGTCGCCAGGCCGATCTTCAAGCGGCTTCCGGGGGCGGTGATCGAGATGTATCCGCCGCGCGCGCTCGGGTTCGCCTTCGGGACCGTCGAGGGCGGCGACCCGGAGCGGCGGGCCTGGAGCTTCCTCGTCCACGGGATGCGCGCCTCCGCGGAGAGCTTCCTCGAGGCCGAGGCGGAGGCGATGCGCATCTACCGGGGGCTGCGCTTCCTCCGCTAGGCTCCCGCGGGTGCGGGCGGTGGTCCAGCGGGTGACCGGCGCGGAGGTCCGGGTCGACGGCGAGGTGGTCGGGGCGATCGGACCCGGGCTCTGCGTCCTGCTCGGCTGTGGGCCCGCCGACACGGAGGCGACCGCCCACCACCTCGCCGGGCGGGTGGCGACGCTCCGGGTCCTCGCCGACGAGGCGGGGCGGATGAACCGCGACCTGGCGTCGACCGGCGGCGAGGTGCTCGTGGTCAGCCAGTTCACCCTCTACGCCGACACGTCCCGGGGGCACCGGCCGTCGTTCGTCGGCGCCGGCCCACCCGAGCTCGCCGAGCGGCTGTGCGAGGAGTTCTGCGGCGAGCTGGCCGCACGCGGACTGCGCGTCGCCACCGGACGATTCGCGGCCCACATGCGGGTGCGCCTCGAGAACGACGGCCCCGTCACCATGGTGCTCACGTCCGGCGAGCCGCCCTGGCCCGCCGACGCAGGCTGAGCGGGCGGCCTCCCCCCTGGCGGTTCACGGCGACCGACCTCCCGGGGGCACGAACTCGATCTCCGTCTCCGACGTCCAGGCGATCGTCCAGCCGCCTTCGTGGACGCGCCGATGGTCACGACGGCACAACAGCAGCAGATTGCTCAACACCGTCGGCCCGCCGTGGCTCTTCCACACGATGTGGTGCCCGTCGCACCACTCCGGGGGACGGGTGCAGCCCGGGAACCGGCAGCCGCCGTCGCGCGCGACCAGCGCGGCGCGCCGGCGACCGGTGATCGTCCTTTTCGGCTTCCCGATGGCCAGCGGCTCGCCCCGCGGACCCACCGTGATCTCGGTGCACACCGCGTCGCAGGCGAGCCGGCGCGCCGCCTCCCCGACCACCGGCCCCGCCCAGCGCATCTCGCCACCGGGCGATCCGGGCTCACCCCGGAGCGTCTCGACCGGCACCGTCACATAGAGGTGCGGCTTCTGGCCACCGACGCTCGGCAGCCCGCCGCCGTCGAGCTGGCGGCGGCAGAGCTCCATCAGCGCCTCGAAGCGGCGTTGACTCGCCGTCCTGCGGTCCTCGGGGAGCGGCTTCATCAGCGGGTTCAGCGCGGTAGTGAGCAGCGCCCCG
>DATKEY010000064.1:0-2695 GCA_035544475.1 Candidatus Dormiibacterota bacterium | reverse complement strand
GGCGTCGTCGACGAGGCGGTTGACGAGGCCCATCTCGAGGGCGCGCGCGCCGTCGACGAGCTCGCCGCTCAGCAGCATCTCCGCCGCGCGGGCGGGGCCGAGCAGGCGGGCGAGCATGTAGGTGGCGCCGCCGCCGGGGTGGATGCCGAGGCGGACGAAGGTGGCCCCGAAGCGCGCCGAGGCGGCGGCGATCCGCAGGTCGCAGACGAGGGCGAGATTGAGGCCGGCGCCGATCGCCGGGCCGTTCACCGCCGCGATCGTCGGGACGGCGAGGTCGCGCACGTCGAGGAAGGTGCGGTAGTAGGCGCCGAGCATCTCCCGGCGGGGGAGGACGCCGCCGCTCTCCTGGCGGCGGAACTCACCGAGGTCCGCTCCGGAGCAGAACGCCCGCCCGGCGCCGGTGACCACGACGCAGCGGGCGCCGGGGTCGGCGGCGACGTCGCGGACCGCCTGGCGGAGCTGGGCGGCGAGCTCCTCGTCGAGCGCGTTGCGGCGCTCGGGGCTGTCGAGGGTGATCGTCGCGACACCCGCGTCGGTGCGCTCGACCTGGACCGGCATGCGCGGCAGGGTAGCGTGCCGACGCGGCAGCGGGTCTCGTGCGGGGCGGCCGCTATACTCGCGGCCGTGGCTGACGCACCCCTGGCGGTCGTTCTGGCCGCCGGGCGGGGGACGCGCATGCGGAGCCGCCTGCCCAAGGCGCTGCACCCCCTGGCCGGCCGGCCTCTCCTCCTGCACGCGGTGGCGGCCGCGGCGGCGGCGACCGGGGCCGAGCCGCTGGTGATCGTCAGCCCCGAGCAGCCGGAGGTCGCCGCGGCGCTCGACGGGGTCGCCTCGACCGCCGAGCAGGTGCAGGCGCGGGGCACCGGCGACGCGCTCCGCTCGGTGCCGCCCGCGCGGCGCTCCGCCGGCCCGGTGCTCGTGCTCAGCGGCGACACCCCGCTCCTCCGCCCCGACACGCTCGCCGCCCTGCTCGCACGGCAGCGCGAGACCGGGGCGGGGTGCGTGCTCCTCGCGGTGGTCCCCGCCGACCCACGCGGGCTCGGCCGGCTGGTCCGCGACCGGAACGGGGCGGTCGCACGGATCGTGGAGGAGCGCGACCTCCCTCCCGGTGAACCGGTCCCCGCCGAGTGCAACGCCGGCGCCTACGCGTTCGACGGCGCCCGCCTCTGGCCGGCGCTCGAGCGGCTCGGCAGCGACAACGCCCAGGGCGAGGTCTACCTGACCGACGTCGTCGAGCTCCTCGGAGGCGCCGAGGCGGTCGTGGCCGCCGATCCCGACGAGGCGCTCGGCGTGAACGACCGCTGCCAGCTCGCCGCCGCCGAGGCGGTGCTCAGACGCCGTACCCTCGACGCGCTTATGCTCGCAGGGGTGACCGTCGAAGACCCCGCGACGACCTTTGTCGACCCGGAGGTGCGGGTGGGCCGTGACTCGGTCCTGCTCCCGATGACGGTGCTGCGGGGCGCGACCACGCTCGGCGAGGGGTGCGTCGTCGGGCCGATGGCCCAGCTGCGCGACGTCCGGGCGGGCGACCGCGTCCGCATCGGGGCCTCCTCGCTCGAGGAGTGCGAGCTCGGCGACGACGTGGTCATCGGCCAGTACGACCGGCTCCGGCCGGGCACCCACCTCGGCGCCGGGGTCCACGTCGGCACCCACGCCGAGCTGAAGAACAGCCACGTCGGGGCGGGGAGCCACATCAGCCACTTCTCCTGCGTCCTCGACAGCGACGTGGGCCGGGACGTGAACGTCGGCGCCGGCACGGTGACCTGCAACTACGACGGCGAGGCCAAGCACCGCACGGTGATCGGCGACGGCGCCTTCATCGGCACCGACGCGAGCCTGGTCGCTCCGGTGCGGGTGGGCGCGGGCGCCTACGTCGCCGCCGGCTCGGTGATCACCCGCGACGTCCCCGACGGCGCTCTGGCCGTCGAGCGGTCGCGGCAGACCACGATCGAGGGCTGGGCGGCGCGCCGCCACCGGCGCCGGGAGGACGCATCGTGAGCTCGCCCCACGGCGACCTCCGTCTCCTCTCCGGCACCGCCAACCCGGAGCTCGGGGCGCGGATCGCGGCGGAGATCAACATCCCGCTCACAGAGATGGAGGTGAAGCGCTTCAGCGACGGGGAGATCGACGTCAAGATCGGCGACTCGGTGCGCGGCCAGGACGTCTTCGTCATCCAGCCCACCTGCCGGCCGGTGAACGAGAACCTCATCGAGCTCTTCATCATCCTCGACGCCCTGCGCCGCGCCTCGGCGGCCCGGGTCAACGCGGTCGTTCCGTACTACGGCTACGCCCGCAAGGAGAAGAAGACCCAGGCGCGCGACCCGATCAGCGCCAAGCTGATGGCGAACATCATCCAGGCGACCGGGGCGAGCCGGGTGGTCACCGTCGACCTCCACGCCGAGGCGATCCAGGGGTTCTTCGACATCCCCGTCGACGCGCTGACCGCCTCGAAGATCCTCGCCCGCCATGTCCGCGAGCGGCACCACGACGGAAACCTCGTCGTGGTCTCGCCCGACGTCGGCGGCACCGCTCGCGCCCGCGCGCTCGCGCGTCTGCTCGACGCCCCGATCGCGATCATCGACAAGCGCCGCCCGACCGACGACGACGTCGAGGTGCTCAACGTCATCGGTGACGTCGACGGCCGGGCGTGCGTGCTCGTCGACGACCTCATCAGCACCGGCAACACGCTGATCGG